>NZ_CP036343.1:3890368-4125676 GCF_007746795.1 Gimesia algae
ATACCATTTATATCATCTTCCCGCGTGAATGCAGCATCGTTTTCTCTTTTAATACGATCAATGCTGCAAGATGCCTCGCTCCCGCTAGAGGTGGTCCGAAAACCGTTTAATAATGGTGAACAGGCAGGCCAGCTTTACAAAGCCTGTGTAAAGGTGATTGTGGTACTCCCATCGTGTCACCACTCGCCGATAATTATGTAACCAGGAGATCGTCCTCTCAACAATCCAACGTCGCTTGTAACGTCGGAGCTTGCGACCATCTTGGCTTTTCTGCTTTCGGTTTTTGATGTCCCGGTGGGGACAAATAAAATCGATATTCTGCTCAGCCAAACAGTCTCGCAATTTTTGTGAATCTCCCGCTTTATCGTAAATCAATCGCTGAGGATGTCGTTTTTTCAATGTCATTTTTGCAATCAACGGTTCGACCAGAATTGCTTCATTACGGTTGGCTGATTCCGTCTCGACTGCTAGGGGAATCCCCTGGGCGTCCACGCAAATCATAATCTTAGTTCCTTTGCCACGGCGTGTCGGTCCAACCTGTTTACCCCTTTTTTTGCCGAAGCAAATGTGCCATCGGCAAAGGTTTCTGTCAGGTCTAATATCTCCGATTCTTCCAAGGCTCTCAATAATCGTTCTAATGCTTGATCGAACAGACCTGACTCCGACCATTCCTTCAAACGGTCGTGACAGGTCGATTTTGGAGGATACCTCTCTGGTAAATCTTTCCAGCGGGCTCCTGTCCGAAGTATCCACATTATACCATTGAAACAGGCTCTGGGTTTTGCTTTGGGACGTCCACCCTGGGGCGCCGGAGGTTCCCAAGGGAATAAATCCTCAATTAAACTCCATTGTTTATCGGTTAATTCTACAGTTGGGTCCGTCCTGGATCCCGTGTCGACGAGCCGGCTTAGCTCTGTACGGGATCGTGTGGGCATGATAAAGCCTCCTTTCAGAGAGCAGAATCATGCAAATCTCAGGCCAGACTGTTCACCCTTTTCTTAGTTTTCGGATACCCTCTAGAGCGCATCACATTTAACCATAGCGTCTCTCAACCTAGTATACTCGGTCCAAATGGCCCTGGAGACGCTACAGTAAAACTGGACACAGTCTAGCTGACGGTCAAAGCGATCAGGCTCACAGCCAACGCATAGATCGCTCACTTAATTCGATAGGCCGTCTGCTTCGCGCCATTTTGATGTAGAATCAAGCTTTTTGCGGGCCCCGTTTTGCTCAGATTAAATTCCAATGTGGCGTCGACGCTACGGTAGGACCACCGCGCAGGAGAATCGGGAAAGACCTCCTGGGTCGGTTGATTGGTAATCGCAACCATCAGGTGCCCATCACGATCACTGACAGTAAAAATGAAGTTCGGCGTCAATTGATACCGACCCACCAACCGGCGACGATGTTTCGCATCAATGGCAAGGTCATTCGATTCAGAAGCTGAAGTTTTACCTGGTTCCGATTTGATTTCCTGACCGGCTGCTTTCAGTACCAGCTGCATCGCCAGTTGATCAACTTCTTTGAGTACGGCTGTATTACACAACACAATCACGGCACAGTTTAATTTACGATTGATGAAGAGTGCCGAATGTGATCCACCGGTCTGACCGTTGTGCCAGCGAGTCTGCCCATCGCCGGCAATCACCCAGCCCAGTCCCATCGCCGGCCCCGATGCGTCCGCGTCGCGCTGTTGTTTCCAGGCCAACTCAATTGCTTCGCCAGTTTTTCCCGCTGGCGGAGTTAATTGCGCCTGTGCGAAACGCAGCATGTCGCGCATCGTGGCGTGAATTCCGCCGGCACCCGGCAGGTCCGAAAACGTCCAGGGTTGTGTAGCTGAGCCGAACCTGTCATGCGGCGTGGCGAGCCGCGCCGTTTGATCCTGGCTTAGTGAAACGCTGCAGTCGGTCATTTGCAGTGGCTTGGCAATTCGCTTCCGCAGCAACTGTTGATAGGACAGGCCAGCCTGCTGCGCGACCAGATATCCAAGCACCGACGCGCCAAGATTGGAGTATTCCTGCGAGGCACCAGGCGAGCGAGGCAGTGGGTATTGATTCAGAAACGCCGCTGCCTTTTTTGAATCGTAATCACGATACGGATTCGTCAAATCGGTTGGCTGTAGATTACCGGGGAGCCGTGGCAGCCCTGCCCGGTGGGTACTCAGATCAATCCACTTGATCGACCGCCCGTCACGCGACGGCAACCGAATCCCAGTCGGATTGGTTACGTCCACTGCCGCATTCAAATCAATTTCACCCCGTACGACCGCGTCGGCCAGCATTAAGCCTGTGAAGACCTTGCTGATTGATCCTAACTCATAAACAGTCAGGTCATCAGCTTTTTTGCCGGCGCGGCTCGCGCTTCCCAGGTGCACCATTCCGGAGTGCTTGCCTTCGATGTAACCGATCGAAAGCCCGTCGACAACTCGCTTTTCAATCAACGGCTCAGCCGCTTGCGTAACCCATTCATCTGTCAGATTCTGCGACAACGCAGTCGGCAGTGCTACCCAAAGATTTACAACCAGTAACAGCAGGATTAAGGTACAGCGCTGAGCGTTCATCTTCGTATCCCCGCAAAAGTAAAATGATCCTCACCCATCCTTGCTGTGAGGGCGTAAACACCTGCCTGACAGAGAAGCCATGCTCATCAAACCAGTTCCCGCACAGAGACTACCTTCGTCAGGTAAGGAAAACCGCTTTCCAATAGTATTAGTAACTTGAGCGTGCGGTTTCTTACAAATAAATTCCGAAAAAAACGTCCGGACGGAAAAACCGGCCTGCCTGGTCCAATGTCGCTCGTACCCGAGATACCAGGAACCGCTTTCTAATTCGACCAAACCGCCATCGATAGGTTCCTATCCCCTTTTCTCTGTCCCTGGAAGTGATTTGTTTGAGCAGCAGAAATCAAATAACTACTTTCGACAAAAGAAATCATCTGTTAAACTGGCCTTTGCAGGCACTCTCGAATGGAGTCTGACGAATGGTTCTTCAGCCATTCTGTCAGCGTAATTTTTCATTTGACCCTGATCACAGTCGAGAGGAGTTGAATCATGATTACTGAGACAAGTAGCCTGCTGGCGATCTTTGGGTTAGCCGTCACTTTATCTGCTTATCTTTCTGCCATTAGACTGATCGCAATTCAAAAAATTCAAGATTTGTCCGGGAATGATCAAAAGACAGAAGATAAAAAATGGGATCTAAGGAAGAAGTTGGGGTGGTTGACTCTGGCTGATGTTCCCATGGTGCTTTCTGCCTTTTTGCTTGGTCTGTTTCTTCTGTGGGATTACCTGTTATTAGATTTATATGAAGGTAAATGGTGTAAGTGGCGGGATCAAATTACATCTAAAGACCTTCAAGAGTGGTTATCGTTTCTCGGATTGTGGTTCTTCCTGATCGCCGGAACGGTGATGGTGATTTTGCACATGGTGGCCTGGTGGAATACAGCAAAGAGCCTGCTCAAAGGTAAAAAAATAATCGAATCGGAACCAGCGAAAGAGTCACAAACCCAATCAGCTTCCGCAGCGATCATTGAAGCAAATACCTCAACAGAAACACCGGCAACTGAGATTAAACCTCCGCCTGAAAAGCCTTAAAGTGAGCCGAGTGCCAGGAGAGATTAAAGGGGGCAGCGACTGTCTTGGATGTTGTCAAGAAGTGTAAAGGAATTGGTTCCATGTCTGATTGTTTTTCATCTTGGAGTTCAGGATCGTGAGAAACTTTACCATGCAGATTATCGATCAAGGAATTGTCTATCCGTCTCATATTGGAACTGACCGACAAAGTTGCGCATTCCCCGGCGTATGCGTTTCCACGACAGGACGCTGGTTGGTGAGTTTTCGGGCTGCGCCTGAAAAAAGTGGCCTGTCAGGCCAACACCCGCTGCTTTGCTGGTCTGATGATAGAGGGGCCAGCTGGTCAGAGCCGATAAGGCCTTTTGAACCACCTCAGTTTGACAAACTGACTCCAGGCAGTTTTCGCGCTGCCTATCTTACGGCCTTGAATGATGGCACACTCATCGCAGCACTCTGCTGGGTCGATGCTCGTGATCCCTCACGAGCATTTTTCAATGAAGAGACGGAGGGGTTACTCGATACTCGAATTTGTCTGAGTCGATCAAAAGATGATGGCCTGACCTGGTCGTCGCCGACCTTTGTCAGTAGTGAGTTCGACCATCTTCCTACGCCGTTGACAGGACCGATTCTTCAATTCCGTGATGCAGAGGACCGCAGCCTGCTGGCGATTCAACTTGAACTCAATAAGCCCTATTTCGACAAGACACCCTGGCATCATCGTTCGATCCTGCTGCTTTCTGACAATGATGGTCACACCTGGTCAAATCACATTGTCACCAGTGATGACCCGGCATTGAGGATATTTTACTGGGATCAACGCCCCGCACTGGTCGGCGAAAATGACCTGTTAGATTTATTCTGGACGTTTGATCGAGAGACTGGCGAATATCTCAATATACACGCACGAAAGACTGAAACCAGTTATGACGATTGGTCGACGTTTTGGGATACTGACGTTCCTGGTCAGCCGGCAGCACCAGTGCGTTTATCAGATGGTCAGCTTGTGATGGTTTATGTAGATCGCACAGAAACCCCCACTATCAAGCTTCGCACCAGCAAAGATGGCGGACATCATTGGCCAGTTGAGAGTGAAATAATACTCTATTCGCAGGGAGCATCCCATAATTTGATGCGACCAGGCGACATGCTTGCTGCCTGGGAGGAGATGTCCAATTTCGCTGTTGGTTTGCCTGCGACAGCGTTGTTGCCTGACAATGAACTTCTGGTTATCTTTTATGCCGGTCAATCGACAAATGAAACCAGCATTCACTGGCAGTGCATTCGCGCTTCAACATCAAAAGTGATGTGACCGGAAACAGAACGCATAATCGCATTACTGGGTCAGGACTTTTTTTATTGAACCCTCTCCCCTTTATGCTTTCCATGATCAATGTCAATTTATGGTTCCTGACACCTTTTTCTGTCCGTCGCGAACGACTCTCCATTGGCAAAACACGCTGTCGGCGGCTCCGTGTTCATAGCTTGGTTATCTGCGTTTTTGTTAATATGCCTCTGTGAATTCCAGCCCTTTGAGTTTTTGCGGCTTGAGCACGGATACAAGTTCATTCGACCCACAAAACCAAAACTGGCGACCGCGTGTGTTCTCTTGATTTACGTCCGGTACATTTAATGCAAGTGGATCTGGATTAACCACAAACGACTCCAATACGGGGAAAAAACATGTTTCGCGGAATCGACCACACGTAGCGCATTTTCTGTGGAACTCCATCCCAACGTTGTCGCTTACAATCGCCGCAAAGGCATTAGGCAGCATGATGAAGTAGTTGTCTGACGCTGGAATTGAAACGAACGAAATATTGGAAACATTGTGTGAGGCGAGTGAGTCGCGGAAGCGTTTCGAAACAGCTACGAAACCATCGTCACTGGTTAGGAAGTCAGATTTACTATAAATGCTAACATCCGCATCGATTCCACGTTCGATCGCCGCCAATTCATCCACCTTGCGACATTTGGTGCATTGCAAATCAGCGTATTTTGTCCGAAGTGAGACCCCGAATGCGGTCTCGCAGTGAAGAATCCAATTGTTCCTTCTTTGATCCTTGGGAGTTAGCCAATAATACTTCACTGAATCCAGCCCTTCTGATCGATAAAAGGTTCCTGACACCTTTTTCTATTTACTGATATTCGCGAATGATGTCGATCACCCGCTGTGGTGACTTCAGTCCGCGAACGTCGATCTCCATGTCATCCTGGCCGGAGCTGGAGATTGCCAGGTGTCCGACGCCAGCCAGACGATCGAAGAAACTCTGATTCACCTGCATGTTGCGGACGTCATCGTGCTGCACTTCGCTCGTTTGTCTGGAAAAGATACCCTGAGTGTAGAGTGTTCGTTTTGAAGTCACGGTCACGGATCGGAACCGGGTCTGAAGCCACCAATACGACAGAATTAAAGCACCAGCTACGGCGAGAGTCAATCCGGAATACAACAGGATCAACTCGTCCCGCCACATCACCGCCCCGACAATACCCCCAATGACAACCAGCAGACACCCAAGAAACGAGAACGGATGATTGCCGAATATCGCCGGGTGCACGGTGCAAAGTTCCTGCTCAGTCTGAGACACCGTGGTATCCTGATGATGCGCCCGCGCCGCGACCACCTTTGGATCGTCGTCCCGAAGCAGGTGACCGGCCGGGGCATCAATCTTGAAGACCTGACCACAATTGTCCTTCGCACACGTGACGAGCTCGCCAATCGCAGCGGGATCGACTGTATTGGTCGCTCCGCAGTGAGGGCATTCATAGGCGAGAGTTCGACTCGCATTGCTGGTATGTGTTTCGGAATCAGTCATCGGTAAATCCCCTGCAGTTTCAGTGAACGGGTCCGCCCATGCGGCCTCGTGGAGTATCACTGCAACATGATGCGAATATCGTTCCACCTGAGCGGGATTCGTTGGGCAATGGCTGATTGCTCCATAGGTGCAGATGTTTGCTGGCAGGATCGGTCGGCTGGCGATCACTGTGGCGGTTCAGCTGTCAGTGATATCCGGTTAGAAAGCCTGCAGACATGAATCGGAGACTGACGAGGACGGAAACGGTGGACGGAACGAATGGTACCTTTTTATCTTTGCCCCTTTTTAAGGGTCTTACGATATAAGCCGACTGTCGACTGCAATTGCGATCTTTCCTTGAACACCGTTATTGAGACTCTCCAGCCGGGCATGGGCGAGCGGAATATCGGCAAGCGAATAGACTGCGCCCACGTGTGGCTGCAGTTGACCGCGCTCTAGCAATGCGCTCAACTCATCAAGTTTGCCACGGTTTTGTCTTGTGAAAACGAAGTGATAACTCGCATTCTTGCCCCAGGCCTGAATGACGTTTTGTGGCTGTGCAATGTCCACGATCGTGACAACGCGGCCAAGTTGCGCGAGCGTGTCGGGGCTGCGCGACAATGTGTTGCCGCCGATGGTGTCGAACACCACATCGACTCCGCGACCACTCGTTTCCCGCATAATGGCGTCGACATAATCCTCCTGTTTGTAGTCGATGAGCACATCGGCCCCTAAACTTCGTGCGAACTCAAAGTTTACTTCGCGCACAGTCGTAAACACCCTCGCTCCCATGGCTTTTGCAAGCTGGATCGCCACATGACCAACTCCTCCCGCGCCGCCGTGTACCAGAATGCTTTCCCCCACTCGTAGCGCCGCACGTACGACCAGTGCTTCCCACGCAGTCCCACCAACCAAAGTCAGGCTTGCCGCCTCAAGATGGCTCAATGAAGCAGGCTTCTTTCCGATAATGCTTTCGGCAGCAATGTGGTACTCGGCATAACTCCCTGGCCCGTCAAATATTTGCGGGGTGTACCAGACTTCGTCTCCTGGAGAGAAGGTGGTCACACCCAGCCCGACTTCTTCGACAACGCCAGATACGTCGTGTCCGGTAATGGCAGGCAGTTGCACCAAGTCGGGATAATCGCCACGTCGGACCTGGAAATCCAACGGATTGATGGAGGTTGCATGTACCCGGACCAGGACTTGGCCTGAGTGCGGCACGGGCCTGGGTACGTCACAAAGTTCGAACGATTCCGGTCCGCCAAATGATTTAAGTACCATCGCTTTCATTGCAATCCTCATTTTCAAGCTCTGACACTCGGTCCAAATCGGACTGGAGCCGTTACAGTAAAAACGGGACACAGCCTAATCCGGGATCGACGTCACCAGTTCTTCGGCGACGGCTTCCAGCACGTCGGGCGTAATCAGGGACAGTTCATCGGCGTAACCAACCAGCAGACCCAGATCGCAGAGTCGATTAATCTTCCGTGGGTTTCCCTGTGTCAGCTCAAACAGTGTCTGAAATGCTTCTGCTGCAAAAACCGGTTCAGAGCGACCAGCCACTTCCAGGCGATGTTCGACGTAGCTCTGGGTTTCTTCTGCCGAAAACGATTTCAACAGGCAACGCACGGCAATCCGGTTATCCAGTTGAGACGAGCGTTGCAGATGGCTGAGCAGTAACTGGTCGCCCACCAGCAGCAGCGTGAAGTCGATGTCAGAAGTCTGCTGAAAGTTGAGCAGCTGATGCAGTGTTTCGAAGATCCGCTGATCGACAATCAGATGCGCTTCGTCAATGACAATCACCGGCTTGTAACCCTGCTCACACAATAACTGCAACTGACGATGCAGGGCCCGGACAATCCGGTCTTTGCCAGGAACCAGGGGTTCAATGCCGGCTTCTTCTGCTCCCAGTTCGACTGCCAGATATGAAATCAATTCAATGGGTGACAACTGCGGAAAGACGAGATGCACGAACGGCTGATAAATTTCAGCCAGCTGACTTTTCAGCACGTGACAGAGATACGACTTGCCCATGCCAGACCCGCCGACCAGCAGACCGGCACCTTTGCAGTTTTCAACCAGATATTCGAGCTTTAACAAGCCAGCCTGATGCGGATTGCTGTCGTAAAAAAAAGAAGCATCCATCTTTTCTTCAAAGGGACCACTTTTCAGATTCCAGTAGCTCTGATACATAAACTCTGTTTCCCGCGTATGTTTCAGTGTCGGATGTTTGTACTGACACTCAATTGATTGATATTAGGACGTCGATAATCCATTTCGTTTATCGAAGATTACTCCAGCGATTCGATTTCCCCTGTCAGCCAGACCGCTTCATTTTCCTGTACAACGGATTGAATGCCTGCTGATCTTCGGGGTGTTACATAGATGGGATGATCTCCAGCAACCTGCTGAATATGCCCATTGGTATTTTCCGATGTCTGTCCCACTGCATGCAAGACCGCAGCCTGATCAGCGCCTGCTGATGGTGCCCGATCGACTGAGACCGTTTGAATCAGCGAATCCTGCTGAACAGGATTCTTCGCGTCTGGTTCTGCAAATGCAGGGCCTTGCAAAGGCAATTCCGCATCGAGGCCAAACTCCATGGAAAGCTCATCACTGGTACCCAGCACGGGAGAGAGCAATTCAGGTCGCTGATCTTCTTCCGATCCTTCCAGCGAGCCAAAAAATGACAATAACGCCATCATCGAAAAGAGACTCGCCAGCAAACCGGCAAAAACCTTCGTGGTCTGATTCCAGCGGAACAGAAAACGGGGCTCTGACGCAGTACTGCTTTTCGAGAATAATTGCAGAAAACGTTTATAATTGAGAGACTTAAGCCAACTCATCACTCGTTCCTTCGAGAGCTGAATAACCTGGTAACTGCAGATAAGAACTCAATCCCTGAGCCTCAGAGAGTCGGCGATTCAATCACCAGTTCCCTATCTATCTGCTCTAAAGAGACGCAGTCAGCGCTCTTTTTGTATCGGTTGCAGAGTATAGGACTCTTGACCATTTCACAGACTTGGTAAAACAGGGAGACCTGTCAATATAAGTGACTATTACGCACACCTTATACCAAGGCGGCTCTGCCGAATGCGACTCTGCCTACATGCCCTGAAGACGCTAGAGCGCATCACATTTAACTATAGCGTCTCCCAATCTATTATGCTCGGTCCAAATGGCCCTGGAGACGCTACAGTAAAACTGGACACAGTCTAGGGGAAGCTAAGCACAGGCTAATTCAGACCGAGCACATCCGCCATTGTGTACAGACCGGGCTTCTGAGCTGCCAGGTATTTCGCCGCGGTCAAGGCGCCATAAACATAGCTGTCACGGGTATGCCCGCGCACGGTCAGGTCGATCGTTTCCCCCATCATGCCGAACACGATGGTATGCTCACCCACATTATCTCCAGTGCGCAAAGCATGGTATCCAATCTCGCAAACAGGTCGTGGCCCCGGGCGTCCTGCTCGACCATGAACGTGTTCCGTCTGGCCCATTTCATCAGCGACGATTTCACCGAAATGTAAAGCGGTTCCGCTGGGGGCATCTTCTTTAAACCGGTGATGACGTTCGATGATTTCCACATCAACGCCCCCCGGCGAATTTTTCAGCGAATGAGCGGCTTCGCGAACCAGTTTCATCATCAGGTTCACCGCCAGACTCATGTTAGGTGCCAGAATCAGAGGCGTGGTCTGTGAAGCCGTCAAAACTTCATTCCGCTGCTCGGGAGTCAGACCTGTCGTCGCAGCGACCAGACCAATCTGCCGTTCGGCACAGATCCCGGCAATTTTGATCAGACCGGCTGGCAGGGAGAAGTCGATGATCACATCCACACGGTCCGTCAGTTCCGATTGGATCTTGACCCCGATCGGACCGATGCCTGCGACTTCCCCAGCGTCTTTCCCCAGAGCCGGTGAATTCTCTGATTCTAATGCGGCTCCCAGCTTTAAGTCAGGGTCCTGACAGATCAGAACTGCCACACGCTGCCCCATTCGACCAGCGGCTCCATTCACGCCGATGAGTAGTTGATCGCCCATCTTTGACTCCCGTTATCTATTATATATAAGGTATCTGTTTGTGTTTTTAATCACGGCAACTGTAGATGATCGTAATATACGTCATCCATTTTTTCCATTAGAGCCTGATACTTTCCCCAGCCATTTTCCAGTTTATTTACTTCGAGTTTCCATTTCCGTAATCGCCTGTTGCAGTTCCTGCCTGACACTCGGCTCCAGTTCAACAGACAACTGTTCTTCCAGAAAGGTTTGAATCTCCGCATTTCCCAGCCTTCCCAGTGCCCAGGCCGCTGCGCCCCGAATTAACGGCTCTGCATCACTGAGCACCTTTTTCAACACAGGCACGGCACTCACATCACCGCGGTTGCCCAGCACAATCGCCGCATTCCGCAATAAACCCGCTCTGCCTGAGCGAGACATCGGGGTACTGCGAAATCGATCCTGATATTCTGTTTCATCCAGCGTCAATAATTCACAGGCATCCAGGGGTGCATACGTTTCCACAGGCTGAAACGCGATTTCGCGGCTCAGAGGAGTTTTGCGATTCCACGGGCAGACATCCTGACAGACGTCACATCCAAAAGCCCAATCCTCTAAACCGGGGCGTAACTCCTGCGGGATTGGCTGGTCGCGTAATTCAATGGTCAGATAAGAAATGCACTTTCGCGCATCGAGAACGCCCCCTTCCACAAAGGCATCGGTCGGACAGGCATCCAGACAACGCGTGCAGGTACCGCAATGCGAAGCATGATGCGGTTCATCATAATCCAGCTCGTCACTCAACAGCAGCCCGGCCAGAAAAAACCAGCTTCCCTCAGACTTATTGAGCAGCAGCGTATTTTTCCCGATCCAGCCCAGGCCGGCCAACTGTGCGAAATCCCGTTCCAGTAAGGGAGCCGTATCCACAACGCCCCGCGTTTCACAATCCGGAAACGCCTCCCGAATCCGCCGAGAGAGCTGCTTCAGTTTTTTTCGAATCACTTTATGGTAATCGGTAGTTCCCCAGGCATAGCGCGAGACCCTGGCTTCCGTACCGGTGACCGGCGGCGGTTCCTCTGTGCGGTAATTCAATGTCAGCATCAGCACGCTGCGCACGGAACTCATCACATGTTCGGGATGCTGGTACGCGTCTTTGCGGCGTTCGAGATAACTCATCTCACCCGCGTAGCCTTGATTCAGCCATTCCAGAAAGTGGTGATAGCCTGCCGGAGTGATCGCGGGCGCCAGGCCGGCCAGGTCGAAGCCACAATCGTATGCCATCTGCTTGATCAAAGCAGATTTTCGACTTTGATCAGCGGCTGAGGAATCTGTTGCTTCTCCCATAGTTTTCTCAAAAGTCGATTCATTTTCAGAGCGAGGGATGGGCCTGCATCTGTTCCCATTGAGCGTGCCCTACGCGCAGTACATCAGCGTCCTCACGTTTTGCCAGAGGCGTATACCGGGGATGACGCGATTCTTTATAGGGGTTGTTGTGACGCGTATTGTAACAGCAGATGAAACCCCACCGCGGATGCTCGCTCTTATTCTGATCAGAACGATGCAGCAGATTGGAATGAAAAAAGATGGCAGACCCCGGCTCCAGTGTGCAGTAGAAGAGTTCCAGCCGTTTGCATGCTGCTTCGACCCGCTCGGGATCGGCGCCGGTCTGATCGCCGACTTTTCCATGGTCGATGCGGCCCAGCAGATGACTGCCTTTGAGCACTTGCAGACAGCCGTTTTCCACCGTCGCACGATCGACGGCGATCATACAACTGCCCATATCAGGAGACAGACAGCCATTGTTGTACCAGTAGCCGTAATCCTGATGCCAGGCCCAGGCGCCGCCGACTTTCGCTTCTTTCTGAATCATCTTGTGATGATAGTGATAAACTTCGTCGCCCAGCAATGCTTCCATGCGATCTACGACACGGTGGCTGGAGGCGATCGCACCATAAATATCATCGCCGACTTCGTTCTCGACATTCAGTTTGACCGCGCCCCCTTCTCCATCAGCGCGACTGAAGGTCACCTGCTGCATGGCCAGGTCGGCGCGACCAATCTGACCTAACAGAGTCACTTCTTCCTGACTGAATAGAGCATCCACAATCAGAAATCCATCCTGCTGAAACGCAGTCAACTGTTCTGCAGAGATTAAATCTGTGTTCATAATTCACATCCCACCACTCTATAAGAAGCTGAAACCAGGACTCGAACAAACAGGCTACCCGTCAATCACAGTTGCCAGTTTAACGGAATTTCACAGAAGTATCGAGGATTTGCTGCTCCCAAAACAAAAACACAGCCCACCGAAAGATGGACTGTGCTTTGATTTTCTTGAATCTAGACCGAATCAGGCTTCGTCCAGTAGATTGACAGCAGCGAATTCCTGACCTTCCAGCATCGCCAGGCTGGCACCACCGCCGGTGCTGACATGCGAAACCTGGTCGGCAAATCCCAGCTGTTGAACTGCGGCGGCACTGTCTCCCCCGCCAATGATACTGGTCGAATCACTGTCCGCAATCGCCTGGGCAACCGCTTTGGTTCCCGCGTCAAACGGAGTCATTTCGAACACGCCCATGGGGCCGTTCCAGACAACCGTTTTCGCCGACTTGACTGTTTCCGAGTAGATTTTGGCGGTCTCAGGTCCGATATCCAGGCCTTCAAATCCATCGGGGATTTCGCCTGCTTTGACAACCTGCTTGTTACAGTTGCTGTTGAAGTCATCCCCACAGTGCGTGTCGACGGGCAGCATCAGTTTATCGCCCCCCTTGGCAATTAACTCTTTCGCGAGGTCGACCTTATCTTTCTCAACCAGGCTGTCCCCAATTTTTCCGCCTTGAGCCAGTGCGAACGTGTAAGCCATCGCACCACCGATGAGAACTTTATCGCAAATTCCCAGCAGGTTATCGATGACTTTAATTTTGTCTGAGACTTTTGCTCCCCCCAGAATCGCGACGAAGGGACGTTCGGGATTGGCAATCACATCGGTCAGATATTGAATTTCCTTGGCGACCAGGAAGCCGACGACCTTGGGTTTGCCGGACATTGCTTCGGGTACAGCCACCATGGAAGCGTCTGTGCGGTGGCAGGTTCCAAAGGCATCGTTACAGTAAATATCAGCGAAAGCAGCCAGTTCGCCTGCAAACGCAGCATCTCCTTTTTTCTCCCCGGCATTGAATCGCAGGTTTTCCAGAATCAACACCTGACCATCCTCTAGAGCAGCCACTTTGGCTTTCGCATCTTCGCCGACGGTATCGGTCGCGAAGGCAACTTCCTGCCCCAGCAGTTCACCCAGACAGGTTGCTGTGGGTTTCAGGCTGTATTTGGAATCGCTGGCTTCTCCCGTAGGACGTCCGAGATGGCTCATCAGAATCAAGCGGCCGCCACGGTCAATGACCGACTTGATGGAAGGCAACGCCATCCGCACCCGACGATCATCGGTAATCTTGAGTTCATCATTCAATGGTACATTGAAATCCACACGCATTAATACGGTTTTGCCTGCAACGTCTACGTTTTCGATTGTCTTCTTTGCCATGGAAACTTGAACCAGTCTCTTATTTTACAAAATTTGAATAGTTGGGTACTGAGAATGAATGCCTCAAATTGACTCAAGGCTTTCCTGAATGAAAAAATTTTACACCGGTGAAAACAGAACGGTGAGAAATCAGTATGCTGTGAAGACTACTCGTCCATCACATCTTTCTCTTTCGCATCCGCCATACTGTTGACTTTACCTTCGAACTTTTTGGTCAGTTCCTGAACCTGGTCTTTGGTATCGTCACGTTCGTCTTCGCCCATCACTTTGTCTTTTTCTGACTGATCGGCATGTTTGTTCGCATCACGGCGAATATTTCTGATTGAAATCCGGGCTTCTTCCGCCAGTTCTTTGACCCGTGATACCATCTGCCGACGTCGTTCTGTAGATAGCGGCGGAATATTCAACCGCACCACACGCCCGTCGGTATTGGGAGCCAGGCCCATATCACTGGCGGTGATTGCTTTGGCAATTTCGCCGACCATTCCGGCATCGAACGGGCGGATCAGAATCTGCTGTGGTTCCGGCACGCTGACATTGGCCATCTGTTTTAAGGGGGTCGGAGATCCGTAATAGTCAACCCGGACTGAATCGACCAGACCGGGGGTTGCACGCCCTGTTCGAATGCCCTGCAATTGCCCCTGGAACACGTGAACCGCTTTGTCCATTCTCTCTTCCGCGTCGAGTAAAATTTCTGTCTGGTCCATGTTGCAAGTCCTTCGAATAGATAGCTTTAGCTGAGTAGAATCGTCAAATAATGGTTGGCACGCCGATTCGAGTCATAGCTCAGGCAACTGGCCTGTTCTACACCTGGAAAGGGAAGTGGCCTGATTTTAGTTGACCGGCTGATAAAATCAAACCGACAGACACGAGAAAAACCAGCTGAATCAGGTCCAGCTGGTTTTTCTCAGTAATTTGCTTTAAGTCTTTCCATGTCACTTCTGTTAAGTGCTCAGGATATCGGAGATTCTTCCCGGTTCATAATTCCGCTTAGATACAGCAGGTTTTTCTCTTGAGGAATGTTCGTACGAAACTGCAGGCTCTTATTACCGGCTTGCAGCAGATCACGACGGCTGATCTGTCCCAGCAGAGTCCGATCCTCACTCACCACAGGCAGCCTGCGGGTTGGAGTGCTGAGAAAGATCTGGGCGATTGTCAGCATATCCGTATCTTCCGATATACAACGCGCCTGGGTATCCATGAATGGAAAGATCTGTGATGAGGGAAGTTGCTCATAGCTGGCTTTTATCAGCACATCCATGCAACACTTTTCAGAAAACACCCCCAGAATTCGATAATCCGCATCCAGTACGGGCGCTCCTGAAATTCGGTGATTCAACAGCATCCCTATAGCATCAAGAACATCCATTTCCGGAGTTAATGTAATTAACTTCGTGACCATAATGTCCTTAGCGAGAATTGGTTTATCCATCGCTCCTCCCCCCTTCTAAATTGGCGTTTAGAAACACAAGATAAATGAGTCACACTTCGAAAGAAATGATTTCAAAACTGCTGAGGACGTGCATACTCACTTCAGATATGTCATGACGCGATTGCGTCTTAGTATTCATGTGTGGGAAACCTGTTTATTCTATCAACCGGAAAAGGGTTTCTCAAAAACATTTCCACTGAACACCTACTGGTTCACTAAACTTAAGCAGCGATATCCCCTTTTGAATCAAGCACTTAAAGAATTCGTCAAAATAAATTCTTCCTGACAGGACATCAAATTTGGTACTCATCTTTGAAGAGAGGGAAGACCAGACTTATCAGAAGCGATGTGAGACGCCTATAATCAGGACTATGTATTATTGAAGTGGTTTAAACTTCTAAATCAGCGTCACATACAAGACTAACTGTCTAAAAATAGAAATTGATCAAATGTCGCGCAGAGTGGAAATTGACGGGGTAGGGTTGCACCTGGGACGTGCTGACCAGACAACCAGTGACTGGATTGGCCAACACGAAGCGTTAAAGCAACTCCTGGCCTGCTGGCTGGTGATTGACGAAAAAGACATGCCACTGACGCCGCGCCTGGTGGGTACTCCGGGTATTGGCAAAACTTCACTCGCGATCGCAGGCGCGCGCACACGGGATCAGGAACTTTACATTTACCAATGCACGGCAGACACCCGACCAGAAGACCTGCTGGTCACACCCGTACTGGCTGAGAGCGGCAAGATTGCCTACCATGCATCCCCCCTGGTGACTGCGATGATTCGCGGAGCGATCTGTGTTCTGGATGAAGGCAATCGCATGAATGAAAAGTCATGGGCCAGCCTGGCTCCCCTGCTGGATCACCGCCGCTACGTAGAATCCATCGTGGCCGGCGTGACGATTCCCGCGCACCCGGAATTCCGCTGTGCTGTCACGATGAATGAAGATGAATCCACTTTCGAAATTCCTGATTATATTCTGAGCCGCCTACAGCCCAGCATTACCCTGGAACATCCCAACCGGGAAGATGAAAAAATGATCCTGCATTATCATCTCCCTTTTGCAAACGAACACATGCTCGACCTGACGGTTGACTTTCTGCAGCAATCCCACAGCCTGAAACTGGACTTCTCAACCCGTGATGGCATTAACGTCCTCCGGCTGGCTTTAAAACGTGCAGCCCAGGATAAAGACCATCCCCTCAGTAAAGATGTCATCTGGCTGGAATCACTCAAAGCCTGCCTGGGTGAAGATGCCCTCGATCTCGAATCGCTGTCTGAAAAACGCACGCAGAACCTGGGCGGAAATATGATGCCGATGGGTCTGGGCGATTTCTTTTTTGCTCCGGATAACCCGTTACATCCGGATCGAGATGATGATGACGATGATGATGACGATGATGATTTCGATGACCTGGATTACGATGACGACGATGAGGACCAGGATCAGTATTAGAGCGAGCACATTTGACCATAGCGCCTCTCAATCTATTATACTCGGTCAAATAGACCCAGAGACGCTACAGTAAAACTGGCTACGGTCTAACCTGTAATTACGGGGTCGAAGTCAAAACTGCTATGGTTTTTTTGCCGCAATCGGCGGATCTTCAAAACTGAGTCGGATCTGAAATGGCTCGATGAGAATATCGTTGCGTTCGAGATCAGGGACTACCCAGATCCTTAAACGATTGCTGGTAGTCGTCTCCTTGAGAACAACATCTCCATTTCTCAAGTCAACAACCTGCAAATCAACCTGTGTTCCATCAGTCGAGGTAATCCCCCTGATTCTGCGAATGCCAAAGGTCATCACTGGCAAATCTAAAAACTGAGAGAAATCAATCCCCTGTGTTTCCAGAGGCAGTGACCACATTAATTCTCCCGTCTGTCGATCGATGGAATAGGCCATTCCATTAAACAGATAGGAAGTCAGGCTCAACGATCGAAATACCACCCTGCCTCTGGTGGCATCTGCTCTGTCCGCAGCGATATAAGGCAGACTGACAAATACCAGGTACTGACGTGAATTTCTGAGTACGAGCAGGTTGATCATCTTGGATGCAGGCTGCCCTTGGACTGCAAATTTCTGTTCGCCTGTCATTAAATCCAGAAAAGCAATCGTCCCATCTGGATGCATCATGACAATTTCATAATTCTGTCCCAGCGTATAAATTGAATTCTCGCTCAGCTTCTGACTCCAGATTTCCTCATCCTTTGTCAGATCCTTCAGATGCAGCTGGCGGTCATTGTCTGCTTCGATCGTCAAAGTGAGTAGATAGCGTTCGAAGGCAAAGATCGGCGACTCCCCCTGATCCAGCTTGAATGTGTTAATCACATCACCATTCTGACCACTCAACACAACATAGCGTTGCTCAGCCTGTTCCTGGCCTGCGATGACTATCACATGCTCTGCATCACCATAATGCCTGCTGCTGATGCCAAATCCCTGTTGCTTCCATAAGATTTCTCCCGTCAGCAAATCAGCGGCGATCAGATCTGAACCGATCTGGTAACAGATAAATTCCTCGTTGATTGTCCCGATTCGCCCCAATAATTCACGATCCATGTTTCGAGTAAGATACTCGCGCAACACAGGTGCCACCCCGGTACGTTCAATCGAAATATAATCTCGCACACTGGGAGGGCCGGACATGAGACGCTGTTTCCATAACAGCAGAGGTCGGTCTTCTGAATCGCGATTCAGAGTATCCAGAATAAAAAATTCGGCGCCAAAATTGACCACGAGATACTGTTGAAACACACGCGCTGAAAAATAGGGTTGCTGGGGAACTTCAATTTCGGCTTTCAAAAGAGAGAACGACCATTGCGGTTGCCCCTGGCCATCGTAAGCAAAGAGCCACTCTTTAGCAGGCCCGACTTCGAGTCGATAGTTATTGAATAAAGCATTGGACAGGCCAATAATCTCAACCGTCAGTGAAGTATTCTGTCCTTTGTTTTGCTCCCCACGATAGACCTCGACCGACTTTCCCTGCCAGGCCGACGCACTCACTGCCTGCTTGCGGTCAAGTTGTGCTTCCCATTGTTCAGCCAGCTGCGACGCGGTTTTACCATCCATGCAAACCACGTCCGGCCAGCGCGTGCGCAGCTCGCCAATATATTCTTCGGCTTGAGCGTTTCGATTTGCGGAGAGATAAATCTCTGTCAATTTTGCTGTCGCGTAGGCAGCCACTACAGGCTGCTGCGACGAACGAAGATGCTTGAGATGCCGCATCAGAGCACTCTGTAAATAAGCTCGATCTTCTTCCTGCGCAGAATCGATCTCCTGATCCAGTCGGGCTACCAGAATCATGCGGGCCTGCTGGGTTTCAGGCAGGTTGCCACAACATTGCAGAAATCGTTCCAAGGCAACACGATCTGCATGGACCAGCTTTTCCGAATAATATCGCGAAAAGAATGCGGCAATCTTCTTTCGATCTTCCACGGAGGCCCGCAGAGTCAGTAGTTCCAGCTGAGACCGTATCCAGCGATCCGTGCGGACAAATTCTCCCCCTTTCACCGGCTCCGATTCCAGCAGACCTTTCAGTTCGGACAGTCTGAGATAATTCAGAAGAGCGGCCTGCAGATTTCCACGCTGCTGATAATTCACCGCCAGAATCTGAAAGAATCTCTTTCGCTGCCCTTCGTCCACCAGCAAGCTTTTCATTTTGGGAATCAGCTTTTCATTCGGTGCGAAATCATGACCCAGGCTTTCCAGGAAGATATCTGCATACAGCCGCCGGGCACGCAGTGTCGGTTTAATCTGAAGCGACTGATCTATAAACTGCATCGCCTGGGTGACATCCCCCGCAAACAGCTTCAACTCACCCTTTAACAGCTGTGCGATTGCCTGGTCTTCTGGCTGCTTTGAGAGACTCGCCTGTCGAATCTGCTCCTCGATCGCTGTGACTGACTGGAAACCGACCACTTCAGATTCACTCTGAGAGACCAGCATTCCTCCAGCGGCTGCCAGATTTCCAACCAGACCTTCCGTTTCAACGCGTGTTCTGGCCAGAACCAATCCATCATCAAGACGGATGCTTAATATTTCTCCCGTCTCAACAGGCTGGTAATAGGTATTCTTCACTACAATTCCCCGGCCACTGGGTGCACCGATTGGCTGTGGTTTCGGCCAGGCAAGAGAGCCATCGCTCAGCTTCAATGCCTCGATCTGGTCATTTCCCACAAGCAGGATTTTCCCGTCGTGAATTGTGGCAATGAACAGATTATTTCGTCTGGGACGTGACCAGATCAAACGCCCATCGAACAGACTCAGGCATTGCAGTGTCTGAGACTTTCTGGATTCGATCAATACGCGGTTACCAATGATCACGGGAGTAAACTCGGCCCAGCCTTCGTCATTTCCATTGAAATCGCGGGCGAAAGCGGCAAACATGGAAATTTCTTTACCGCCGGTATCAACCTGCCTCCAGAGCAGCTTACGTTGAATGAGATCAATGCCGATCGTGCAACCGGAACCCGTGGGACAGACCAGGACTCCATGCGCGGCAGAGGGACTCAAGCCTATCCTGCGGCGAATATGATCAAGAGGACGACGATCCGTTGTATAATCGCGGGCTATAGGATAGTCACTCCGGTACAGCGACTGCGTCCAGATGGTCTGCCCTGTTGCGGCATCCAGAACCAGCAGACGAAATTCTCGACCTTCCTCTGCCAGGCAATATAACTTCCCATCCAGTGGTAAAGGAGCTCCCAGAAAATAATGCCCCGAATAATTAATCGGATTCTGCAGCCGTGGCCCACCCAGTTCCCATACAAACTTTCCGGTATCCGCTTCAAATGCCACCAGTCGATTAAACGAGTTGGGGACCAATACATTCTCACGATCAAGCCTGCTGAAGTGATAAAAGCCGGCAATGAACCCCACATTTTCCACACAGTAGACCAGCTTCCCATCAGTACTTAAATGCCCTGCAGTGTAATCCTGCCAGGCGCGCTGGGCCAGATATTTTTCCAGCGGCGTCTGTGGAGTACCCAGAAATTCTTCATCCGTGTTCTGTGGATCTTTGAGTAACTCCTGATACAACTTGTCTGAAAGTGTGGTCTCCCAGCTTAATTTGCCCGTCTTCAATGAAACCGCTTTGAGATTACGATGTGTTCTGAAAATCACCTGATCTCGAATAACCAGGGGACTGGCAGCCGGTAAAACACCTGCGACATGCTTGCGGCGATGCGCGCCCAGCTTTTGCAACATTTCCGCTACCGGCGGAGGGTCCTTGAGAAGCTGCAGGAATGGATCTTGAATTGTAGAGAATTGCCAGAGGGGTTTCGCAGAGGGAACCGCAAATTCGGCAGACGCGGTACGGGCAGGACTGCCTCGGTACATGGTCCAGTCACCCTGTTCCCGCGCCACGCGTAGATCAAGCCTGCCTGTCAGCCGCGATAACCACTCCACCGGATTTTCATCCGCGGTAAAGAGAGAGACCTTTGTGCCATTCGGAAACTGGTAAACAGGCTCTTCTGCCAGGCGCGACAGCTGCATTAATGCCTGTCGGCATTTTCCCAGGTTACCGAGATGAAACCAGGCAACAGCCAGTTTAAATGTCAGGTGTGGTTCTTTTGAAAGCGCCAGTTCATGTTGCGTACTGAGCATCTCCCAGATTTGGGTTGCTGCCAGAAAATCTCCGCGCTCGAAGTAATACCCGCCCAGCGCATAGGCTGCCTCTGCACCCGCTTTGGTAAAGAAATAGCGACGAACAATCTCGCGAAGCAGATTGTTATCATCCAGCGCTTCTGCCTGTTGCAGCATCTGATCAGCCGCAGGACCATATTGCAGTGAATAATAACGCCTGCCGGCATCAGGCAGCGTCGCGATCAACTGTTGCGCAGCCTCTTTCAGACTTTCAAAACCAGTCACTGAATCCGTTTGCAGGAAATCTTCCGGCGCATCCAGAATGGACTGCAGCTCAGGTATCGCGACCGGATACTTTTGCTCGCTGAGCAGTTGTTTTGCATCCTGAAAACTTTTTGAATAAAGCCGACTGGTAGGGAACAGTGCATGCGGATCGCCCTCTAAAATCCCATCTCCAACCCCATCATTGCGCAAAGGCTGCGCATGACAGCTAACATTGGAAATGAGACACTGAATCAGAACCATCGTCAGTACAGCAATGCATTGATGGCATCTGATGGAAAGTCGGAATGATAATATTTGAGAAACCATAGGCAAATGAAAGAATTCCACTTTCCATAATTCTGATTTAAAGTAACACAGGTCCCGGGCGTGCGTCGAAGCCAGTGGTCCCGCTTGAAGAATAATCCAGTAGCGTCAATGAACAATCAGTCTCGTATCTGCAATGACCTCTCTGATTTCTTCCGGCTTCAGCTGTCCTGCCTGCCAGGCACGGTTTGCTATGACAACACCTTCCCACATCATCACATTCACACTGGCGTCCTGCTTTATATTGTAACCCGGAGGACCGGCTGTTCCTTCATAAACGGTTAGTGGGACATGCTTAATCTGGTTTTCACTGGCGATTTTCTCCAGATCCCTTTTTACGTCAACGGGTGTATCAGTCAGCATCACAACAAAAGCAGCCAGTTTCTCATCCTGATGCGTGGCGACTTCTGAATCAATTTTCTTAATCAACATTGTTGTCGGTGCATCCAACTCTCTGACAAAGATACCCACAACAGGCCGCTCACCATACAGGCAGCGATAACACAATGTCTTCCCTTTATTGGGACCGGTCACATCAGACACTTCAAATGGCATGGGAATCGCGCCAATCTCCATACCCGACTGATAAGTCACCCGTTCTGTCTGCGCTTGATCTGCATCCATCGCAGACTGTTCTGCTGTGGAAACGTCTGCTGTGGAGTTTTCCAAATCTTTCTCAGAGACACCAGTCTGAGACTGGGCTGTTTGCCCGGATTTTTCACAACCGGTACCCCACATCAAACCTGAGAGAGAAATAAGCATGACAGCCGATAGAATTCTGGTGAAACGGACAGCATGCACAGCTCAATCCCTCCTCGGTCACAATAAGAACTACTTCACCCGCAGCATCAATTGTACGTCGTCAGTCTATTGGCTGTCGAGTACGAAAGATGCATTTTGCGGATGAGTTGGTAGTCTGATTGAGAGATTTTGAACGAAATGTTCAAGCAAATCCCTGATTACGATTTCAGCTGGTTGACCACTTCCAAAATCGCTTTACTGTCGTCAGCAGCTTTGACTTTGGTATTTTTCATCACAACTTTGCCATTTTTGTCAATCACAAAAGTCCAGCGTGCCGCTGTTACACCGCGTGTTAAGGTTTCTTCCTTACCATCAATAGTGCGTTTAATTGATCCGCCTGCTTTCAGAGGCACACCAAACTTTTTGGCAACCCCGCCATCTTCATCAGCCAGCAGAGTGAAATTCAAATCATGCTCTTTCTTGAAGAGCTGATGATTGCGAACGGAATCACCACTGACGCCGATCACTTCCACATTTTCCCCCTGCAGCTTTTTCATATCATCACGAAAACCACACGCCTGCTTGGTACAGCCGCCCGTTAAATCAGCAGGGTAGAAATACACGACAAGTACCTTCTTGCCAACATAGTCCGTTGATTTCCAGCCTTTGCCCTGATCGTCCTTTGCAGTAAAAGCGGGAGCACTGTCACCCACTTCCAGTTTGCCGGGAGGTGCATTCACCTGGCCGAACGCATTTGCAGTCAGACTGCACATACAGGCAAAACTCAACATCAAACCGAGGAACTCACGATACGAAAACTTCATGTCATTCACCTTGTCTAAAAAGTATAAAATCATGTTTTGTAAACAGTACTCTTGAATATAAAACGGGACACCGTCTATTTGATACTTAACGCAGATATTTATTTCGAATCATTCATCGGGATACGCGCATCAGTTCCAAACGCCGTCAACCTGCGCGGTTGCGCGACCAGCAACTGATTTCCCACTACCACTAAATTGCCGCCCGACTCGCCGTACTGTTTCCGCAGAGATATCCTCTGTTTCAGGTATCCCTGTTCTGCATGTACAACCAGAATCTCCTCTCTTAAAGGCCAGTAAATATACTTGCCGGCTAAAATTCCTCTTCCATATCCAAAACCTTCAGGATCGTGATAACCAGTTTTCCAGGTGATCCTGCCAGTATCTCGATCCAGTCCAAACAACCGGTTTCCACTGATAACCAGTGTTGACTGTGTCACCCCCAGAAGATTTCGTATCTGCTCCGGCCATTGCCTCTGCCAGAGCAGTAATCCAGATTCCGCATCGAAAGCCATCAGTTGAGAGGAATCCTGTGGTGCAGCAAATAGTATCCCCCGATCATAGAGACAGGGAACCAGTCCTGTTTTCATATGATTACTCAACTCATCTCTGTCAGTCTTATCCTGAGAAGGATATGTGACCAGCCAGTTCAACTTTCCATCAACGGTATCCAGGGAAGCGATTGCCCCCATGTCAGTCGAGAGGTAAAGTTGATCTTCCCCCAGAGTCAGTAGCAGATGACTGATGTAATTGACTCCTTCCTCAATACTTCTCAATGCCAGACAGATTTTCTGATTCCAGATCAATTCGCCTGTGTCAGCAGAAAAACAGGCCACATTCGTCTGCACTTCAGGAAAACCCCGATGTAATACCACATACAGCCTGTTGCCTGAGACAACAGGTGCCCCTTCAAAAGACCAGACAAAATTTTGCTCTCGCAGCTGGGCAGATGATATTTTCCATAACAGTTTGCCTTGCCCCTGATCGAGGTCAAGACAGACAAGATCAGAAAACAGTCCCAGTCGTTCGTCTTTGGCAACGGATGTTACCGGTGATCCCATGCGGGCAAAAAGGCGACCTCCTGCAATCGTGGATGTATAGCGGGGCACACCTACCACGGGTCGAAAAGGCAGACGGCTGACGCGATGACTGGCAGACGGATAAAGAATCGGGCTGGCCCCCTGGTCCTGAGACCAGGCAGGCAACCCTGTTTTCCAGTTCAACCCATAGATTCGCTCGGCGTCATTGAAGAAAACGTGTTCCTGATGAACGACGGGAAACAGTCCCGGGGGTACGCGAAATCCAAATGCCGGTTTCGCGGTAAATTCCTGACTCCAGACCATCGGCACTGGAAATGTCCACGCAATCCTGCCAATCTCCAGTTGATGCGCGGCTTTGAAATTCCGTGTCTGATGTCCGGCAAATGTGTTTATCTCTCCCTGATTCTCAGGCAGCGCAACCCGGCTGCGATCAGCAAGAATTTCAGCCAGCAAGGCGGACAGATTTCCCTCTTTGCCTGCCAGCTTTCCATCTGTCTCCGGATACTTTTTGCGGAACTGACTATATTCAAAGTCAGCCTGACTGAAATTTCCTTCGAAGAAACTGACCAGAATCAGACGAGCCAGAATTTCAGGAACCGGTAAGTCTGTATCGGGATAATGAAATAATCCGGTATCATAGACGGGAGAAGCAGAAGCAGTCCGCGGAATCAGCTTACGCCAGCAGGAGCGTGCTTCCGCCAGTTGCCCCTGCTCCCAGGCCAGTTCTCCCAGCAGATTCAGGGCATCATCCCCGTAACTGCTCATCAAAGCCTGTTCGGTAATGTTGATCAGGGGTTGCTGCTCACGCGAGTTGGCTATCGCTTCCTCATACCAGCGCTTGGCGCGGGGATCTACTTTTTCCCGGTAAATGGCAATTGCTTCAGGCGGAAATCCTGCCAGCAGATTCTGGCAATATTCAGACACGCGCAAATATCTCCCGGGAGATTCGGGATACAACGAGTCGCCATACTCATCAGAGATTTGAATGAGAATCTTGACCGCATCTTCCCATTGCTGCTCAGTCAGATAATCGCGTACGGACCCCATTTTCTTGAGTACCGTATTATTGACATCCAGTGATACAGATTCTCGAAAGCGGGATGTGATGACCTGCGATTCCGGTTGCGCCAGACCAATCTCAGTTGAGAAACTGAACGCTCCGCATACTAAAAGAGCGATACAACCGCGAAGTCTCTGCATGGTCCTGAATTCCTCACCATTTTCAACAACGGTTTACAGGCACTAAAAAGGACACGCCCGGTTAGACGTGTCCCTATCTGAAACCTCTGAAATTCAGAGAGTTCTTATTTCGTTTCAAATTGCGATGGTTTGAATTTAACTTCACCCATATCAACGGTTTCACCCGGCTTGATGTTCACGGTAAATTTGCGATCCAGATAGCCAGCTCTTTCCTGCCAGATACGGAAATCATTTTTTCCGGCAGGCAGGTTTTCAATCGTAAATTTGCCGTCTTTATCAGAAACCACAGCGTAGGGATGATCCACAACAAACCAGTAAGCAGTCATCCAGGGGTGAATGTCACATTTCACCTGCATGGGCAAAATTTCTGGAATGACGTTTTCGACTTCTTTACCTTCACGATCATTGGGAGCGAGGATAAAATTTACCGCCTGATTTTTGAGCGGAAAGGTATGAGTATTATGGGCAACAGGATCACCTGACTTAACGATTACTTTCTGATCGGTCCGCACAACCAAAGCGTGTGGTTCGAAAGTACAGCCTTTCTGATCAAAGACAATGGACTTCTCTTTTGACTCTTTCAAATCAGGATGGACATCTTTAGCCCGTCTCATATACATGAAGACATTGGCTATCCCTTTGTTTTCCGAATTGATGACCAGGTCATTATTCAAATGCTCCATTGCCGCACATACGGTGGGGTCTTTGACAGTCGGGTCACCTTTGGCACGCTGTACGACAGGTTTGGGAACCTCACCATCATAAACAAACCGGCCTGTTACCGATCCCCAACCTGCTGCAGAAACGGTTTCCGGTAAGAGAAAACAGAAACCAGAAATCAGGAGAGCAGCAATTAATATCCGGCTAAGATTCAACTTTCGCATAATTAAAATACCTCGTCTATTTGAATATGATTGATCAGACCATCGTGAGGAAGGAGCACGGAAACCCTGTTGACGCTGTCGCTTCAAACCAGGAAAACTGCACTGTAGGAAGGTAACAAGTCAAGCGAGATCCGTATTTTCTACAAACCACCCGCTTTGTGTGTATGTATTCTATAGTCAGGATGACACAAAAAACTACCAAAATCAAGTATCCATGAAACAGGATTACAGCAATTTCTGGGATCAAAGCGGCCTAAAATACAGAATCTATCGAAAATGGTTGCCGTAAACCCTGCTCTGAAAACCGTACAGAACGACAGATCGTCACCTTCGAAAGACATTTATTTTATAAGACCCTGCAATACCTGCTCCAGAAACTCGCTCCCCTCCCGGATCTCAACACCGATTTCGACCCCCCAGACCGGAACGCCACAAAACATAGGTTCACTCATTTTTACTAAATCCTTACCTGTTGTCAGAATCAGGTCGACTTCGGCCTCCCTGGCCTGGGCCCCGATCTCCTGCACATCATCGCTGGAGTAATGATGATGATCTGCGAATACCTGAAGCCCGGCGACATCAAATCCAGCCTGCTCCAGCGTGAGTCGAAAGCCTGCTGGATTTCCAATCGCGCAAAATGCCCAGACCCGTTTACCATTGACGGACTTCAGGGACAGTGCTTCATTCTTCACATTGATCAAAACGCGGGGCTGAAACGTGGCTGTCGCGATTCGATCAGCGGGAACCAGCCTGGTTAATTCCTGGCTCAATTGCTCCAGTTCGGGAGCGGAACATTGATCGACGCGTGTCAGAATCACAAAGTCAGCGCGCCTGAGTGACGATTTTGGCTCGCGCATTAATCCCCGGGGCAGCAGAGAACCGTAGCCCCACGGACAAACAGCGTCGATCAAAACCAGATCAACAGTTCGCTCCAGCTTTCGATGCTGAAACCCGTCATCCAGGATCAGTATCTGAGCCCCCTCTTGAATGGCCTTTACTGCGGAATCACCACGGTCCGGATTCTGAAAATGGGGAACGCCGGGACACAGTCGATCCAGCAACAGTTTTTCATCATTCACTTCACCCGGTAGCGCTCGATATCCACGGCTCAGCAGCGCAACCTGCTTTTGATGGTTCTGAAACCATTGTGTGAGATAAGCGACGAAAGGAGTCTTACCAGTCCCTCCCGTAGTCAGATTCCCCAGACTGATCACAGGTACTTCAACAGTTCTGACACTTCGAAGTCGCCAGTCAAACATCCGATTACGAACACTGACACCGACTCGATACAGCAGGCTCAGAAATCGGAAGCAGGGTTTATAAAGCAGACGGGCGCGCCAGTCCTGTCTCTGGCCCGAGATGATTCTCAGATATTCCACTTCGTCCACGAATCAGCCTGCCTGCAAACACTACAGCATGAAATGAGTCGGCGGTGACATTACAAAGAACACGCCCTGTTCAGAACATGATAGCTGAGTCGTTTCCGTCTGGCTAATCAGCAGCCAGACTTAGTGACACAATCTACTATCATGCTCTCTACAGGGCGTCGTTTCGGTCGGAAAACCCAACCGTTTCTATTGTATTCCGCTTATTTTCACAGAAATAATTTCCTGTTTACTGAGGTCTTGTCTGGCCTGATTCGTACTTCTTATAACTCAGTTCTACAATTCGTCCCATGATCAGCCTGACGCGCTGTGTTTGTGGAACGCGACCGGTTTCCGGAAAAATGGCATAGACCTGATAAACATGCTGAATGCCGGGAATCAAAGGCCGCTTTGTAACGAATTCCCAGATGTCATCGTTCTCAGGATCTCGATAGCCTATCATCTCATCCCGTTGGCGATTTAAAGCGACGACCCGAATATCGGTTGCGCCCGGGGCATACACATCCAGGCCCGCGTCGCGTGGATGACCTTCCGGACCATCGGCGGGCATCGTTCGAGTCGGACGCATATAGGCAGTGCCCATCGTCCCCGGGTAGTGCAGAATCCGAGGTCGCATTGGTGCCGCCTGTAATGGCATCGGTTGCAACCCTAACTGCGGCGACAGACCACCGGCTGGCATCCCATCAAAATCAGCAACATCACTTCCAGACTGGCACGACTGGCAACCGCCGCGCGAATTGTTTCCCATACCATAGACGGCTCCCTGATAATAATGATCGACTATTGATCCACTGCCACAGGAACTTCCCCCGCAGCCCGAATTACATTTATGTTTATGCCCCAGCTTCCAGGGACTGCAGCACTTTCCGGAATGAAACAGTGACAGTCCGCCCCCTTTACAGTGGCCATGTCCGCATTTATGTCCAGCTTCCAGCTGGCCTGGTATCGCCAGAGAAATCATTCCCAGAATCAATATTCCGGTCAGGCCTCCCCTGGCAGTAAATTTATTTATCATATTAACCCATTGCTCCCTGTAAATAATGAGACCGAACTCTTGTTCTTTACATCACTGTGTGTCCAGTGTGTTTCTCATCAACAATATCTCGATAATCTAAAGCACTCTTTTTTGTGTGAAACGAACCAGCTGATTCCCGCATAGAAAATTCAACCAGTCTGATAATGAAAGATTTCCTGTCTTCCTTATCATTCAACCGGACAAACGCTGTTGCCCGGCTGTCAGCTTTGTGTATTTGCCAGAATGCTTTCTCGGGAAAGACACTCTTACTCAAAGCGTATCATGCCTCATTTCAGCGGTCGGATAGAAATCAGAGAAACTCTGAGATTGCCGAATGGAGCTGAACGACTCGAAGCGTCCTGCCGAACCGGAAAGAAATCCACATCAGCCAGACTGAACAAGCATGTCAAAATCTGGCGATTATTGATGGTAAAGCAATCCGTTTGAATGAATATTCACTACTTATAATGAATAATCCCGGTGCACCAGGTATTCCCCCAAACCCATTTATAGAAACTGGTTGTAACAACACGATGATCGCAGTCAAAGCGACGAGAACAGGTTGGATTACTCCGTTTCCTCCGTTGGGGGATAGCAATGGTGAGGGGAATGAGACAACATTGACATTTCAACTAATGAGAACTAAATTGCCATCACCAAAGTGTCGATGCCGACTGATGTATTTGTCACACAAGCCAATATATCTGGACATCTGGTGTTCTGAATATCAAATTTGATCTCAGGCACATAAACTCAGTATAATGCTGGCGATCTGATTCAGGCTCGATAAGCGATTGCATTTTCTGCGCTTCTGAAATTTGCAAACGTTTTTGAAAGCCCGATTTTACAAGTAGTGTGAAACGTCTCTGTGAATGGATTCTGCACTAGACGATGTAAAGTGGTGTGCTGAAAGTCGGTAAACGTTCCTACCCAATTAACCAATCTCAGTGCCTCGACTTAATTAATACATCGAAGTTAAAACTTTTTTTGCAGAAGTGAGATTCAATAATGTTAAGTAAGAGCAGTTTCCGATTTGGTTTTTTGAGTGCCTGTCTGTTTATGTTAAGTACCTCGAGTTCATTCGGTCAGGAATGGGCTCAGAAGATGTTCGACAAAGACAAGATTGACTTCGGGGTGATTGCCCGGGGGTCAGATGCTCAATACCGTCTGAAAATTAAAAATATTTACCCCAATCAAGTGCACATTTCCAATGTCCGCACCACTTGTGGCTGTTCAGCCGCCGAACCTTCCAAGAACATTTTGGAAAGCGGTGAAGAAGGCTATATCCAGGTCAAAATGGATACCGCACGTTTTCAACGACGTAAAGACTCCAATGTGATCATCACCATCGACGCCCCACAGTATGCAGAAATCAAGATTCCGATCACGGCATACATCAGAACAGACGTTGTCTTCACACCAGGTGCCGCCAACTTTGGTTCCGTCGAAGTTGGTAAAGGTGCAGAAACCACAGTCGCACTCGCTTATGCCGGTCGCGATGACTGGGCAATTACCGGGATTCAATCCAAAGACCCCTCCCTGACTGTCAAAGCAGTCGAAACGGCCCGCGGCGGTGGACGGGTTAACTATAATCTGATTCTCACCCTGGCTCCCAATACACCCTTGGGACCAATTCGCGAACAGATCATGCTGAAAACCAACGATGTCAATTTCACCACAGTGCCTCTGCTGGTAGAAGCAAAAGTGGAATCAGATATCACGATCACACCCGAAATAGTTTCGCTGGGAATGATGGTTCCTGGTCAGGAAAAAACCGTAAACGTGGTACTGCGTGGTAAAAAACCATTCGAGATCAATAAAATTGAATGCGAGTCAAACGACGAAGCATTCAAAATCCGGATGCCTAAAACAACCCAGCCGATTCATGTTTTACCACTGACAATTGTTCCACCAAACAAACCCGGTGACTACTCAGAAGAATTCACCGTTACCATCGCTGGCCGGGGTGAACCGATCACCTTCAAAGCCTTCGGTAAGATTTCTGAAACGAAAACGAACTAGTTTTTAACTGGTTCTTCATTGCGAGAAAAAGGGCGTTCTTCGGAGCGCCCTTTTTTTATTGGCTACTCTCATCAACGGGTTCATTCAATCGATCCAGAACAATCTCCAGCATCAAGGGATGCAAACCCAGATGCGCACAGAGCCGAAACCGGGTTTGGGGATATAACTGGCGGAATTCATTCCGAAATTCTTCCAGGTCGTTCTGAACATGTACTCCGGCTGAAAGAAAATAAGGTAACATTAACACTTCAGCCGCGCCTGCTTGCACGCACCTGGCTGCACCTTCAGGAATTGCAGGCTCAGCCAGTTCAAGGTAAGCATATTCAACCACCATAAACTCACAGCGTTCGCGTAACATTGCCGCCAGTTTCACAAGATCCTGATTTGCCTCGTCACGTCGACTGCCATGGGCAATCAATAGTACCGCCTTCGTTCTTGCATCAGACATGGATTCAACCATAATAGAAAGAAATAAACTTTAGTTAACGGAAATGTCCTTCAGATTATAGACGTTTGCTGCACCTCAGACACTGTACAAGTAACTCTTGGTTCTCATACACAAAACTTCTCGAATCAGCGGCCACTGGTTCACTCCCCATATCGAGCAACTATCTTGAACACTCACGAACATGAATCCGCTCCGGACAGACTTGGCGAATATTTGATCGAAAAAAAAATTGGCGCTGGTGGAATGGGTTCGGTATATCTGGCCACGAACATTCACAACGATCAACACGTCGCCATTAAAATTCTCCCCAGCGCACTGGCACGGGAGCCGGGATTTGTTGAACGATTTCATCGTGAAATTGAAGCACTGAAGAAGATGCATAATCCGTATGTCATTGAGTTCTATGACAGCGGAGTGGAAAACGACATTTACTATTATGTCATGGAATATGTCGATGGCGAAACATTAACCAAACGACTCCGACGTGAAAAACGCATCGACTGGAAAACAGTCGTCAACATCTCTATCCAGATCTGTTCCGCACTCAAAGCTTCACATGACGCCGGCATCATTCATCGGGACCTGAAGCCTTCCAACCTGATTCTGAAAGACGATAACACTGTCAAACTGGCTGACTTTGGTGTCGCTCAATTATTCGCCACGGAAAAGCTGACCGTAACCGGGGGAATTATCGGCACGGCAGAGTATATGTCACCAGAACAGGCAGAAGGCAAACGTGTTACCCGGCAAAGTGATTTGTATTCCCTGGGCGCGGTGATGTATGTCATGCTCACCGGCAGACCTCCCTTCAGTGGTAAAACGATGCTGGCCATTATTCAAAAACAGAAGTACGGCCAGTTTGATCGGCCCGGCAGATACGTTGATGATCTCCCCATCTGGCTTGAAGAGATTGTCTGCCAGCTACTTGAAAAGGAGCCCCAGAAACGATTTCCGGATGCCTATGTTCTTTCCCGCCGCCTGCAGGAAGTGATCAATAAATATGAGATGTCGACTTCGGATAATACTTATGCACTTTCAGGAAGCGATGATCCTTCTGTGACTCCGACCCTCGTACAATCTGCTTCAGAACCAGAAGCGGGAGCAGGTACGTTGATGCAGGGGCTGATGCGGGCGCAGTTAGAATCAGAGAGTACCGGCTCAAAACTGAGCCAGATCTTCGACAATACTTATTTCCTGCTGGGTATGCTGGCTGTCCTGATCGCCGGGGGCTACTTCTGGTTTCAGGAACGAGAGCTTACTCCTCAGGAAATGTTTTCACAGGGTAAGCAAATTTTGCAGCAGCCCGAAAACCCGGAATGGTATACGGCACGTGACAAATTTCTGTTACCTTTACTGGAATCAGATCCAGAGCAATGGGAAGAAGTTGTCCAACCACTTATGGAACGAATTAAAGTATATGAAATCCGCTCCAGGGCAGGCATGACAGCGAAACGCAGATCACGTACCGGCCCACTAAATGAAACCCAAAGGTTTATGCTGCTGGCACAACACTACCTGGAAACAGGCAATCTGACACAGGCAGAAATCATACTCTCTGCTCTGGTTGATATACTCAAAGAGAATTCAGAGAACGCCGATAATACCAAACAGAACGAAATGCAGGATCTTGCCCAGCAGATGTTGAATGAACTGCAAAATGACTCTTCGCGCACCGCGGAACGATTCATTATGCTCACACAATCCATGGCAAATGCAGATGCACTCGTCAACGAAAATAAATTCGATGAAGCTGCTCGAGTCTGGAAAGCACTGATCATACTCTACGAACAGGACCAGGCACAGGTAGCTAAAGATATGGTCCAGAAAGCCAGACAAAAACTTGAGACTCTGCCCGCACTGAAACAGGCAGCACAAACGAAATCAGACTCTCAGAAAGAGAACACTAATAATGACTGAAGAACTCGACTTGAAGAAATATATTCGTGAAATTCCGGACTTTCCCAAACCGGGAATTTTGTTTCGAGATATCACACCTCTGCTCGCTGAACCCAAAGCATTTCAGGAAGTCACTGATCGCCTGACTGCATACTATCGTGAGAAACAGATCACGGCGGTCCTCGCCGCCGAAGCACGGGGTTTTATTTTCGCAGCGCCCCTGGCACTTGCGTTAGGCGCCCGCTTCATCCCCATTCGGAAGCCGGGAAAACTCCCCTTTGAAACAAAGGCCTTTCATTACGAACTGGAATATGGTTCCGACTCTCTCGAGATGCATACCGATTCCATTCACTCTGATGACCGTGTGTTAATTGTGGATGACCTGCTGGCAACCGGGGGAACCATCGCCGCTTGTATTGAGCTGGCAAAACACTCACAGGCAGAAGTCGTCAGTTGTGCCTTTCTGATCGAACTCGCATTCCTCAACGGACGGGAAAAAATGAATGGCTGTGATGTCTACTCACTCATTCATTATGACGCAGAATAGATCAGGGAACCCAGATCGCAGCCGGCGATTCAACCGATACCTGCTGTGCGATACGCCGTGCTTTGATGCGAACATAAGGCGCGACAAACCGACCTCGATGACGAAAATGCCCCACTGGTGCGCTGGGATCTGCACGTACCGGCTCGCGCAGGTCTTCGATCACGAAACCCTGACGGCACAGCCCACCTACCAGTTGATCCCAGCGGTGCAGGTATTCGGTTGCGCCGTCCTCCCGATAGGACCGGTCATCTGTTTTAGGCAGCGCGCCCTGCTGATAATACTCCAGACCGACCACATATTCATTCTGTTGATCTCGGCTGGTGATCTGTAGACTCGTCGGGGTTTTATGCTGGCTGATATAGAGTCCCCCCGGACGAAGCACGCGTGCCACTTCCCGGTAAACGGCTTCAACTTCAGGAACATAACAACTGCTCACAGGCTGATGTACAATATCAAATTGCGCATCCCGCAACTCAGACAGATCATCCATCGAGGTTTCAACGATTTTTACCTGCAAACCTCGTCTGCGGGCTTCCTGTTCATCCAACTGCAACATTTTGTTACTGAGATCGACGACCGTTACCTGCGCACCCGCTGATGCATAGAGTATGGACTGCCAGCCTCCTCCGGAAGCCAGACAGAGCACATGCTTGCCAGTGACCGATTCAGGCAGCCAGCCACGTGAATCTAACGTCTGTAAAGGAGAGCGACATTCTTCATCGGTCGCGACCTTGGTAAACTGGCTGCGAACCTCCGCGAGTCGATTCCAGGCGGCACGGTTATGGGACAGGTGGGACATGCGGAAGTCTCGATTTCAAATCGGAACAATCAGGATTCCTGAGTCTGCGATTGAGCTTGCGCATCCAGTAACGCGCCGGCAAAAGTGACCAGATCACCTTTGCCACGTGCCACTCGCAGCAACACATCCAAATGGTCTGTTTTGAGACACAGATCGGTGAAGGAAAAAGTATTCGGATCTTCAAATTGACTGAGATACTTCTCCGCCAGTTCGATGGCCCGGTCATCCTGCCCCACGCGCGTCAGCAGATCAATCAACGCGTAAGCGATCATCTGCTTGTCGTCTTCATCCGGTTCCTGATCCAGTTTACTTTCGAAATAGGCAACCCCCATTTTCTGATCATTCTCATCACCCACCAGGGCTTTGAAAAAGTGCATATGTGCCGGATAAAAATCCTCAAATGGAGTCTCTCCCGGATACTGAAACTGGCTGTCTAACCGTGAACCGTATTCACATAATTCAATGACTTTTGACAAGTGGGGGTCATCGTCAGGCAGAAGGCGGGCAAAGCGTACTACTGAATTTAAATGCGAAACATCGATATGATAGCTGCCGGATTCAAACATCCAGTCTCTACCAGCCATCAGCTCCCGCAGATTGTCTGTGGGCGGAGCCATGGGTACCTTCTGTTGAACCTGGTACTGCAAAGACTGCACGAGATCTGCATATAACTGGTCGACCAGCAGGCAGGCAACCTGCTGCCGCTCTTCTGGTTTCAGTTGAGCATTCATCTGGTCAAACACGGTAATCGTGTTACAGATGCCGTTGACCTGCAACATGATCTCAAATCCTTTTTCCGGATTAGCACCCTCATAAACACAAACCTGGATCAGTTCTTCCACTTTATCTTCGTGTACGGTGCGCGGATTGATTTTCTTTAACGCTTCAGCAACCGGTTCGGGTTCCTGAATGGTCTGGAAGTAGAGCCAGGCATCAGAATATTTTTTGTCTGCCAGGAATAAATTACCAACTTGACGGGCAGCATCGATGTAAGCTTCTTCGAATTCTTTCTTTTGACCTTCCGCCACATTATCAAAACTGGTTGGCTGCAGCAGGCTGGTACCAAGCGCCAGTTTTTTCTGCATCAACAGGGCATCAAACAGACGATGATAATTTTTCTGCGTCGTCAGAGTTTCCACCAATCGATCCAAAACTGCTTTCGGTGACTGCTGCTGTAATTCTTCCAAAGCTGCAAAGGCGTCTGCTGACATGATTATTCTCTTGTCCTTGATCGTTTCAGATTAATGATAGACGATTCTTCTATTGAAATTACTGAGAGATCTGTCCGGCTTAATGGTTTTGATCACTCTCCAGTAACCAGTAACAGACCGTTACCCAGCCCGATAACATGATCACACTAACATGGACGGAATTCAATCCACTTATGGTTAGTTCAGTATTTGACAGTCTGGCTTATGACTCACGAGATTGACTGTATCCAAACAGGCTGATTCTCAGTCTTCCCGGGTCAGTAAACAGTAAGTCGACCCAAGTGTGCATTTCAATTTTTCAGAACTCTTATTGTAAGAATTCCGGGCCTCGTTGAGTACCCTGCCACTTCAGAAAGGGAGGAATCGCGCGGTTTCGCTGGCATTACTCTACAAACAGCAGAGGATTCAATTCACCATTCGTGTCAAAGCGTCCGATGACAGATTCGTAGCTGGTATGATGCCCGAGTACCGCTCGCGCATGTTCCGCTTTTTTCAGACTGCGATAGACCAGCAACTGATGTGCCCCGATACGTAACCGATGTCCGGCTGCTTCATCCCGCGAAGAAATTTTTCCTGATTCACTCACGGTCAGTCGAGACCAGTCTGCCGCCTTGCGCTTCAAATCGGGCTCCCAGTCTATGATCAAGGGAACGTATAGCGCCGTTGCTTCGGAAACCTGTTGCTGTAATATTAATTGATGCTGTTCATTAAAGGTCAGGCTGCCTGGCTGGAAGAAGTCCCGCTCCTGAGGCAATCCAATCGGAAAGATTCGTGCCGTCAGCCCTTTGCTTTTGAGTGTCAATTCATGCGTTTCACTGTCTACCATCCCCGTCACTTCTGCGGCAACGGGCAGGATCGAACGATACTCAATGCTGGCAGCTTCTGTCCCTGTCACAATATCGGAGAGAAATGCAAAGTGCTGGTTGCGGGGAAGTAACAACTGACGTTCAAGCCGAAAACCGGAATCCAGGTCCATCTGCAGTTCAAGGTAATCCGCATCTTCATCCGTGTTCCAGCAGACACAGCACCATTCGCCGTCACCCGTCACGATTTCTCCGTTGACGGTCAGTGAAAAATCCCAGGCTCCCTGAAACAGTAATTTACCCATCGCAGTCAGACTGACGACAGGGATTTCAGCGTTCCAGCTGACAACCAGCAGATTGGAAGTATCAGACCAGTAATTTCGCATCAATGCGTAGGCAGCCCAATCTGACTGAGTTGAAACACATTCCTCCGACTGGATAAAGAATCCAGATCGTTTTTTGACTGTTTGCAGTGACTTTAAATATAAACGCTCTGCACTTCTGGACTGCAGTCCTGCGATCTGGGCAGCAGCAGACAATAACTCAAGATGTGAAACAGTATGTGTCGGACAAAGTGCGATCTGACCACTGGCATCGCAGGCCGCAATGATCTTCTCAACGGACAACTGGAAACGATCCAGGGCTTCTCCATCCCATAGATTTTTACCCCAGATCTGGCCCGCGCAGGTCGCCCGTGTTAAGGTCATCAACCAGTAATCAAGCCGGGCGAAGAAGTCTGCGTGAGGGGTTCCATCATTATCAGTCCGATCGAAAAAACTGTCTCGTAAATTCTGTTGACCCAGTTGACGAAAATTCTTTACCCCGGAAATATCCGAGAACAATAAACCGGCACGCCAGGGAACTTCTCCCGATATCAGAGCAACCTGATCTTCGGGTAGCTCCGAAAAATCTGTTTCTTCCAGTTTGAAACAAAGCGTCATGGCAGAATACAGGCAGGTCCTCCAGACACTGATGAGAGCAGCGGGTGCTAATCGATATCCAAGATTCTCCAGTAATTCGATTAATAGTAACAATTCAAAAGGCTGTAATGGATCAGCGGCAGAAATCTGATCAACCCAACCTACCAGCAGGCGACTGATTTCATCCCAGCTCAGTTCAGGAGCTTTTTTCCGTTGAGAGGCTTTGGAACTTTTTTTGAGTTGAACCGGTAGCTTTCTGGCTGATCGAATCAGGTTGATCAAATCTGAAGTGCGACAGGTTTCGTCTACTGAATCATCAGTCCAGAGCGTAGACCACTGCATTTCAGCAGCCAGTTTTCCTGATCGCTTCAGTTTGGCAATGGATTTCAAATTCGCAGACAACCCTTTACAGAATCGACCCAGATCTCCAGACTGAGCACCTTTCATCAGATCGCCCGTCGGCTTCGATTTCCATTGAATGGACTGCAAAAATTCTTCGTCAGAAACAGTAAACAGCTGCTGTGGCACTGCTTGACCAAATTCGATTGACATTGTTTTTTCCATTTGATGGTTCCCCAACAACAACTGAGAATTTCACACCCACGACAGTTGAGATTCAGGTCAGGCTCGCGCTACGCCGAATTGAGATGAAACAAGAACAGGGGTCTGGCCCCTTGATCATTACACAAAATGCGCCGACTGGTGATAATAGGGTAACGGTATTTCCGCCGAAATCAATTGATCCAGACACCATTCAACATGACTCTTGAAACATAGGCCCTGGAATCTAACAAAAGATCACTGCCTGAATCGGGTGCAGAATATTCGGGTAATTGGATGAGAGCCAGATCCGCTCGTTTACCGACAGCCAGCGACCCCAACTCGTCCGACAGTTCCAGCGCGCGTGCGCCCGCTAAAGTACCACATTCCAGAATTAATCCGGTAGAGACCTCCGGAAACGTATCCCGCAGAAACTGTAGTTCTTTCCAGAGACTGAGATCGGGATTTGAGGCCCGACTGTCTGTCCCCAGAGCCACATTGATTCCCTGACTGATCAAACGGTACCAGGGATGGGGGCGATGGCCGAAGTAATGATGAGTGCGCGGGCAGTAAACGACAGAGATCTGGGGAGCCTGCTTCAGAAATTCCATTTCGGCATCACCAAAATAATTTCCATGGACGGCCAGCGCAGAGGTGAGTTCCGCCAGTGGTACGAGGTAATCATACAGACGCATTCCGTCACGCAAAATCTGTGGATCCCAGAGTCCCAGTTCAGATAACAGATCAACAAAGGGCCCCGATTTTTGACTCAAAAACTCCAGTTCATCTTCTGTCTCCGCCAGATGAACAGCGGTGGGTACTCCCTGATCGCGCGCCTGCTGGACCAGATTCAGATACAAATCGGGATTCACACTGTAAGGCGCATGAGGACTCAATCCCAGACCAACGGCATCACCCAACTCCAGGTCCGTTCCCAACTGCAGATATTCTGCTGCGATCTGCTGCTGGTCTTGAATTCGATCTGGTGTGAACCCCAGACATTCCCGAAAAACAACAGCAGACGGCTTTCGATCATCTGCAGACAAGAGCTGCAGGCTCTCAGAACTGGTGGCGATTTCCCCCAGACAGGTCGTCCCGGATGTCAGGCTCTCCTCGATTCCCTGCTGAATCCGCTGACTGGCGGGAATCGAACAGTTGAACCGCGACTGCATGATCGATCGAATCCACTCGGTAAAAGGCCTAGTCGGTCCCAGTGGAGCTTCAAGTTGGCTGAATTCGAGATGCGTGTGCGCGTTCACAAGACCGGGAATCAGGGCAGTGTTGCCCAGATCGACAGCTTGAGGATGCGTCCCTTGATATACGGCGGCAATTCGGGAATCTTCTATTTCAACGACGGCCCGTTCCAGCGGGGGTCCCTCAATAGGAAAAACCCAGCGCGCTGCTAAGATCTGATGTTCCAAAATATCACTTTGACTAATAAACGTTGCTGACAGACAATAATTCGACCGGCTCAAATTATATCAGATCAAAGCTCATTTGGAATCAGTGAGCCTGCGATCGTAAGAAGACAGAGACAACGATTCTGCCGGCTGACCGTGAGCTGGTTTGGTCTGAAGTGTGACCCATCGCAGCAGAACAATCGCGATCACGACACAAATCAGCAGCAATGGCCAGGAATACCGTAAACCATCCGGCTCCATACTGACAAAATACTGCAGGCCATTTTCGGGAACCCATTTTTCAGGCACACGACCTCTGAATACCGAAAGGGAGTTATAGAGAAAATGAAACACGATTCCCGGAAACAGACTGCGACTGTGAACGGCAATCAAACCCAGTGCTAATCCGACCAGGGTTGCATTAAATACCTGCTGGGGAATCATATGCATGGCACCAAAGGTGACACTCGACAGGATAATTGCCAGCCAGGCACGTCCACGTCGACCAAAGCCGCTTAATATGAAACCTCGGAAAGCCAGTTCTTCACAGACCGCCGGTGCCAGCGCAAACGCCAGTAAAATCAGCCAGATGGCCTGATTCGGATCAGACATATCCTGCAGGACAGCAACAGTCCCCTTCGGCAATGCGGGGAAGAACCATCTTAAACTCGAAACCAGTTCCTGTGAAAGTGGATGCAGGGCAAACGCCAGGACAATCGCCACTAGCCAGAAACCGAAGCGAGGCAGATACAGACGAAACGTCTTTCGCATGCTGGTCGTCAGCATAATGCCCATCATCAAAGCCGGAGTCGCGATGATCGCCAGTTGCTGAATCATGAGTAGCTGCATCATTCGCGTCGGGCGTTCTGCAGCGGTCGCCATCTGGATGGCATCGCGCATGGTATTCATGACCGCAAACTGCAGCAGCATAATGATGACAAAACAGAATCCGGCCTCAGAGAAACTGGGCAGGGCGTCTTTGGTGCGCATCAGATGCTTCAACCAGAGCCCGACTTCAAACCGTTCGGCTTCACGGAATAATACATCTTCCCGCTGGAACTGGTCGATCGCCCACCAGAGCGCCAGCAAGCTATATCCGATGCTCGTCACCAGGACCGGAATCGCATAGACATACAAAATACCGGCATTGACCGTCGATAACAGCATCCCCTTCAATAAGAGTGCGACACCGACTACGGGCATCAGACTGTAAAAGGGATTGATTTCCACTGCGGGAGATAAACAAAAGACGGTCAGACCAATTGTGACCATCAATAACGGAGTCAGATAGTATTGACCTTCCTTGCTGCTGCGTGCAAACGTGGCCAGTGACAGACACAATGCACTAAACAGCGCTGAAAGGGGGATCAGTAGGATTACGATCCAGAAGAGAGCCGAAAACGAAGGAAACGACAGATCGCCGATTTTGGAAAGTGCCCCCGTTCCCGCCACATTGACCATATGTTTGCCGGTAAATCCCATACTGGCCAGATTCAGCAACGCCGTCGACACACTGAAAACCAACACTGTTAAAAACTTACCCAGCACGATTTCCGTTCGCTTCGCGGGTGAGATTAACAGCGTTTCCATCGTGCCCCGTTCTTTCTCACCGGCTCCCAGGTCGATCGCCGGATAAAAGGCACCTGTGGCAGCCATGATAATCAACAAGGCTGGAAACAACTTGCTCCAGAGATTCGCTGCCAGCTGGTCATCCTGCGCCAGGTCGATCACTTCCGGATTGATGGGCGTTGGTAAAGAAACGGGAAGCCTGGCTCGGTTCAGCCGGGCACGTAAAATCGCTTTTTCCCACGCATCCATCGCTTCCTGAACCCGGATAAAGGCCAGTTTCGATTTCTCATCGGCTCTGTTTCTCAGAATCAATGGCCTGGACGAAACTGCCGGATCAAAGTCTATTGGCTCATGAAGTGCCAGCTTCGCACTGACTTGCTCCAGTTCTTTTGAAAGTCCCTTTGGTATAATAATCAGAACCTGGATCTTACTTTCAGCAAACTGTTTACTGAGCCGTTCTTTAGTCTCTGTAATTTCGTTGAGAAGCAACTCAGTCTCTTTACTGTCTTCCTTGCCTTTCAACTTGTCCCATTCGTCCAGCAGATTCTGATGCTGTTTCAGCTCCAACTCCAGCTGATGAGCCTGCTTCAGGATCTCTTCACGTTCGGAATTGGTTTCAGACTCTGTAGACTCAGAATCGGGGTTCTCTGTATCTGCAGGTTGACTGTCCGTAATGACGCGCAGTTTGTCGGCATCTGAAGGAATCGTAAACCAGTTGGAAACAAACTGATCCCCGTCCAGTAATTGGGGCTGTTTTGGTAATTCATCGGCTCCCAGCAGGACAACCGTTCGAGGTTGTTCGGAAAACAACACGGTCATCTGCACCATGCCGATACCCATTGCCGGGTAGAGCAGCAGCGGAAGAATTGCCACCATAAACAGAGTGCGGCGGTCGCGCATCTGGTCGCGCAATTCTCGCATTAAGATCAGCTTGATGTTCTTCCACTGTATCATCTGAATTATTGAGCCTTCATCGCCAGCTGGTCTTCATGCTGTTGAATTAAACTGAAGAACAACTCTTCCATATCCGACTCGTGATATTGTTCTTCCAGTTCCGGGATACTACCGATCGCCAGAATTTTTCCTTTGTAAATGACGGCGACGCGATCACATAATTTTTCGACTTCTCTCATAATGTGAGTCGAAAAAATAATGCACTTGCCTTCCTCACGCAGAGCCTCAATCGTTTTCAATACGGCACGTGCCACCAGAACATCTAGCCCCGTGGTGGGTTCATCGAAGATCAGAACCGGGGGATCATGGATGATGGTGCGGGCGATAGACACTTTCTGCTTCATCCCGGTCGACATTTTCGAACCGAGCATGTCCTTGATCTCCTGCATCTGCAGTGTTGTGAAAATGCGATCCAGCCTCTGTTGCAACTCTTGCTCTTCGATGCCATAGAGTCGACCAAAATATTCCACCATTTCCCAGGCAGTCATCCGATCATAGATTCCGGTATTGCAGGACATGAATCCGATCTGGCTGCGCACATCCTGGGGATGGGTCGCCACATCGAAGCCCGCCACAGTCGCCGAACCGCCAGTCGGCTGCAGGACTGTACTCAACATGCGCAAACAGGTTGTTTTACCGGCCCCATTAGGCCCCAGTAATCCAAAGATTTCTCCCGCCTGGACATCAAAGCTCACTGAGTCGAGCGCGACAATGCTGCCGCGACGCAAATCATCGAAACTTTTACTCAGCCCTTCGACGTGAATCATATCCGTCCATTATCCCAAATGCCCGCGTTATTCAGACGATCAGCATCGCGCCAATCAACTGATGAGAGAGGCTCACTTATACGTTATTATTACAGGTAAGCATAGCCTATCATCGCGAATCGGCTGCACTGAGCTGATGGTATGATCAATTTTCTGTCAGTTGAGCACGGGGAGCGGAACGTGACCTGCTCCTTTGGCAGGACCGCTCGAATCAGGATCATCGATATAGTCATAAAAGACATTCCGCTGCCTGGGGATATACCCCGATTCGGTAATACAGCGTCGAATTGTCTCAACAGTCAGATGGTGAGTGGTTCCCGCCTGAGAAACCACGTTCTCTTCAATCATCAGACTGCCCATATCATTCGCACCAAAAAAGAGTGCCATCTGTCCGGTTTTCTCACCCTGAGTGACCCAGGAAGACTGAATGTTCTGGAAGTTATCGAGATACAGGCGACTCACAGCCTGCGTCTTTAAATACTCAAATGCACCCGCGGGTGGGACATAATCCATGTCCGTGTGATCCGGCTGCAGAGTCCAGCAGATGAAAGCGGAAAAACCATGCGTTTCATCCTGTAGTTCCCGCAGACGATCCAGATGTTCGATCCGTTCTGCCAGAGTTTCGATATGACCGAACATCATCGTGGCGCTTGAAATGCCACCCAGTTCATGCCAGACGCGATTCACTTCCAGCCACTCATCGGTGAGGACTTTGCCGCGTGTGATCTCTTTGCGCACACGATCAACGAGAATCTCTCCCCCTCCTCCCGGCACACTTCCCAGCCCAGCGGCTTTGAGCCGTACCAGCACTTCGCGCAGGGACAGCTTATTGACTTTTGTAAAATGATGAATTTCGGGAGGGCTGAAACCATGGACATTCACGGTAGGATAGCGTTCACGCAGATCCCGCAGCAGATCCTCATACCACTCCAGTTTCAGCGTCGGATGCAGGCCTCCCTGCAGGAGAATCTGATCCCCGCCCAGTTCAATCGTCTCTTCAATCTTCTGATACAACTGCTCGGGCTTGAGAACATAGACTTCCGGAGATTTGGGATTGCGGTAGAAGGCACAGAAATCACAGACGGCCGTACAGGAGTTGGAATAGTTAATATTCCGATCAATATTGTAAGTACGATACGGTTCCGGATGCAGGCGTTTTGTGACTTCATTAGCCGCACGACCAAGCGCAACCAGATCGTGAGACTCCATCAGCTTGAGTCCCTCTTCTCGATTCAGACGTTCGCCAGCAACGGCTTTATCCAGCAGAGATGCAATTTCGGAAGACAAGAGGAACCCCCTCGGGCGCAAGTCCCGTTTTAATAGCTAATTCTTGAAACAAATGTAACCCGCAACATTCCGCAGGTCCCAGGTAAAAACTCAAATTATTCTTCAGGTAACTTTCGGCCACCGATTCATCAATGCCCAGCTTCGGCGCTTCCCGACGGGCTATCTCATCCAACAGTGTCACACCTTTATCCCGTGCCTGGCACAACGCAGCTTCCAGCGCTCCAGTTTCCTGATCGCGTCGAACCGCCCACATCGCAAACACAAACGGGAGACCTGTCCACCGTAACCACTCTTCTCCCAGATCCCAGGTTGCCACAAAACTCGTCTCCGGGGTATGGATCGCACGATCGCCGATCAATAAAATCGCGTCAGCGGTACTGGCATCAATTGTCTGTTCGATGGGCAGCGGCTCAACTTCCGGATAAACGCCATACTGTTCCGCCAGCATGATACGAACCAGAGTCGCACTCGTCCGGGACCCCATATCCAAAGCCAGTCTTTTGATTTGCCCCAGAGGAACCCTGCTATACATCTTAACACTCAAAACCGGCCCCTGTGTCGCGACACAGGCGTTGGAAATGATTTCGTATTCGGAACTCCGGATCACTTCAATTGAAGGGATTAATCCAACGTCGATCCGCCCGGCAGCCAGATCATCCGCCAGCAGACTGGGATAATCCAACATCAGTTCCGCATTTTCGGCAAGCTCTTCCAGATCTTCAATCAAGGGCTTCGAGTTGAGATAGGAGACCGCCCCCACGCGAATTGGGGGTGGAATCAAGTCAGACATTATCGTTTGGCTTTCATTTCCGGTTGCATTGTCCAACTTATTATAGCCAGCAATCTTCATCTCGCAATTAGCTCACACTATGGTAATTCTTCCAGAGAACGCACTCTGGTGCACATTCTGACTGTTGGTGTTATAATTCCGTACGTAACTCGACTTACATTATCCTATTCTAGCAGTTTATGCCCCCGCAATCAGGGAATATCCACTTGAAAATTCAAGGACAGTCCAAATTTGGCGTCCTTTCGAAGGTGAGAACCACAACAACAGGCAGCAGAAAGCAGCAACAGTATGACAAAACAGAGCCTCTCCAAAGTCGGCTTCATTGGAGCTGGTCGTATGGCAACCGCTCTTGCAGGGGGATTAATATCATCCGGATTCACAACAAAAGACCATGTCTGTGCCAGCGACACTTACGAAGCAGCCAGTCATAATTTTGTTCAGCAGACCGGTGCGCGGTCCGTTTCAACCAATCAGCTGGTCTTAGAACAATCAGATATCATCATCCTCTCAGTCAAACCCCAGCAGATTCCCGACGTGCTTCAGGAAATCAAATCCTCTGTGACCAGCCAGCATCTCCTGATTTCCATCGCCGCCGGCTGCCCGCTGTCGCTGTTTCTGGACACACTGGGAAAATCCACTCGCATGATCCGCGTGATGCCCAATACCCCCTGCCTGGTCAAGCAGGGGGCGTCTGCATTCGCTCGTGGCGGACAGGCATCGACAGAAGATGCGAAGCTGGTTGAGTCATTACTTGCGACAGTGGGCATCGCGTTTGAAGTCCCCGAGTCACAACTTGACGCGGTCACCGGTCTGTCAGGCAGCGGCCCCGCTTATATCTACCAGGTGATCGAAGCCCTCAGTGATGGCGGCGTCCGCGTAGGTCTGCCTCGACATATCGCCACTCAACTGGCTGCTCAAACGGTCAAAGGGGCAGCCGAGATGGTGCTGCAGACAGGAGAACATCCAGGCACACTCAAAGATGCGGTCACCAGCCCCGGCGGAACGACGATCGCCGGGATTCATGCACTGGAAGCCGGCGGATTAAGAAACAGCCTGATGAACGCAGTCAGCGCGGCTACCAATCGTTCAATGGAACTTGGGAATGAAAAATGATGTCATTGAACTGAATTCTGAAATTCGTTTTTTTAGACCAGACGTTCTTTAATATTGTTAACCAACTTGTGCTGACTGTATCCACGTCTCAAAATAAAAAGATGTCTTCAGAGTAAGATCAGATTGGTATGGCGTGGCGCCTGCTCAAGTCCCTCCATTCAATCTTGACCCCTTGAAGACATGACAACAGCTTTGAATCACACCCGCCTGCATCCACCGGGAGATACAACTATGTTTCGCCAGTCTGTCCGTGTCACTCTGTTGCTTTCCTGCCTCTTACTGACGGGGATCCCCCTCGCACAGGCAGCGGAACCCGATTTGAAGAGCCTGTTGTCTCAGCCGGTTCTGGAAAATGACCTTTCCTGGAAAGAAGTGCAGACCTTCATTGCACCACGGGTTCCCGGGATGCCGGAAATCAGTAGCGTTGAGGAATGGGAAAAATATATTTCGCAAGTCCGCAGTAATGTGCTCAATAAAGTGGTCTTTCGGGGTGAAGCAACAAAATGGCGCGACACTAAATTGAAAGTCGTCTGGCTCGAAACCATCGCAGGCGGCCCGGAATATAAAATCCAGAAATTACGCTTTGAAGCACTGCCCGGTTTGTGGGTACCCGCACTCCTCTATATCCCCAACGACCTGACAGGCAAAGTCCCTGTCGTCATGAATGTGAATGGCCACGATCGTAACGGGAAAGCAGCCGACTACAAACAGGTTCGCTGTATCAACCAGGCGAAGCGGGGCATGCTGGCACTCAACATCGAATGGCTGGGCATGGGCCAGTTGAACGTTTCCGGTTTCACACATTATAAAATGAATCAACTGGATCTGTGTGGTACGAGTGGACTGGCCCCCTTTTATCTGTCGATGAAACGTGGCCTTGATGTCCTCTTATCACACCCTCATGCAGACCCGGAACGGGTTGCGGTCGCTGGTCTTTCAGGTGGTGGCTGGCAGACCATCTTCATCAGTTCGCTGGATGAACGGGTGACTCTTTCCAATCCGGTCGCCGGATATTCCAGCTTCCTGACGCGTGTTTATCACACAAAAGATCTGGGCGACTCCGAACAGACCCCTAACGATTTAGCCGTCTATGCTGACTACACCCATTTAACAGCAATGCGGGCCCCCCGCCCCACCCTGCTCACAAACAACTCCAAAGACAACTGCTGCTTTGAATCCGGATATGCACAGCCGCCACTGTTAAAGGCCGCTTTCCCGATCTTTAAACTCTACGACAAAGAAAACAATCTACAGAAACATGTCAACGATGATCCCGGCGATCACAATTTCCTGAAAGACAATCGCGAAGCGCTCTACCGCATGCTGTCGGCTCACTTTTCCGAACCCGGTAACCCCTTACCAGTCAAAGAAATGGAATGTAACGCTGAACTCAAAACAGCAGATGAACTCAAAGTCGAGCTGCCCGCAAACAATGCCGACTTCCATACACTGGCTCTCAAGCTCTGCCAGAATCTGCCGCGACGTACGAAAAGCACTCCTGAAAAACAGCGCGCTGCACTCAAGCAGGTCGTGCACTTCAGACCTGCTGACACTCCACTCGATGCCACACAAACCAGCCAGACGACAGCCGGCAAAACGACTGTCACATTCTGGAAACTGAAGATTGATCAAAACTGGACCGTCCCTGCTGTCGAATTTTCCAATGGCGATTCTGAATCAACAACCATCCTTGTTGCAGACGCAGGTCGAAAAAGCCTGGAAAAACAGGTCGAAAAATTGCTGGCACAAGGCGAAACAGTTCTCGCCGTCGATCCCTTTTACTTCGGCGAATCAAAAATCAGCCAACGCGACTTTCTGTATGGACTGCTGGTTGCCGCTGTGGGAGAACGCCCATTGGGAATTCAGGCCGGCCAGTTAACATCGATTGCACACTGGTTACACGACCAGAAAAAGCAGACGTCTGTCAAGATCCAGTCTGTCGGCCCCCGCAGCAGCCTGTTTTCACTCGTAGCAGCGGCCATCAATCCAGAGGTCTTTTCCAGCGTGCAGTTACAAGGCTCATTCGGTTCTTTGAAAGAAATCATTGAACAGGATCAATCTGTCAATCAGTCGCCGGAGCTCTTCTGCTTTGGATTGCTGAAGCAGTTCGACATCAAGGACCTGGTCGCCCTGGCAGGGAAAGACAAGGTAAATTTTATTGATCCCAGCGAGCGTGTCAAACAGGAGCTGTCTCAGGTCCAGGTAAAAAAAGACCTCGATTATCTGGGAGAAGGACGCAGCGAAAAGCTGGACCTGTATCTGCCCGATCCTCAATTTCAGAGCGGCCCTTATCCCGCTGTTGTAATCATTCACGGCGGTGGCTGGCATGGCGGCGATAAAGCAGCCCGCCGCGAGTTGAACATCGGAAACAATCTGGCGAAAGCCGGTTATGTCTGCGCCAGTATTAATTATCAACTCGCGGAACGGCACTCCCGGTTTACCGACAATCTCAAACAGGTTTGGCCCGGTCATCTGCAGGACTGTAAAACGGCGGTCCGCTATTTAAGGAAACATGCTAAACAATATCAGATAGACACCGACCATATCGGTGCAATAGGCGGTTCAGCGGGAGGTCATCTGGTCGCCATGCTGGCCGTGACCGGCGATGACCCCCAACTCGATCCCAAAGGACCCTACGCCGATTTCTCTACGCGGATTCAGGCAGTCGTCCCCATGTATGGTGCACATGACCTGATTGCCCTGGCTAAATCACGCGACCTGTTGGACTCTTTTACGGATGAGGAGAAAGAACTCAGCCAACAGGCTTCTGCCGTATCACATCTCACGAAAGACGATCCTCCCTTTCTGATTTTACACGGAACAAAGGATACGACCGTCCCCCTGGAACAGTCAAAACGACTGCAATCGGCACTCCAGAATGAAAACATGCCCTCAGAACTGCTGATTATTGAGGGTGCCCCACACAGTTTTCATCTGCAACCCAGCCAGCAGGATCTCAGACCTGCCGTAATCGGTTTCTTTGATCGCTACCTGAAACCCTGAGCACGACGCATCCCACTGGAGTTGACACAATTAGGGACTGTGTTAGAATAAAACAGAATGTAGCCTAGGCTACATTTAACAGTCACTTTACCCCCAACCCGTTCCTGGAGTTAATCAATGCGAAAGCTTCTCGCTTTCAGTCTCATACTGGGCCTGCTGGCAGGTTGTCAGTCCAAACAGGATGCGGTTTCTGACCAATCCTCGGACCAACAGCAGTCAGGGAAGCAGTTAAACTACCCGATTCCAGTAGCCGCGACGGTCGGCATGGTGGCTGATCTCGTCAAAAATGTAGGACGCGAATATGTAGCCGTAACGCAAATCATGGGTTCGGGTGTCGACCCCCACATGCACAAAGCCAGCCGTGACGATGTACAGACCATCATGAATTCCGACATGATCTTCTATTCCGGTCTGATGCTGGAAGGCAAAATGGCAGACACCCTGATCAAGGTCGCGCGCACCAAGCCAGTCTTTGCTGTCACCGAACTGATCGATCCGAAATCACTACTGGAGCCCGACGATTTTAACGGACACTATGACCCCCACGTCTGGATGGATGTCGCGACCTGGTCGCTATGTGTTGATGCAGTGAAAGATGCATTGAGCCAGTATGACCCCAGACATGCTGATATCTATCAGAAAAATGCCGACGAATATAAACAGCAACTCAAAACTCTGCATGAGTATGGGCTTAAAACGATTAAGTCCATCCCGGAAAACAGTCGAATTTTAATCACTTCACACGATGCCTTTAATTATTTTGGACGCGCGTATGGACTGGAAGTGCTGGGCGTCCAGGGAATCTCAACGGAATCGGAAGCCGGTCTGAAACGCATTAATGAACTCGTGGATCTGCTGGTCGCCAAAAATGTGAAAGCCGTCTTTGTGGAGAGCAGTGTTTCTAAAAAGAACATCACAGCATTAATTGATGGTGCCAGAGCGCAAGGACATGAAATAGTAATTGGCGGCGAGCTGTTTTCAGATGCCATGGGAGAAGCAGGCAGCTATGAAGGGAGTTACACGGGCATGCTCGACCATAATTTCACAATCGTTGCCCGGGCACTTGGCGGCACCGCTCCGGAAAAAGGTATGCAGGGAAAACTCACTCCGTGATTCAACTTAAGCAGCTCACTTCCCGATTGTTTTGAACCATTTTCACTTCAATCATTCATTCAACGAAAAAATATTAAGCTTATGAATATCAGCGAGAGTTCTTTACCAGATCAGCAAAACGATGCTTCAACTGCTGAGATACCGCTCTCTGTCTATGATCTCACCGTCGCATACCACCGGAAACCGGTGATCTGGGACGTCAGCTTTGATATTCCTCCGGGAAAGCTGATTGGAATCATCGGGCCGAATGGCGCAGGGAAAAGTACGCTACTCAAAGCCATTATGGATCTGATCCCCAAAGCGTCCGGGCGGGTTCAGGTTTTTGGCAAGTCCTATCAGAAAAACCGGCAACGCGTGGGGTATGTCCCCCAGCGCGAAAGTGTCGACTGGGATTTTCCCGTGGATGCCCTGGATGTAGTGACCATGGGACTCTACAAAGAAATTGGCTGGTGCCTGCCTGTTCGCAAGAAACACAAAGACCGAGCCATGGAAGCCCTGAACCGTGTAGGAATCGCCGACTATGCCCGCCGCCAGATCAGCCAGCTGTCGGGTGGACAGCAACAGCGAACCTTTCTGGCCCGCGCCCTGGTGCAAAACGCCGATCTCTACCTGATGGACGAACCATTTGCAGCCGTCGATGCGGCCACAGAGAAAGCCATCGTCCAGATTCTCCAGGAAATGAAGGAGTCTGGCAAAACGGCCCTGGTGATCCATCATGATCTGCAGACCGTTCCCGAGTATTTTGATTATGTCATCCTGCTGAATATGCGGGTAATTGATCATGGCTTGACCGCGGATGTTTTCACACCCGAAAATCTGCAGAAAACGTATGGCGGCAGACTGACCCTGCTGGAAGAAGCGACCGAAACAATGCGACGCCGGGAGCAGTCTTTATGAGACTGTTTGTAATTGTATTTCTTCTGATGAGTCTCTGCCCTCATGCAGCGCTGCTCGCAGCCGACGGAGCGGAATCACCTGCTTCACAGAGATCCATTACAGACCGCAGCATCTCCATACCTGAATGGAAAGACTGGAGACGCGTTTTCTTTCTGGAAGACTATAACACCCGCATTGTCATTCTGGGAACGACGTTACTCGGCATGTCCGCCGGCATGATCGGCAGTTTTGCCCTGCTCAGAAAACGGGCGCTGATGGGCGATGCGTTAAGCCATGCCACTCTGCCCGGTATCGCCCTTGCTTTTATCCTCGCAACATCACTGGGCATGAATGGAAAAACACTGCCTGTGCTGCTGTCAGGAGCTGCCATCAGCGGGTTACTGGGTATCGCATCCATCCTGCTGATTCGCAATTTAACCCGCTTAAAAGAGGACGCCGCCCTGGGTATCGTACTCAGCGTTTTTTTTGGAGCAGGCGTCGCATTACTGGGAATCGTCCAGCAGATGCAGACAGGACACGCGGCGGGACTGGAATCATTTATCTATGGCAAGACTGCCTCCATGGTTGCCAGTGACGCCTGGCTGATTGGTAGCGCGGGACTGACCTGTATGCTGATTTCCATTCTCCTGTATAAAGAACTCACACTACTCTGTTTCGACGAAGGCTTTGCCCACTCGCGTGGCTTTCCCGTCGTCTTGCTCGACATGATCCTGATGGGACTGGTGGTGGTGGTGACCATCATCGGCCTGCAGGCCGTCGGCCTGATTCTGATGATTTCGCTACTGGTGATTCCACCTGCTGCCGCTCGTTTCTGGACAGAAAAGATCTTTTACCTGTCTCTCGTTGCCACAATCCTCGGCGCGTTGAGCGGCATGATTGGCTCCGCCATGAGTGCGATTTTTCCGAATCTACCTTCCGGAGCGATGATTGTACTGGTGGCAACCAGCATGTTTCTGGTCAGTATGATTTTCGGCGTTCCCCGGGGAATTCTGATCCGCAAGCTCAGGCGCTATCAGCTTAATAGAAAAGTGGATCGACAACACCTGCTGCGCAGCATCTATGAATACCTGGAAGCACACAATATGCTGACAGAAAAAAACACTATGGAAGACAAGTCCGTCCCCATAGCGACCCTCTCCCGGATGCGCAGCTGGTCGCCAACGAAGCTCCACAAAATCATCCAACGTGCCGGACAGGATGACTTAATTGAGACCGATTCCGGTGATCAGATACGTCTGACGGTGCCTGGCCTTAGCGAAGCCGCACGCGTTGTCCATGAGCATCGACTGTGGGAACTGTATCTCATCACCTATGCCGACGTGGCTTCAAGCAAGGTCGATCGGGACGCTGATGCGATCGAACATGTACTGGAACCGGAAGTCATTTCTGAACTGGAAGCATTACTGATCCAACAGGCATCCACAGAAATCTTACCAAGCCCCCACACCCTTGAGATCAAGCTGGAGAACATTAATTCGCCAGACTCTCATTCCCGGAGGCCTGGTTCATGAACGTGTTGAGAGATGCATTGAGCCAGTGGAACTGGTATCTGGATGGCTGGATCATTGTTGCAGGAATTTTATGCTCTGTCGCAACGGCTTTGCTGGGAAATTTCCTGGTCTTGCGAAAAATGAGCATGCTGGGGGATGCGATCACCCATGCCATTCTCCCCGGTCTCGCTGCTGCTTTTTTTATCAGTGACAGCCGCAGCAGTCTGCCGATGTTTGCTGGTGCCGTCATCGCAGGTATTTTAACGGCACTGTTCACAGAGTGGATTCGTGGCTTTGGTAAAGTGGACGAAGGCGCTGCCATGGGAGTGGTCTTCACGTCTCTGTTCGCGCTGGGCCTGGTCATGATTGTTCAGGCTGCGGATCATGTTGACCTGGATCCCGGCTGCGTACTCTATGGAGCCATCGAACTAACCCCCCTGGATACGGTACTGATCGCTGGCTGGAAAATCCCCCGCGTTGTCGCCGTGCTCTCCATCGTCCTGTTGATCAACCTGCTGTTTGTGGTCTGCTTTCTCAAAGAACTCAAACTCAGTTCATTCGATCCGGCACTCGCAACGACCACGGGATTTAATGCCACGCTGATTCACTATACCCTGATGACGCTGGTCGCCATCACAGCGGTCGCCAGTTTCGAGACGGTCGGCAATATTCTTGTCGTGGCCATGTTTGTGGTGCCGCCCGCCGCTGCGTACATGCTCACGGATCGACTGGGGCGGATGATCGTCCTCAGTGTCATCCTGGCAATAATCGCAGCCATCACGGGGCACATCAGCGCCATTACCGTGCCCCACTGGTTTGGTTATGGAAGTACTTCAACTGCCGGCATGATGGCAGTCACGGCAGGTCTGCTGTTTGTGCTGGCGGCATTGCTTGGTCCCCGGCATGGAATCCTGATCATTTTTATTCGCCGCCAGTTCCTGTCGTGGAAGATTCTCGCAGAAGACATCATCGCGTTGATGTATCGTATTGAAGAACGTGACCCGGACCGTAAACCAGATGCCGGTTATCTGCGCGAGATTTTGTTCTCCCGTTCATTACCTACCAGTCTCACACTCCGCTATCTGACCAATCGAGGACAGATTACCGGCACGAACGGTTATTATAAACTGACGGAAACAGGTCGCGACCAGGCGCGTCAACTGGTTCGCTCACATCGGCTCTGGGAACACTACCTCGTCGAACACGCGGGCATGTCCACTGAAACGATTCACAGACAGGCTGAACGCCTGGAACATTTCACTGATCGCCAGTTACGTGAAAAACTGAATGAGGATACACTTAATACCGATCAGGACCCGCATGGCAGTCCCATTCCCCCCGAAGAGTTCTCCGACTGACTGACCTGCCGGAATCATCTCGATCGATCAATGCTCTGAAGGAACAGGGACTTCCTCTTCGCTCTCTGTTACCGACTCCTGTTCTTCAGCAGGACTCCAGCCACGCTCAACAATCAGTCGTGCACCACGTCTGAAACTGAGATAGGACCAGGCCCACTGCATCACGACCAGTACGCGGTTTTTAAATCCTGTAAGATAAAAGATGTGTACGACGAGCCAGACAACCCAGGCAAAAAAACCAGTCAGCTTGAGCCGTCCCATTTCCACAATCGCCCGACTGCGGCCAATTGTAGCCATCTGACCTTTGTCCCGAAAATGGAACTTACTACGTGCCTTGCCTTTGACTTCATTGCGAATCGTTTTCCCGATAAATCGCCCCTGCTGTAAAGCAACGGGAGCCGTTCCCGGTAGCGGACTGCCAGTCTGATGCGTATAACTGGCCTGGTCGCCGGCCACGAATACATTCGAATATCCTTCCAGGCTCAAATCCGGTTCGACCAAAACGCGACCACGATTATCAACGTGCATGCCTCCTGCCTGCCCGAGCTCAGAAGCCTCGACTCCCGCAGCCCACAACACGGTGGCAGCGCGAATCCGCTCTTCCCCTAACTCTACTCCCTCATCATTGATATTCGTTACCACAGATGAGGTCCAGATCTGAACCCCCAGCTTCTCCAGGTCCCGAGCTGCCCGGTTAGACTGCTGCTCGGAAAACATGGGTAAGATCCGTGGTCCCGCTTCCACCAGAATCACGCGGGTGTGGCTGGGATTGATCCGGCGAAAATCCCGGGAAAGAGTAAAACGACTCATCTCCCCGATGGCTCCTGCCAGTTCGACGCCCGTGGGACCTCCACCTACGATGACGTAAGTCAGAAGCTTCTTTTGTTCATCCGGGTCGGTAACGCGTTCCGCATGCTCGAACGCAGACAGCACACGCTTGCGAATTTCGGTTGCCTGGGAAATCGTCTTCAAGCCGGGAGCATACTTTTCCCACTCATTGTGTCCGAAATAACTGTGCGTCGCACCGCAGGCCAGTACCAGATAATCAAATTCGAGCTCACCGAAATCAAATTTGACTTTTTGACCGGGAAGATCAATCGACTCGGCTTCCCCGAGTAAAACATTGGTATTGCGATATGCTGAGAGCAGGCTGCGAATGGGGGTAGCAATATCCGCTGGACTGAGTCCGGCCATCGCTACCTGATAGAGCAATGGTTGAAATAAGTGATAGTTATGGCGATCCACCAGAGTGACTTCCACTCCGGCAACTCCCCCCAGTTCCAGTGCCGCGTTCAATCCGGCAAAACCACCGCCGATGATCAGTACCCGTCTGGTGTCGGACTTGCTTTGAGGGTTCTGTAATGTATTCATTTCACTTGTTTTTTTGACAGGACGATCCATTCAATCAGACAGAAGTAAGCGCCCCTTGATGCCGATTAAGAAAACACACTATAGCCATTCTAGTCGATTCGTCTACGCACACAAAATATCTTATTGAAAAATCGAGCCGATCTGCTCTGAAACAATAATTTCTACTGAATTTCAGGCGAGAATCTCATGAATCACTTCGCCATGCACATTCGTCAGGCGACGTTCGATTCCGTTGTGATACCAGGTGAGACGGGTATGGTCGATCCCCAGCAAATGGAGCACAGTAGCGTGATAATCGTGCCAGGCAATCGGCTTTTCGACGGATTTCCAGCCAAATTCGTCGGTCGCACCGTAACTGATGCCATGTTTGAGCCCGCCGCCTGCCATCCAGACCGAAAAACCATTCATATTGTGGTCTCGACCGGTACCGACCTTATCTGAAGCAGATTGGGTAAACGGAGTCCGCCCAAACTCTGTGGAAAATAGAACCAGAGTGTCATCCAGCATGCCCCGCTGCCTCAAATCCTGAAGTAAACCCGCAATGGGCTGATCGATGCGGGCTGCCTCGCGAAGATGATTCCTTTTGACATCTTCATGACCGTCCCAGTTGATGCGCGGTGCTCCAAACGGGCCTCCGGAAAACAATTGTACAAAGCGAACTCCTTGCTCAAGTAAGCGTCGCGTCAGCAGGCAGTTACGGGCAAAAGGAGCTGTCACTTCGGAATCAAAACCGTAGAGAGATTGCGTGGCCGGAGTTTCAGCAGACAAATCAGTCACCCTGGGGACTGCCAACTGCATTTTCGCTGCTAACTCATGACTGCGAATCCTGGCTTCCAGATCGCTGTTAAAGCCCATCCGTTCGAGATGCTTTTGGTTGAACTGGTTTAACAATTGCCGACTGGCTGTTTCAGTCGTTTTCGAGATTTTTCGCTCAGGGAATAAATCACGAATCGCCGGCCCCTTTGACTGAAATGGTACCCCCTGATGCAATGCAGGTAAAAAACCATTCGACCAGTTGATCGTTCCTGCAGCCGGATAACCGCGTACATCAGGCAGAACCACAAATGAAGGCAATTCATCGGTTTCACATCCCAGCCCGTACGAAAGCCAGGACCCCAGCACCGGAAACCCATTCAAACGAAAACCCGTGTTTTCCTGAAAGGTGGCTGGCGTGTGATTGGCGGAATCTGCCTTCATCGATCGCAACAGTGTTAACTCATCTGCCTGTGCCGCTATGTGTGGAAACAGCTCGGAGATCCAAAGTCCACTCTCTCCGCGCTGACGGAACTCGAAATCATTTTTGCGTAACAGACCGACTTTGCCAAAAAAGGTCTCCGGCGTTTTATCGGTGGGCATCGTCTTGCCATGTAAATCTTTGAGCGCGGGTTTGTAGTCAAAGGAATCCAGATGACTTAGCCCTCCGATCAGACAAATATGGACGACTCGTTTAACCCGCGGCGGAAAATGAGTCCCGGGTGAATCATTTTTGACTGACTCGGCAGATGCGAGTGGTTTCTGATGTAACAGCAAATCCATGAGAGCGGTTCCCGCCAGCCCTGTCCGCGCCCAGGAAAAGAATTGACGGCGTGACATTGCATCGGGACCAGATACTGCTTCTGATGGAACTGTTTTCTGATATGACATCCTGCTCTCAATTCACATATAAAAATTCATTGCTGTTGAGTACGACCCGGCACAAAGCAGAGAGTCCGTGTTGCTCGCAGAAATCGCATGCAGTTGACAACTCTACAGGTTGAGGTGGGCGTTGATAAGCCAGTAAAAACAATTCTGTAACCTGTCTCTCCTGCCCGGTGCCGACGCGCTGCTGAATGCGTTCTGCCAACTTATCGGACATGCGTAACACAAAAGACGCATTCATCAACGAAAGTGCCTGGAGTGGCGTCGTCGTAGAGGCGCGGTCGGGTGTCGTCGTAGAGGGATCGGGACAGTCGAAGGTTTCCAGTAGAGGATGTCGCCCCCCTCTTGCAGAAAAGCGATAGATGGATCTGCGATTAAATTCTGCGCCCACGGGATCCAGGGGTTCATAGAATTGCGTGCCTTTGAAAAAATAGGATTTCACATCCTGGTATCCCTGCCCCCCGATCTGCGGATTCAACTGGCCTGAGATTTTCAGAATCGAATCACGAATCGACTCTGCTTCAATTCTCTGCGGACTCTTGCGCCATAACCATTGATTGTCTACATCAATTTTCAACGCCTCCGGGTCGAGTTGCGCTGACTGCTGATAGACGTCAGAGAGCAGAATCAAACGGTGTAAGGATTTCAGACTCCAGTTCTCCTGTATCAGTTTGCGAGCCAGCCAGTCAAGCAATTCCGGATGGCTGCAGCGCCCCCCGTTAAACCCGAAATCATTGGGAGTATTGACGAGCCCCCTGCCAAAATGATAGTGCCAGACTCGATTCACGATCACCCGGGCGAACAGGGGGTTCTTGGAACTGGTCACCCAGTCAGCAAAGCGAATTCTGCGATCATGGTCAGAGCTGTCAGTCGCTAATCCCAGATCTCCGTTGACTCCCTGGATTGATTTCAATCCTCCTGGACTGACAACCCCCGCGGGAGTTGCGACACTGCCTCTTTTCAACAGATGCATGACAGCTGGATTGCGGGAAACTGCAGCATAAACTTTTTTCGGCTGAATTGACTGGAGCTGATTACTTTTAGCCTGCAGCTTTGCTTGTTCCCTAAGCAGCGTTTTTCGTTTTGACTGCTCTGAGGGAGAAAGGACAGCAACCAGTTCCGCTTCAGAGAAAAAAGTCCCCCCCCATTTTGCAGATTCCTGAATTTCTGTAGACGTCAGTGCCCGATCATATACACGGGCTTTCGTGACGACTCCCTTCAAGAGTCGATTCCCGTCGGGTGAACCATGACGCAAACCAATGAGCACCTCTGTTTTTTCGGAAGGAAACGACTGCAAGCCACGTGACTGATAACTCTTTCCATACAGTTTCCCATTGCGATAGGCAGTAATCCTGCCATCGGCAGAATACACCAGCGCAATCTGAACTTCCTTCTCAATCGCATCCTGTTCCTGCTGACCTTGAAAAGATTTCGTGCGATTAAAGTGATCGCTGCCTGCCAGCCAGTGCCCCGGTTGTTGTTCCCCAAATACGATGGCATCAAATATATTGCCCCCCACCGTCTGCACACTCAGAACGCCTCCTCCGCGCTGTTCAAAATTGGTCAGCTTCACCCAGGCTTCCAGTGTTTTTTCAGACAATCCTTGTTTGAGTGGTTCCGTTTTGAAGTAGGATTTATTTCCATCCAGCAGCAGCCCTGCCTCAGTTTGTCTGGCGGAACCATGTAACGTCCCCTGTAAACCACCAGCCAGATCCTGTGTACTCTTCCGAAAATTCCAGGCTGCAATCGGCGACGTCATTGCCAGAGGTAATTCTGTCTTTTTCTGTCCTGCACGTGAGGCAAGAACTCTTTGTCGGGCAACGGACTCTAAATCAAACAGGGTATACTGAGTTTTGCGAAGATGTTTTTTTGTTTGAGCCAGTTCCTGTTGCGCCTTTTCATAAGCAGGATCAGGCAGAACCCGTTCCCCATGTACCACCCCAGCAAGTGCCGCCGCAAACTGATAATATTCCTGATGGCTGATGGGATCGAATTTGTGATCATGGCAGCGGGCACAATTGACAGTCAAACCTAAAAACGTCTGACCAACGACCCCGACGATGTCTTCCAGTTCATCCTGTTTCATGGTCTCCCGCATTGTTTTACTAACGGGAATCACCACATCATGCGGGCCTGCCACCAGGAAACCGGTTGCCTTAACCGCCTCTGGATTGTCCGGCTCCAGCAGATCACCGGCCAGTTGTAATTTCACGAAGCGGTTATAAGGCATGTCCCGATTCAGCGCCTCAATCACCCAGTTGCGATAAGGCCAGGCGTTCAATCGAGGTTGATCTCGTTCAAAGCCGTTACTCTCACCAAAACGCACTACATCCAGCCAGTGACGCGCCCAATGCTCTCCATAATGAGGAGAAGCAAGCAGCCGATCAACCAGATTTTTATATGCGTCAGGTGACTCATTTTTCAGAAACGCTTCCACTTCTTCCGGCTCGGGCGGCAAACCTGTTACTGAATAGGAAAGACGTCGTATTAAGGTTCGACGATCGGTAACAGGCTGAGGCTGGAGCCCCTGTACCTGCAACTTGCTCACCACAAAAGCATCGATGGGATTTCGTCCCCCCTCATCGGAAATGGAGGGAACAACAGGCATCCGCAGTGGCTGTAGTGACCACCAGTCATAACCGCCTCTTTTTTCAGTTGTTTTGCTGAAGGCATCAATCGGATCGGTACCCCAGGGAGCACCTGCTGAGATCCATAGTTTGAACAGCTGTTTTTGTTCTGCGGTGAGTGGATGCTCGGGGGGCATGGCATCCGATTCGATATACTGCCACAACAGACTCTCTTCCGGGTGACCCGCCTGAAGCGCCGGTCCACTCTCCCCTCCCCGAAAGGCAACGGCTCGATTTGAGAAATCAAAACCCGCTTTGGGATCCAGACCGGCATGACAGTCCAGGCAATAACCCGAGATTAACGGAGCCATCACCCGATCAAAATCAGCACCTGCCGTCTTCGCATTTTGAAACAGCTCTGCTGCTTGAGCGGAGACAACCAGACTCAGCCAGATCACGACTGTCCAAACACTCAATCTGGGACCACCTGCACGCATGGCAAAATTCTTTCTGCTGACGTTCAAAAGAGTATTGTGATGCAATCGAAAGCCGGTTACCCGGCTGCGGAGGTTGACACGCCCCTGAAAGAGCCATATCATATTTCACTATTGAAACCTATTTCATATATGAAGTCAACAACAATGCGTATTCCTGACACAAAACGTAAATCAGAAGCAGCCGCCTCTCCCAGTCTGCAGCGGGGAATCGCGCTGCTGGAGCACCTCGCCAGGCATTCGCATGGCTGCACGCTAAGCGCGCTCAGCGAAGAACTGACCATTCCCCAGGCTTCATTATTGCGGATTGGAAAAGCGCTGGAAGAACTCGGCTATGTGACACGAGACGTCACTACCAAAAAATATTACCTGACAAACCGGTTCCTGCAGTTGATCCCCCCGAGTGTCCAGGATCGCCCGCTGATGGAATGTGCCATTGGTCCGATGCGCGAGCTGCGCGACATGACCGGTGAAACAACCCAGCTCTGCTGCCTGATCGACCGGGAGATCGTCATACTGGAACAGATGCTGGCGCGACATGCATTTAAATATTCTGCTGAGATCGGCGCTCGTGCCCCTTGTTTTAGCTGCGCTCCAGGAAAGGCCATCGCAGCCTTTCTGCCGGACAATGAACGCGATGATCTGGTCAACCGTATTCAATTTAAACGTTTCACACCGCATACAATCACATCCAAACGAGCATTCCTCAGTGAACTGAATCTGATTCGTCAACGTGGTTATGCTGTTGATCATGAAGAAGGCCTGGTGGGAATCCGCTGTATCGCGGCACCCATCCTGGATCGAAATGGAATTGGTATTGCCGCATTCACGATCACAGGCCCTGCGGAACGGATCCCACAGGATGAATATGAATCGCTGGGGGAGATAGTCCAGTCCCGGGCAGCTGCCGTAACTGCCGCCTATAATCGGTGATCACTGCCTGAATTCGAATTCTCTGGTATCACAATCAGCACAGACGCCACGATCATTTCAACCCTTCATTCCCTGACAATTGTTCCACTCGAATTTCCTGCGCCTTGACGGTCCAGTTGAGCCCTCCCCATGCATGTTGCAATTTGACATCCTGCTTTTGCAACCTAGCTTTAAATTAGCTGAATAGATTTGATGTATTCCCCTGATACCGTTCCTGCTTAAAACAGACATCAACATCTGAAATCAGCACACTCTGCCATGTCTCTGTTTTAAAACTGCAGAATCAATCGACTTTCCGTTATAAAACACAGGCATAGTAAATAGAGATTTTGTTGTGATATGCAAGACACAAGCGTTCCATCAGAACAAATTGTGTTAGAGCTTTGCTCAATATACCAAAGGCCGCAAGATGAACAGCCCCCTCATAGCATCGAATAACCCCTTGCCGAGCTCATCCTCGGTACATGGGAGCTATAATATGGGCTCTTCTAAGATTCTCAGACAGTTGATTTCACTATCGGAAGACTTCGAAGAATATTCTCTGGAGTCTGACAGCAGCGACATGATCGATCAGGTGATTTCCCGGAAACACTTGCGTAAACTGCTGTCAGCACTGCAGGCACGAGATGCTTCCACGCTCTGTCATTCGCGACGTGTTGCATTTCTGGCAAAAGGGATCGCTACGAACCTGGGGTGGGAAGGAATCCATCTGAAACGACTCGAAGTAGCCGCCCTCTTGCACGATATCGGAAAAATAGGCGTCCCCGATCATATCATCTTCAAGCCTGGTAAATTGACTTCAGATGAAATTGAGCTGATGTCGCATTACCACAATATTGGTCTCGATGTCCTGCAAGCCTGCCATACCGATCATGAAGTATTAACGATCCTGTCACAAACCCGTTATCACTTCAGCGGTGCCACGAATGGGTATCAATTTATCGGCAGCGAAGTCAACCAGGGAGCCCGCATCCTGGCGATTGCAGACGCTTACGACTCGCTGGCGACCGATCAGGTATATCGCACGGGAAAAAAACATGAGGACATCATGTCGATTCTCATGGAAGCGGCTGGCACACAGTTTGACGGAAATATTGTCTGTGCACTTTCACGCTGGGAACAAAATGAAAAACAGGCCTTCCATGATGCATTACAGGAAGTCAATCGCCTGTTCCAGCCTAAAGATTTCACAGAGCGAGAAGCGCTGGAAGCAAACCTGATCAACAACATTTTCTCCTATCTGTTTCAGATTGAAAGTCTGTACGATGGCTTTTATATCGTCAATTCTGATTTTCAGTTTGTGCTCATCAGCCCCGGTCTTGAAAAACTGGCAGACCTGCGTGCCATTGATATGCTGGGAGAATCGTGGACCAGCAGCAGCCTGCCTCTCACAAATACGGAAGGCACAAACCTCACTTCAGCCGAATGCTCTATGAACCGGGTGATTGCCAATGGCAAGCCGATGACAACCGAATTCATGTTAGAGCGACCAGGCGGGCGTCTGATCAATATTGAAGTACAATCGGTCCCGATGTTTGGCGACGATGGCCGTTTGATTGGTGTTACAGAAATATTTCGGGATTTGTCCCGCAGCCTGAAACGCCCGAAAGAATACAATGACCTCAAACTGGCTGCCAGTCTGGATGCGTTAACATCGGTTGCCAACCGGGGTGAACTGGAAACACAACTGGCGATCATGCTGTCCAGAATCCAGAAGGAACAGAACCCGGAACCATTGAGCCTGATCTTTATCGATGCAGATCATTTCAAAGACATCAACGACAGTTATGGTCACTCGACAGGTGATGAAGTCCTGGTAGAACTGGCGCGTTTGTTTCAGCATGAAACTTACTCTGGAGAACTGGTCGGCCGTTATGGTGGGGAAGAGTTTGTCATTCTCTGCCCTGAAACGGCACTGGAACATGCTGTTAAAAAAGCAGAACGCTTACGACTGGCGGTTTCTAATCTGAAAATGGAGAATCAGTCGAATATCAGGGTCACAGCTTCATTTGGTGTTGCTCAATATGAGCCTGGTGATTCATTAGAAAGTCTGTTTCATCGTGCAGACAGTGCTTTATACCAGGCGAAAGAAACGGGACGAAATAAAGTTCGGGCTCTTACCTGCGAACAGATGAAGTCGGGTGAGGTGATTCCTGACGAAGTACCTGAAAAGCCAGATTCCGAAGGCATGAGATTTGAAAGCACATTCAATGCACTGATCTCGTCAGACTTTATTGTCTATAAACTAGGTGGTTTCGTAAATGATAATCACGCGCGACTGACCGAAGTCAGTACAAACCGGGCTGTGATGAGACTGGGTAAAGCTGGATTACTTCCGTTCTGGGGTAAAACAGATGATCGAAAACCAGTAGAGATCGAAGTCGTATTCGGTTCGTCTACCAAAAAATCAAACAGCAACAGACGTCAGACTTCATCTCAGGTGGAAATTGCAACCCGCATTACCCCGCTGGGATGGATCAAACAACCCGAAGTGTTTCAGCAACGGGCAGGTCGTGTTTTTCGACTGCTGAAAGATTACTTCGCAGCCGAATGATTCTGGTGTATTTGAGCGGCAGAACCTGCCGGTCGGCATCAGATTGTCGCTACAGTCTACCCCTCGCCAAAAGACAGGTAATCCACGCAAAATTTCCGGGATACGTTGACTCTTCCAATTCTTGAATATCCAACGATTGTATCTGTATTACGCCTCCGGATAACCCGTAAGATACGAAAAACCGTACACAGCGGTATAACAGGATTCCGATAAACCATGCGTATCGATTAACAATTAATCTGCGCACGGTGGTCTCCCTAGTGGCTTTAAAATCATTTATCACACATTCTTTTCTTTCAGTATTCCGACTTCAATCCCGGGACGTTTTCTTCACGTTTCTGATTTTGATTCTATCCGGTTTAAGCGGCTGCGCGCATACTGAATGTGAAGAGGATGGGATCTGTTCCCCCGCATATCACCGGGTTAAAAAATGCTTTTTCTTCCATAAAGATAAATGTTCTCCCCATCCATACCATTCACTGGATGGGTACCAGGCCGATCTCGACAAAATTGTCGTCAAACACGCGGCAAAAAAGTGTGCTCGTGAATCCCTCAAAACGATTTCCTGTAACTGTAAAGACAAACCTTCGAAGGCATTCCGAAAAGGTTATCAACAGGCATATGTTGATATCGCATTAGGCGAATCCGGAGAAGTTCCTCCCGTACCCCCCGAGGAGTACTGGGCCGCTCATTACCGGACTCCCGAAGGATATCTGGAAATTCAAGAATGGTTCACCGGTTACAAACTCGGGGCAGAGCATGCCCTGGCAGGAGGACGGTATGATTATGATGAAATAGCGACTCCTTATTCATTGAGCGGATGGAATCAACCGGCTGAAGAGCACTGGGATGCCGGCTCTGTCTATCATTCACAACCGCAGACTGAGGTTCATCCGGAACCACAGACCGCACCTCCGGCTTCCATCATAAATCCGCCCCCGCGCCCGGAGCCCCACGAACTCAAATTACCGAAGCCATCTGTAAATCAACCAGGACAACCTCTGCCGATGGTTCCTCAGCACCATCTACCCTTGCCTCCACCACCGGCTCTCCCAGGACATACACCTCCAGTCAAACCAGTGCTTCCGCAACCAGAACTGCGCAAGCAACCACCGGTTACTGCTCCCAAGCCTCCTCCAGTCATACAGGCACCCGCAGTTCAACCTGATACTCCTGCAACACAGCAGCCTGCAATACCACCTTACATCAATGATGATCCGCCTCCGAGCCCTTATACATTACAGTCATATCCTTATACTCCCTTGCCGGATACACCAGCATCGGCAGCGGTTCAAGATAGGCGTCAGAGAGAACAAATGAATGACTCAAAGCTGCCAAGTTATTCTACCGCTGACAAATTGCCCAACTATCGAGACAGACGGTGAGACATGATTTTTCAGAAAATATGAAACTTGTTCCACAGAAATCAGAGTGCGGAAATGACCGACAGGATGTCGTTAGAATTTAAAGGTTCGATCAGAATGCAAAAGTATCGAAAACTAATATTTGCATACAAGTGGCACATCTGCTGTGTTCTCTGGTTGTCTGTGCTGTTCAATGGTTGCGCTGCATTTCATCCTCTGAAAGGAGTCCCCGCTCAATACCTGCCTACAGAATATAAAGGGGAAATTCGGTCAGGAAAGGAAACCATCGATCTGTCATTGCTGCGTCAACCTGCCCCCAAACATTATCTGTTAGATTCAGGCGATGTATTAGGTGTCTATATTGAAGGTGTCCTGGGTCAGTTTAAAGATGTACCTCCCGTCCACTTTCCACAGACACAGGAGGTCGCCCCCTCGCTGGGTTACCCGATTCCGATTCGTGAAGATGGTACAATTTCTCTACCACTCATTGGAACCGTCTTTGCTCGTGGGTTGACGCTGACACAACTGGAAGAAACCATTCGTCGCAAATACACCACTGAAAAAAGTATTTTGCGGGAAGGCCGTGATCGTATCCTGATCAGCCTGCAAAAACCTCGTTCATATCGAATACTTGTAATCCGCCAGGAAAACTCTAACGATATCGTAGGTACTACCATTGGTAACCTGAACGTAGGAAGATCAAAACGAGGCACAGGGCGGGTCATCAATCTCCCTGCTTATAATAATGACGTACTGCATGCACTCGCGGAAACGGGAGGCCTGCCCGGGCTGGACGCCGAAAACTCCATATACATCATCCGAGGCGGGGCGCATGGAATGAATCAGCCACTCTGCCCACAACCCATTCAGACCGGTACTCATACATCAGACAACGCTCACACGGATCAGAACATTCAGCAGGTCTCTGATTCCTACACTCCGATTCCGCACTATTCGCCGACTCCCGAAGACCCGGAATTCCAGGTTGGACAGCCTCTCTATTCCAGCGACGGAAGTTTTTATTCCGGTGACTATATGGCACCGACCATCATCAACGACTCCACGATGCAGCGCTCGGGAATCATCAAAATACCGATCCGCCTGAATCCTGGAGAACAGGTACATCTCACGCGCGATGATATTCTTCTACATGATGGCGACGTCGTATTTATTGAATCACGAGATACGGAAATCTTTTATACGGGTGGCTTACTGGGTGGCGGACAATATACTCTACCCCGTGATTATGACCTGGACATCCTGGGGGCCATTTCGATTGCCCAGGGATCACAAGGTGGCGGAAACAGTAAATCGGCTGGAGGCCCGTCAGCCTTAAATCAGGATGTCACCATCAGTGCGAGTAACGCCATCATTCTAAGACAGTTGCCTAATGGGACACAACTGCCGATCAAAGTAGATCTCTATGAAGCAGTGCGCACTCCCAGTCAGCGGGTTTTAATTCAACCCGGTGACTACGTCATCCTGCAGTACACTAAATCCGAAGCCATCGGTGCATTCATCGAAAGACACCTGCTGGAGGGTGCCCTGTTCGGACTGGCAGCATCCAATCTTCAGGGAGGTGGTGGAAACAGATAGTTTCTATCATCGCCGCTTTACTTTGAAGTTTCAGTCATACCCGATTATTTCTGGATGACGAAACCTTTGTCAGTATCAGGTACTGCCAGCAGCGCCTTGCCTGTGTACACTTTACCCTTCTTCGTATTGCGGCCGATCAACAGCAGCTTGTCATTGACCCGATCGATCCCTAAAGCGCAGTCCAGGTCATATTTCGCTAAAAAATTGAGCTCAACATCTGCCGTGAGTAATTCGGAGCCATAGCAGCCAAACCACCATTTGTTTTCAGCGAAGGTTGCCGTTTGGATTCCCATCAACGTGTAACCGCTTTTCAAGACATGCTTCTTGATGAATTTAAAGCTGGAATCATATTCATAGAGATAATTTTCGTTTACGCCTTTAGGCAAGCCGCCCACTACGAGAAACTTGCCAGCATGGCAGGCAATTCCTCCTGCTCCAAAAGTCACTTCGGGAGTCTGATGTTTGGCAATCAACAGCAGCTTATCCAAATCATAGACATAAACCCAGGAATCGGCTTTCCCCGCGGGATTATTAAAATCACCGAAATTCACCGCAACGAAAACTTTGCCGGCATGGTAACAGAGATCCCCATGGTGATTTCCCACGGGGATTTTTACCAGGACTTTTCCAGAAGAGTTGGTTTTCACCAGTTGGGTTGTGAAGCTCCAGAAAATGTTTCCCTGCCCGTCAACGCAGAGTCCCTGCAGGTGATGGGGATAAGTCCCCTCACATTGAGTATTCGTATAGGCTGGCTTTTCAAGAGTCGCTGCAGATGGTGTCTCCCCATGAGTTGGTGAGACCAGTCCAGTAATAATGAAAAACCCCAGGATGAAATGCCGATTTTGCGACTTCATAACAACTTTCTCCTTCTCAATCACTGTTTCTCTCTGCAAGATGAAAATCATTGTCCCGCACTTTGGATCTCATTTCAACAGCTGACTAATCTGCCGAAATCAGGTCCGGGCCGTCACCTGCTCTTTTTTCATAAGTCCCTTTTGATGACTTCACATACTTGGTAAACCCCAGTTCGCCCAGACGTTTATCATCATTGATTGTCCGCTTAGCGGCAGCGTCCGACCATTTACCCGAAAAATAAGCAGCAGTAATCACTTTGCGGACTGGCTCTCCTGTCTCCGGGTGAGTCGTCAGAATTGGATCACTCATTCTCTGGATCACTTCAAACCGTTCTCCTGCTGAACCATCTGGAAGAACAACTTCGTAAACATAAGTAGGCATTGGCTACTATTTTACCTCTCAATTAAACAGACATATTACCAGAACGGGATTGAATCAATGTGATGAACATAAATTTGATTAACTGAACTTCAGATGCAAACCGGAATGCGTATCCCATCATTATAACGTAGCACGCGCCGGAAAACGAACCAGCAGAAAGATACCAGACAATCAGCCGATTCAACGCCAGCATGCCAAACAGGAAACTACTTCCATCGAATCTGCCATTACGAATAGAGTTTGTAAGCCTGAGTCGATTAAGTCTATTAAAAAGCTTAAATTTGTCTGTGAGTCACCAGTTCAAACCGTGTTTGAACGTCACAAATCCCGTTTTCTCAGAACAATATCGAAACAAAAGAATCCTCATTCACCCTCTATCAAATCATATCCCATCCGTCAAAGGCGGAAAAGGTACTCATTTTTGAGGCTCAAGCTTCAGAATTAGTGACTGGTATATCTGGACCCCGCCAGCTAGAATCTGTTAGCATCAAGAATTGCTAGACCCAGATCGACTCACATACGTATACACAGCGTGGGTAATTTTTTACAGGAGAACAGTCAGTGCAAGTTGCGATTACTTGTCGGCATGGCAGTGTTTCAGATAGTCTGCGTGATTATATTACTGAAAAATCTGAGAAGTTACTGACGTACTTTGAGCGGGTAACTGCAATCCAAATTACTATCGACCAGGGTGAAAATCAGAACCGGGTCGAGATTCTCGTTGATGCAGAGCATAAACATAATTTTGTTGCCCATGCAGAAGGCGATGAAGTGAAATCAAACTTCCACTCTGCTTTGAGCAAGATGGAACAACAGATTAAAAAATACAAACAAAAGATTCAGGACCATCGCCGCGATCTCCCCATGAATGAAATTGCGGAAAATGGACTGGCAGAAGCAGAGTCCGCAGAAGCAGAGTCCGCAGAAGCAGAGTCCGAAGAAGAATCGGAATAATTCTGGACCTCAGTCTGTTTTTTACTGGGTGTTGAAGAGAACTCGTTTACAATATTTATAGTGTGGCTCGCGGTGTGGGGATTGAAATGAAATCAGCACCGGGTGTCATAATTCACAACATTAGTTTTGCATATTCACTGCAAACACTGATAATTTTTGCAGATGTAGTTAGTTAGAAGGAAAGAATACATGAAGTTAACAGACTTCGTGGTTTCGGACGCGATCATTCCGGAATTGAATGTCACTACCAAAGAAGAAGCGATCCGTACGATGGTTGCCGGTCTGAAGGACGCAGGCAGCATTTCAGCAGATGATGAGGAAGGTATAGTCTCAGCAATTCTCAAACGTGAAGAGTTGGGATCAACGGGAATTGGAAATGGGGTCGCAGTTCCTCATACCAAGCACTCCTCAGTGGAAAATTTGACAGCTGCAGTTGCATTGTCCTCTGATGGCGTTGATTTTGCCAGCCTGGATGGAGAAGACGTCTTCATTCTGTTTCTGCTGATTTCACCCTTGGATCGTCCTGGTGACCATTTACGTGGATTAGAAAACATTTCCCGCCACCTGAGAAATCAAAGCTTCTGTAAGTTTTTACGTCAGTCCAAAACCGTAGAAGACATTGTAGAATTGCTGAATGAGGCTGACAGTAATCAATTGGATTAAGGTGAGTGCTAGTGTTGTCAGGGAAAACCCTGTTCGAAAAAGACTGACTATTCCTGCCTAAGTTAACCATATTTCTGATATTCAGAACGCATGCTTCGCTGTGGCTCCTGGTTGATTGAACTAAGTGGAAAGGGGTAATTACGAAATCTCACTGAAAACAGTTGTCATTCCCTCATTATCTCCATGAGAGTCATTTGTTTTCAGGTTGCTTTTGTAGTTATCAGTTAGTGCCATGCAAGAATCTGTTTGCCGTCAGATTGTCACTGTCAAAATGAAACAAGGGCTTCACCTTCGTCCTATCTCAGAAATAGTACGAATCGCCCGTGACTACTCTTGCGATTTTAAGATTTCGAACGGGGATCAATCTGGAAACGCCAAGGAGGTCTATGATCTGCTTGAGTTAAGAGCGCTGCCCGAGACTCAACTTGTCCTGGAAGCGAATGGCGATGACGCCAGCAAAATGATGGAAGAAATTGTTCAATTTTTTGAATCAGGATACAAGAAATTCGAAGAATTGACTGATCTGCCAGAATAATCCCGTACAATTCGACTGCGTGGTACACCGCCAGTTGCCTGTCTGTTGAAAGCGCCATATTAGGCTCTGAATGAATGCTTGTTAAACGTGGTATCGCTGTTTCTCCGGGAGTCAATTTCGGCCCCGCACTCATTCTGGGTGCGGAGGACTTTCGCATCCCACGACAGTTCGTCAGCGTCAATGCCATCGATACCGAAATCGCTCGTCTGAAATCAGCCCTTGATGCTGTCTGTGAAGAAATCGCTGAGAACGAGCGACTGGCCTCCGATAAATTAGGCGAACAGTACGGGGCCATCTTTGCTGCCCATTTACAGATGGTCAGTTCTCCCCGATTACGGGAAGAGATCGAAACCCTCATCCGTGAAAAATGCTATTCACCAGAGCATGCTTCCAGCCGGGTATTCCGACGGTATACCAAACTGGTTCAACACCTCGGCGATAATTATCTGGCAGAACGCGCCAGTGACATCATCGATCTCGAAAAACGCCTCCTCAAACAACTGCTGGGAGAGAAACGCGAAGAGCTTTCAAATCTGACAACTCCTATTATTGTCCTGGCAAACAATCTCACTCCCAGCGAGACAGCCGGACTGGCTAAGGAATTTGTCCTGGGCTTTGCCACTGAAGTCGGTGGGCGCACCAGCCATACCTCCATCCTGGCAGGTGCCCTGGAAATACCAGCAGTCGTCGGCCTGGGTGAGTTTCTCTCAGACATTTCCGGTGGTGATATGGTCATTGTTGATGGCAACAATGGCGAAGTCATCATCGATCCGGACGAGGAAACACTCGCCAAATACAAAGATACCGGCGAACGACAGCGATCAATGGCCGCCCGGCTGGCATCCCGCCGAAAAATCCGCTCCGAAACCAAAGATGGCACTCGAATTCACGTCATGGGAAACATTGAGTTTCCAAATGAAGTCGAGCACTGTACAGAACGGGGCGCCGATGGAATTGGCCTGTATCGAACGGAGTTTCTCTACCTGCAGTCCAATACGGAACCCACTGAAGAAGTCCATTACGATGCTTATTGCAGAGTCGTACAGGCTGCCCAGAATCGGCCCATTGTCATCAGGACACTCGATCTGGGAGCCGATAAGATTCCCAGGGGATACCGACATCTGGCAAAAGAAGGTATGAATCCTGCGCTGGGCCTGAGGAGCGTAAGACTGAGCCTGCGAGATTTACCGCTCTTTAAAACTCAGCTCCGTGCGATTTTCCGGGCTGCCGTCCATGGTGACGTCCGGATCATGTTCCCCCTGATTTCCACTCTACTGGAATGGCGACAGGCCAAAATGATCGTCGGCGACGTACTCGAAGATCTCGAAGAGCGGGGAGTCGAATTTAACGCCAATATCCCTATTGGGATGATGGTGGAAGTCCCTGCCGCGGCCCTGCTGGCAGAAGAGTTTGCAGAAGAAGTTGACTTTTTTTCCATTGGGACTAACGACTTAATTCAGTATACTCTAGCAGTAGACCGCTCTGACCCTGCGGTCTCACCACTCTACAACTCATCAGATCCTTCGATTTTAAGGCTGATAAAAATGGTGGTAGAGGCAGCAAAGAAAAAAAATATTCCGGTGACCGTCTGTGGACAGATGAGTTCTGACCTGAAATCGATCCCCTTACTCGCAGGTTTGGGAATCAGGCAGATCAGTGCCACTCCACTGGCAATTCCGGAAGTAAAAGAAGTAATCAGACACCTGACAATCGCCCGGGCAGAGGAAATTGCAGCACACGCGATGACCATCGACGTAGCTCGGGATGTAGAAAGTTATTTAAGAGGAGAACTGTACAAAATCTGCCCTGACCTGTTTGATGAAGAACTGCCACTGTGACCGCCAAATGTCGAAAACAGCCGGTTCTCATATTATCAACCTGTCAATAAGCACCAGATTTCTGATTGATGCCTGCGTGATCGTAGGCATCTCTCAGCCCATTTATACGTTTACAATTTGTCGTTGACTGAAACTGATATTCAATAATTCAGCCAATGACCATCCAGCTCACCTCGGTGGTGAGTGGATTGCGTACAAACAAATTCCATCAAGACGAAATGTATTTCAAAATCATTTCCTGACCCTGAAACTAAATCGTGTGAACAGAACAAGGAACAATATTGGATCTTCTCATCACCAACCCTGATATGTTTTATCAGTCTGAGGGAATTTCCTGCGTCCAGCTTCTGTTTTCAAAGACAGCATGAGCAAACCACCAGACTACCCCCGGGAAATCATTCAAAAGACGGCAACTGCCGCCTTAAAGGGTTATGCTGCAGCTTTCGTAATGCGATTTCAGAACCAACAAAGGTCCAATCAGATCGAAGTCCTGGTCTCATCACCACATCAGTTATCAATATTCGACTGGCAATTCATGCAACATTGCAGCCTGCCTGAATCGAATACCAGAACTGCTGTCAGAGACCAGCCAGATGAGTATCTGTTCTTGACCTTTAGCGACCTCACACAGGAAATGATTCGACTCAGCAGTCGCATCATGAAACCTCTCTTTGATTGTGTTCAGCGGGATTTATTTCGCTGTGACGCAACTCATGCAACGAGGACTGCCTCCGCTGGAATTTTCCAGCATCTCTGCAGGCAACTGGCCGACACCACTATGGCACTGATTCATTCAATGCGTAGCAGGTCCGCCACACCCGTGACTGATGAGGAATACAATTTTCGTCGTGTAACACGACAAAGGGTATTCCATGAAAAAGGAAATGCTGATTAATGTCCTCCAACCGGAGGAAAGTCGAATCGCCATCGTTGAAGATGGCATTCTCGAAGAACTTTATGTTGAACGAAACAGCCTCGAAAACCTGGTAGGAAATATCTACAAGGGAAGAGTTGTCAACATCGAACCCAGCATTCAGGCTGCGTTTGTTGATTTTGGTGTCGGCCGAAACGGCTTCCTGCATGTCAGCGATATTGAGCATCAATATTACAAACACCTCACCGAACAAGGTGACGGAAACGGTAAACCAGGACGCGGTCGAAACCAGAAGGGTCGCCGCGTGAATGAACGCAGCGTTGCCAACAAACCCCCCATTCAGGAAATTCTGAAACGGGGGAGTGAAGTTCTGGTACAGGTCATCAAAGAAGGGATTGGCAATAAAGGCCCTACCCTCTCAACTTATATCAGTATTCCCGGACGCTACCTGGTGATCATGCCTGGACTGCAACGGGTGGGTATCAGCCGCAAAATTGCTGATGAAGATGTACGTAAAGACCTGAGAACAATTCTAACCCAACTGGCCCCTCCACCGGGCCTCGGATTTATCGTGCGTACTGCCGGGATCGACCGGACTGCTGATGATCTCAAGCGGGACTTAAACTATCTGTTGCGCCTCTGGGGAACCATTGTAGGTCGTATTAAAAAACTACCCGCTCCCGTCGAGATTTATTCGGAGAGCGATATGATGATCCGGACGATTCGCGACATCTATAACAGCGAAATCGATACGCTCTACATCGACGAACCGACGGCGTATCAGAGAGCCAGAGACTTTATGAAAGTCGTGCTGCCCAAGCACGTCAATCGGGTCAAACACTACACTGGCAACGACCCCATCTTCTACAACAGTAAACTGGATGATGAAATTTGCAGCATCCAGAATCGCCATGTCCCCATGAAAGGGGGCGGCTCGATTGTTATTGACCAGACAGAAGCATTAGTCGCCATCGACGTTAACAGTGGAAACTATCGCGCAGATGACAATGCGGAAAAAACCGCGTTCAAAGTCAATATGAAAGCGGCTGAAGAAATCAGTCGACAAATCAGATTGCGTGACCTCGGTGGTGTGATCGTAATCGATTTCATCGATATGCGGGAAGAAAAACATCGACGTTCCGTGGAACGCAGATTAAGAGAACTCGTCAAACGTGATCGTGCCCGCACCAAAGTATTACGCATCAGTCCCTTTGGCCTGATCGAGATGACACGCCAGCGAATTCGCCCTTCTCTGCGGCGCAGCATGTATGAGGACTGTCCTTCCTGTCGCGGAACCGGCCAGGTCAAAACCGCCGAGAGCATGGCTATCGAAGTCATGCGAACCCTGATGACCACTGTGAATAAGAAAAACATTTCACGGCTCGTACTGAATGTACACGAAAATGTCGCCAACTATCTCAACAACAAGCGGCGGAAAGACATCACCCAACTGGAAGAAACCGCTCAGACTTCAATAATAATTAACGCTCGTACAGATGTAGAGCCAGAACATTTAATGACCCGATGTTATGACGATATTGGAAATGAAGTAAATTTCTAGTGGTTTCTGACTCGAAATTTCAAAAGTGAGACCTTACAATGCCCTGCTCGCTATTCGTATGATTGCAGCAGATTTTGCGTAAAGCAAACACTCTGAAACGAATTGCCGCAGCAAAGCATGATTGCTTAACTATATACTATCAATGGCATTGCGCGATTGATTCTGAATACAAACCGGATTGAGTTCGATACATCAATCCGTCTTCAGCAAATTATTGATCAAAGTGTAAGAAGAAAAGAAGGTTTGAGGATGTTTGTAGTAATCGAAGATGGCAGCCGTCAATATACGGTTCAGGAAGGCGATACCCTGACAATCGACTACCGTGCTACTGCAAAAGAAGGCGATCCCATTACTTTTGAAAACGTTCTGCTGGCCAACGGTGGAGGAGCCAGTTCAATTGGTGCCCCCACTATTGAAGGAGCATCCGTTGAAGCAGAAGTCGTTCAGGCAGAACTGAAGGGTGAAAAACTCGAAATTCAAAAGTTTCGACGCCGTAAGAATTCTCGCCGACACACAGGTCACCGCCAGAAACACACATCAGTCCTGATTAAAACAATCAACGTCCCTGGACTGGAAATTGTTGAATCGGCAGCAGCTGAAGAAACAGAAACCGCGACTGCGGAAGGTTAATCCTTCTGATAGCGGAACTTAGACTGCTTTCCATCAAGCAGCTGAGTTCAACCACACATTGATCGCATCAAACAGCTCCCTGATTTATTTTTCAGGGAGCTGTTTTCATTTCCAGTCACCTTTCTGATAAAACCTTCGACAAATCGGGGTTGACCAAAAACCCTTATTCAGCATAACTTTACGGGGCTTGGGTAGGAGAACAGTCCATCTGAATGCCTATGGGGATTCGCTGTTGCTCCACACCCGTCTTCATGAATTGTGTCGAGTCTATTTCCTCGACGCGTTTTGATTCAAGAACTGAATGAGGATACTCTGATGCACCTGTTTTTTTCTGTCGGCGAGCCAAGCGGTGATCAGCATACAGCACACCTGATTGAAGAAATTCGCAAGCGGAATCCAGATGTTTCCTTTTCTGCATTTGGGGGACCTGAAATGCAGTCAGCCGGTTGTCACCTTGAAGTCAGACTGACTGATTATGCCGTCATGGGGATCTTCAATGTGTTACCGCTCATTTTTAAATTCATTCAACTGCTCAGGCAGGCGGGACAATACCTGGAGACTCACCGCCCCGATGCAGTCATTCTGGTTGATTTTCCAGGATTCAACTGGTGGGTTGCCAGAAAAGCCAAAGCATTGGGCATCCCCGTATTTTATTACCTCCCCCCTCAACTCTGGGCCTGGGCCCCCTGGCGCATACGCCGCGTTCGTAAACACGTAGATTATGTCCTTTCGGGATTAAAGTTCGAAAAAGCATGGTACGAATCCAGAGGAGTCAAAGTCGACTACATCGGACATCCATTTTTTGATGAAGTTGCTTCAAAAGAACTGGACAGCACCATTCTGAGCGAGCTCAACCAATCGACGAAAAAAGTGGGGATTCTGCCTGGTTCACGTACCAGTGAAGTTACTCGAAACTTTCCTTTCATACTGCAAATTGTAAATCAACTCTCTGATCAACTTCCTCCTGGAGTTACATTTCCTGTCGCCTGCTACAGGGAAGCACACCTTGAACTCTGTGCAAAATTTATTCAGGAAGCAAAACTCAGCCACTTACCGATCCAGCTCTACCTCAAAAAGACATCGGAAATTATCGAATCTGCTGATTGTTGCCTGATGGTATCAGGTTCGGTCAGCCTCGAGTTACTGGCTAGAAAAACCCCTGCTGTTGTCATCTACCGCAGCCACTGGGGCATGTATTTTATGGCACACTTATTAATAACCTGCAAGTACATGTCGCTGCCGAATCTGATTGCAGACAGAGAACTTATGCCTGAATTCCCTTCTGTGGGATCACCAGTAAAAGATGTGGCGAAAATAACAACCATACTGGGTGACTGGATCAGGACTCCACTCTCACTGGAAAGAGCCCGCCATAAACTCTCCTCACTTTATGACGAAACCGTAATTCCTGGAGCGTCAGCTCAAGCTGCTGAAGCGATCTTGAACAAGTTAGAGACTCCATCGCAACAGAAATCAGCAGCATAATATACGCATAGGCATCATCCGATTGCTGATTTGTGTAAAATCAGGAACAAAACGACTATTTTCCCCTTAGAATTTAGGGAACCTTTAATTGTTTGTTTTGTGTGAATGGTCCTCCAGAATTCAGCTCGTTAGAATCGTCGAATACGTTGAAACAGGCAGACCACAAGTAAAACTGTGATTCTGGTCAACTGAATATTTTTCACTTCGAAACACGCATTTTGGATCATCGGGACTACGTAGACTAATGGGTAAAAAAACGATCCGTATCGGAATTGTGGGTGCAGGGGCCAATACAAAAGCCCGCCATATTCCAGGATTTCAAGCTATTGAGGATGTCGAAATTGTGGGGGTTGTTAACTCGACTCCTGCATCGACTGACAAAGTGGCTCGCAAATATGCGATCCCACAAACTTACTCACATTGGAAAGAACTGGTTGAAGATCCGGAAATTGACGCCGTAATGATCGGGACCTGGCCGGATCTGCACTGTGAAATCACTTGTATGGCTCTGGAAGCAGGCAAGCATGTTCTGACCGAAGCCAGAATGGCACGAAATCTGGCCGAAGCAAAACAGATGCTTCAAGTTTCTCAGGCAAGACCCGACCTGATCGCCCAGATTGTCCCCAGTCCCTTTGGCCTCAAATACCATCCGGAAGTCATTAAACTGATCACCCAGAAATATCTGGGCTCTTTACGAGAAGTGATTGTGCTGGGGGCTGACGACTCGTTCTGGGACTACAGTAAAAAATTGCATTGGCGTCAGGACAAAGAAATCAGCGGGAACAATGTGCTCACGATGGGAATCCTGCACGAGACTCTCAGTCGTTGGGTTCCTCCTGTCGAACGTGTCTTCGCACAAAGCTCTATTTTTGAACCTCAGCGGCCCTCAACAAAAAGGCCAGGTAATGCTGATGTGACCATCCCGGACAGTCTGCAGATCGTAACCAGACTGCAGGGCGGAGCCAACGCCATGTACCACCTCAGTGGTTCGATCCTGTTTGGCCCGGGGCTGCAGATTCACCTGTACGGAAGCCATGGTACAATCAAGGTTCATTTCACTCCGGAAGAGAAAATCTTCGTAGGTCATATGGGTGAAACTGAATTAAAAGAAATTCAGGTCCCACAGGCAGATCAGGGTGGTTGGCGCGTCGAGGCAGAGTTTATCGGTGCGATTCGCGGCGAAGAAATCGTACATCACACAGACTTTGCATCAGGTGTGAAATATATGGAATTTACAGAAGCGGTCGCTCTGAGCTGCGAAAAAAACCAACCGATGGCACTGCCTCTGTAAGACCCGCCGACCAGGATGCTATGATATTTAGACAAATACTTGCTAGCTTTCACTCTGCCCGACAGATACAGCAGGGTCGCCCGTCGTTGGGAATTCCGGTATAAGGTCAGCTAACAGATCGAAGAATCGCACGAACCATGACGAAACCATATGAGTCGGAATTACATATAGCCCTTGCAGCCGTCAAGCAGGCTTCTCTGATTTGTCGCTCAGTTCAATCAGCGATCACAGATGAAGTGCTGGAAAAGAAAGATAAAAGTCCGGTTACAATCGCTGATTTCAGCAGCCAGGCAGTGATCTGCCGAGAGCTGCTTCAAGCATTTCCTGCAGACCCCGTCATCGGCGAAGAAGATGCCGCTGAGTTGAAAGAGTCTGAAAACCAGGAGTTTCTGGAAAAGATCGTCTCTGAACTCTCAGTAGCGGGTATTCCTGATACCACTCCGGAACAGGTATGTTCCTGGATAGATCATGGCGGTGCAAAAACTTATAGCAATCGTTTCTGGACACTCGATCCGATTGATGGTACCAAAGGTTTCCTGCGAAAAGAACAATATGCCGTTTCTCTCGCACTGATCGTTGACGGTAAAATAGTCGTCGGAGTTTTAGGTTGCCCTAACCTTGCCTGCCCTGAGGATCAATCTGTCACAGGTACGATTTATTATGCAGTCGCAGGCCAGGGTGCATTCGCCATGCCCCTTGAACCGGACAATTCTCAGGTTTCGTCTCCTATCCATTCCACGACGACACAGGACTTCTCGGAATCGCGATTTTGTGAGTCTGTCGAGTCCGGGCATAGCTCTCACGGGCATTCACAACAGATCGCAGCCCAACTGGGGATTGAAAAAGACCCCAGACGACTCGACAGCCAGGCGAAGTACGCCATCGTGGGACAAGGGGAAGCAGACATCTACATGAGACTACCAACGCGAGCCGGGTATCGTGAAAAAATCTGGGATCATGCTGCAGGAGTTTTACTGGTTGAGGAAGCAGGGGGCACCGTGACGGACATCCACGGAAAACCCCTCGAATTTGACCAGGGCTACGAACTCGCCAACAATCAGGGTGTCATAGTCACAAATGGTCTGTTGCATCCAAAACTGATCCAGACTTTGAAAGAACTGGGAATCAGCTAATAGTGAAACTCGATTTGATACATCTTTTGATTATGAATTATTGACCCACATGGACTGGCATATTGTAGTTACGTTTCTGGTTTTGAGTGGAGTAATCTGCTCCCTGACGTTTCTGCGTGCCGGTGCCGACACCATCTTAATGGGAGGGCTCACGATTCTGGTTGTGACAGGGGTAATTCCGGCAGAAGATGCCATCGCCGGTTTTGCCAATGAAGGTCTGATTGCCGTTGCTTTTCTATTTGTTGTGAGCGAAGGGATCAGACAGACCGGCGGATTCGCCTTCACTGGACAGCAAATGCTGGGTCGTCCCAAATCTCTGACAGATGCCCAGGCCCGGGTCATGCTCCCTTCAGCGGTCCTGAGCGCCTTTCTCAACAACACTCCCGTCGTCGCTATGATGATGCCCATCATTTCAGACTGGGCCAAGAAAATGAGGATCTCAGTATCACATCTGATGCTGCCTTTAAGCTACGCTGCCATTCTGGGAGGGCTGTGCACGCTTGTCGGAACCAGCACAACGCTGGTGGTTGATGGACTGCTGCAACACCAGACGCATCGCCCCGGGTTATCCATGTTTGAAATTGCATGGGTCGGAATCCCCATTATGATCATCGGCTTGATCTACCTGCTGATATTCTCTCGCTGGCTCCTGCCTGAACGCAAACCAGCCATCACTCCCATGGACGATCCACGTGAATATACCGTGGAAATGATTGTCGAACCAGGGTGCCCCCTGATTGGTAAAACGATCGAACAGGCGGGACTGCGTCATCTGGCGGGAATGTATCTGATGGAAATCGACCGCAAGGACGATGTCATCGCCGCTGTTTCCTCCAATGAACGACTGGAAGCCAATGATCAGCTGGTATTCGTGGGAATTGTGGAATCAGTCATTGATCTTCAGAAAATCCCGGGGCTGAAACCTGCAACCGATCAGCTGTTTAAACTCTCAGGACCTCGTTCTGAGCGTTGTCTGATCGAAGCGGTTGTCTCCGACAGCTTTCGTTTTATCAACATGTCAATTCGCACAGCCAAATTCCGGTCTAATTACAATGCAGCTGTCATTGCCGTGGCCCGCAACGGACAACGCATCAACAAAAAAATCGGCGACATTGAACTCCAGCGCGGAGACACTCTCTTAATAGAAGCACATCCTTCCTTCATTGATCAGCAGAGAAATTCGCGTGAATTCTTTCTGGTGAGCCAGGTAGAAGATTCCACTCCTCCGCGGCATGAACGCGCCTGGATTGCCCGCACGATCTTACTGGCCATGATCCTGATGGTTGCGATCGCGAACATCAAGATGATCGTCGCTGCCATGGTTGCCGCCGGGCTGATGACGGCAACACGCTGCTGCAGTGCGACCGAAGCAAAGCGGTCCATAGACTGGGGCGTACTGATCACGATCGCAGCTGGCCTGGGAATTGGGCGGGCTATTGAGAATTCCGGAGCAGCCACTTTGATTGCATCCAGTTTTACAGGGATGGCAAATAACAGTCCTCTGGCCGTTCTGGCTATCCTGTCATTGATCACCCTGGTCCTTACAAACCTGATCACAGCTAAAGCGACAGCCACATTAATTTTCCCGATTGCCGTTGCCACAGCTGCCACTTTGAATGTCGATTTGATGCCCTTTGTCATTACGATCACAATTTCCGCAGCTGCCTGCTTTGCGACTCCCATTGGTTATCAGACCAATCTGATGGTTTTCGGTCCCGGTGGGTATAAATATGCAGACTACCTCCGTATTGGAGGCCCATTGACTCTGATCGTCTGGCTGATGACTGTGATCATCGTACCTCTTGCCTGGCCATTCAATCCGTGATACTGTAAATGCGGGATTTATTCACGTCAGGAAATCCTTCGACTCGGATTATCTTTGTAGAACGTGAAAATAATCATTCAGTGAGTCTCGTTCCAGTATTCAGACACGAGCTCGTTTCCCTTAATTTTCAGGGCTTAAATATGAATCGCCTCTTCATTGCTCCCGTTATTTACTTACTGATTTCCTGGGCATTGTTTTCCTCCAATCCTGGCGCACTGCTGGCTCAGGCCCCCAGCCCCAAAGATCAGGCCCAACTTGAAACACAGCTCAAAGTGCTTCAGAATCAGATTGCCGAACTGAAAAAAAATCCGGAAATCAAACGGCATCTCCTGGCGGATGTTGAAGTGTACGCCAAGGCGGCAGAATGGATTTTACGGCATGAGGAGTTCTATAAACCACAATATATCAAAGATACTTTCCAGGTTTTAAAAACCGGTCAGCAAAGAGCAGAGCAACTCAAGGCGGGAAAACCGGAATGGACTGAGCAGACTGGTACGGTGATTTTTGGCTACTATTCCAAAATCGATGGTTCCGTGCAGCCTTATGCATTAACTTTTCCTGCAGACTATAAAGAAAAAACCAGTCATCGCTGGCCATTACATGTGGAACTGCATGGTCGTGGCGGCAAACGCAATGAAGTATTTTTCATTGCGCATCCCAACGGGAAAGGTCCCCGAAAAGAACATGACTGGTTACATCTGGATCCTTTTGGGCGTACAGATAATGGCTGGCGATGGAGTGGAGAAGTAGACGTCCATGAAGCCATCGCAGACGTCAAGAGAAGATACCTGATTGACAAGCGGCGCATCACATTACGCGGCTTCTCAATGGGAGGCGCTGGTACCTGGCATCTCGGCCTGCATTATCCTTCACTCTGGTGTGGCGTTGGTCCTGGTGCAGGCTTTGTCGACTTCTATCAATACCAGAACCAAAATGACAGACTCCCCCATTACCAGGATAAGACACTGCATATTTACGATTCGATTGACTATGCACTCAATGCAGCGAATGTCCCAGTCGTGACTTATGGTGGCGGAAAAGATAAACAACTGGTTTCCAGCACCAGAATGGTTGAGAAAGCAAAAACAGAAGATATTGAAATCCCCCTGTTTATCAGTCCTGATGCAGCACATCAGTCTCGCATGCCCGCATATCAGGATTTCCTGGCCAAACTCTTAGAGCACTCAAAACAAGGACGCCCTGCCTGGCCTGGTAAAAAACAAATTCGATTTATTACCTATACGCCCAAATTTAATGAATGCGAATGGATGAGAATCGAAGAACTTGATGAAATGTATGAGCCAACCCTGGTCGAAGGCGGTGTGGATCCAGAATCAGGCAATCTGATTCTGGCAACCGAAAACGTGGCGGCACTTTCAATCGCTCGAAATATTGCCCCCAAAGTAGAACTTGATGGAAATTTGCTGCCACTCGAATCAGCGGCCAATGGCCTGCTGCCACAGGTATATTTTACTAAGGGCAACAATGGATGGGATGTTTTGAAGTATGAGGATTCCAAGACCTTCATAGAAAACCCCAACCAGAGAAAACGGCATAATCTGCAAGGCCCAATCGATGATGCTTTCACCCTTCCCTTTGTTTGTGTGAAGGGAACCGGCGCCCCATGGACACCACAACTGAATGAGTGGTCGGCATCTGTTTTGTCGCTTTTTGAAAATGAATTTGACAAATGGCTGAGAGCTAAAGTTCCCGTGATCAAGGATACTGAGGTCTCTGATCAGATCATTGCAGATAAAAACCTGATTTTGTTTGGCGACCCTGGATCAAATGCCATCATCGCAAAAGTGCTTGAAGACCTGCCAGTCGAGTGGACCAAAGATCAAATTACTGTGAATGGCAAAAAGTATGATACACAAAATCATGGCGTTGCCCTGATCTATCCAAACCCATTAAATCCAAATCGCTATGTTGTGATCAATTCAGGCCATACGATGCATGAAAAAGATTTTCTGGCTTCAAACTCCTGGCTCTTCCCTAAACTGGGAGATATTGCCGTCATTCAATTTCAAAAACAAAAAGAGGGTGCATTTAAAAATCAAACTGTCTGGGCAGAATTATTTGACAGCAATTGGGAATTACCCTGAACCTGAAACTGTGATTGAGGTGCTGCCGGAAATCTGGTCTAATTTTGCAATGCGGAATTCACGGACAGCCCGGTCTAATAACGACACCGTACTGAATACACAAATATTTTGAAGTCAGAAAGTATTAATGCTTCTCTGGCAACGCTGCTCTGTATTCACTCTAAACCACAGCCACCATGAACTTTACATAAATTTCCCCCTCATTTTCTCCGAGCAGACTGCCTGAAAATCGATCCAAGCAGTTCCATTCTGCCGGTTGCGATCATCTGAAACTTGAATCGATCTTGCTTCATTTTATGATTTTTCGTAAAACGCGTGTCCTATCATTTTCACATACTCGTTACGGAATCAGTCTCAGCCTGATTCTCCCATTCCCTTCACCTGATTCAATGTTTGGCACAAGTATAGTGCTCCTCCATCAATAGAGCCCTTTACCCCAATGATCCGGGCAACGAAATGAAGTATTTCCGGCTCAGCATGGTCATCCCTGCTGTTTTCATCATATTATCACTCAATGGTTGCAGCTCTGCACCAGGCAAACAGACAATGGCCTGGAATGCTCCCCCTGCGCCATGGAAGTGGGGAAAGTCATTTTCAGCAAAGCCAAAAAACAAGCAGCCAGAAGGAACAGAAGAAGCAGTCGCTGCTGCTGATCAATCTGAAGAATCCAAGTCAGATACCGAACAAGAAATCGCTTCCGAAGACAAGACACCAGTCAAAATCACAACCCATAACGCAGAACTACTTGCTTACATTAACGACGAACTGAAAGATGCTTCTCCACAGGAACGTACTCAATATCTGAGCAGTTTCAAAGGAGTCGATCCGGAAATGATCAAATACATTCTCCGTACACGGCGAATGGTAAACAGTATGCAGAAGGAGCAGCTTGCGAAGAACGATCCTGCTTCCATTTCACAGGTTTCTCTCCCCGGACTGGGACATAGTGAGCCAGGTGATACTGCAGCACCTGTAATCCAGGCCAGTATTCAACAGTCGTCACCGCCAGGCCAGATTTCACCTGGTGAGAATCAGCAGTTAATGTCATCCAATCCAGTTCAGCTTGGAAATCTGGAAGGGATCGGCCCCCATTCTGAAAACGGGCTGCCAGCAATTGGATCACCTCAACCTCATGCGTATTCCACTTCGCAAACAATCAGTCAGGGACTCAACCATATTCCTGTTGTAGGAACTTTAAAAAATCGTTTGTCTACAGCATTTCAACAGGGAACTTCCGCTTTGCAGAGCGGAATCTCTCGAACGAGCACTGCAATCATCGGACAGCAGGAAAATGTCCCTCAAACTCTACCACCCACAAATTTACAAATCCAACCTGCCGTACCACAAACAGCCGAACTGGCTATGCCAGCTGGTTATGCTGACTCAAATTCTTCAAACCCTTCTTCCACAGATCAATTACAGCTGCTGATCTCTGTTGCTGAAGCAGAAATTTCTCAGCTTCAACCAGGTTCTACTCCGGCAGAAAAACAGCATTTCATTGAACGACACGTGTATCTTCGTATGCTGTACCTGATGGCGAATCAGCACGAACGCGCACTGGAGGCAATCCCGGGAATTGATCCAGCCGACCAGGAATTCTGGCAACAGACCTTCTGGGCGGTTGCTAATTATTTTGATCAGGAAGCCATCCCCGATCAGGCTGATCGGGCAACACAAACCGTTACACAACTGCGCCAGGCAACAGCGAGACTACAGGAAAAAGCCAACCTCTCCCTGAAAAATGTTGCCTTCTGCCATAAGATTAGCAGCTTCGGAAGCTATGAACGCTTCGAACGAGATGAGTACACCCCAGGACGTCCGGTACTCGTATATTCTGAAATTGAGAATTTCACCAGCGAACTGACCGCCGATGGTATGTATCGCACACTGCTCAAATCGAAAATTCAGATTTTTAAAGCAGGCAGTAATGGAGACCTGGTTGCAGAGATCCCCTTCGACACAACCGAAGATCTCTGCCGCAATGTCCGCAAAGATTACTTCCACAGTTACAAGTTTGAAATCCCCAGAAATATTTCGCTGGGACCACACATCATGAAACTGACCGTGGAAGACGAAATCAGCCAGAAAGTGGCGACTTATACGCAAAACTTTACGGTTCGGTAGACCATCCATGCTACATCACTACTCGCTTCCCAATAGCTCCGATAGCAGAGACAGAACGGTTTCGGCATCTACCAGTCTGGTCTCTGCCTTTCAGCCGGGTGCAGACAATGCCTTTCGCTGGAATTTCTTAATCCGTTCGGCGCAGGATACTCAGCTGCAGTCTCACTCCTGCATGGACGTAGAAACCCGACGGACGTTGAAGATGGCGAAGGTAGAAGCAGTGCTTTTCGTAGCGGAAAGTGCACTTTCGACAAGGAAAATCGCACAACTGGCCACTCTCGCAAATGCCAGAGAGGCGAAGGAATTGATTGATCAGCTCAATGCGGCACTCGAAGAGACACACTCCGCATTTCACATCAAACGCGTCGCCACCGGTTACCAGATGATGACACAGCCACAATTCTCCTTCTGGCTCAATAAACTTCATCAAAGACAGGCGGCGCTCAAACTCTCGGCACCCGCTATGGAAACGCTTGCGATTGTTGTTTATCGACAACCTGTTACGCGAGCCGACATTGAATCAATCCGGGGTGTCCAGAGTGCAGAAATGTTAAAACAGTTGATGGATCGGGGACTGGTTCGAATCGGCGGTAAAGACGACTCGCTCGGTCGGCCATTTCTTTATGAGTCGACACGGAAATTCCTGGAAATCTTTGGTCTGAAAAATCTGGATGATTTACCCATGGGTGAATCACTTCGCATCAGCCCAGAAAAGCCGGGGCAAACAGCCAATAAGACTGAAGAAGAAATCGACCTGGAATCAGCTGCAGAAGATGTCATTGAAGAGAGTGAGCCGGAAGATATTGCTGAAGAAGAAGATCTTCCTGCGGCATGAAACATAGTTCAGCATTTACCGAACTCTGGTAGAGTCTTCTGTTCTTCTTTGCTTTCTTGAGATCGTATCAGGCTTGTCCCAGCCCTCACCCACTGTCCAGCGGTAGTTTAGAATACGCCGGCCATTGATCTGTTCGGCTCTCAGCCAGAGTTCTTTTCCCTTCAATGCATCTGCATTCGGAATGTAATATAACTTCCGGTCCTGCCCATGTTTCAGTTCGGTAATAAACCGTTGCATACGCTTCATATTTGGTATAAATAAACTGCAACGAAACTGGAGCGTCTCAAGGGGTGACGTATTGTTGACAATCAGCTGTTCGATTTCCAGTACGTTTCCTTCAAGTTTCTTATCAGTAACCTGAACCATAATATCGCCTAATCCAACATGATAAGACCTGTGGACCCGAATCGAATATTTGCGTTCTGCAAAAATATCAAAATCAATGGAAACATCTTTCCTGCCCAGGCTGGCGTTCGAAGGTAACGTCATAAAAGTTTCCAGGCGGAAGTTTTCTCCTGCTCCAGTATCGAACTCCCATTCCTGCGGTTCAACTTCCCATCCCCGGGGTACATTTAAAACCGCTTTACCACGAACACTCTGCAAGAAGGTGTTTTTTCCAAGTACCGCATCTGCGTGACCTCCATACTCACTTTTAGATTTTCCGATTTCAAATTGAGCCGCCAGTCTCCAGTTTGCAATCTGTTGATTACATTTACGTAGAATCATCGGAGAAGAACTGACTGGTAATGTATGACGATGCGTGCTTGAATCGAGCTCCAGAGAAATGCGTCTGCCCCAGACATCAGTTGCCACCACATCTTCTCCGAGATAAATCACTTCTTCAGTTGGTCCGTCATTCCAGAGTACGACAATCGCCTCATCATCTCGCATAAAGACATGATTGATACTCTTGTTGGGCATATTGAAGGATCCCTGATACCGCGCTCCCTGCAGCGCAATCGCGATGGTTCTCCATGGTAAAAACAACAAGGTTGGCGATCCATTCCGATTGAGTAATCCGTACTGTTCGTCGAATACAGATGACGCAAAGATCGCATCTGCTCCCAGGTATTTTGCGGTCACCATACGTTTTGCCAGATCAATGCCCCGTTCTTCAGCAGAGTATTCATCTTTGGGTAGTGGAGTTAATGTAACCCAACGCGGGCTGCCACCTGGAGCCAGACGGGCGTTCTGAAGTTCACGGGCCAGATCCACAGGAGAAAGTCGTTCCGCATTATTAATCGATACAAAACTCTGGGGCATGCTATCTGTCGGCAGGGGAGTCTTCCAGTCCCAGTGAATGCCGACATGAGTATCTCGTCCGATTAAATCCAACTGGGACTTCACCTTTTTTAGAGTCTCATTCAGGTTCTGCAGCCCAATGAAACTGTTGTCATCATCGCCTCCCAACTGCCAGTAATTCACCAGAGAGGTATATCGGGCAAATACTTCTTCCAGCGAAGGGGACCAGAAACTCGAAGGCATTGTGAAAATCCCACTCACCCCCAGCCAGTCTTTCGCAAACTGGGATCGTAATTTTTTAGGAGGATGATTCAAGAGTCCGACAGGAGTAATTCCCCGATTGGAAAACTGGTCCAGCATTTCTGCGATCCGGCTCGTGCGATGGATGTCATCAGATTCCATTACATTCCAGAGTGGATATTTGATCCAGTTGATTCCTGCCTGCGCAGCGATCTCTGGTAGTTCTTTGACCGGTAGAGTCTCATCTTCCTCTGAGATGGTCCAGCCAAATTCCCCTGCGGGCCTGGGATTGACCAGATCAATCACTGCAAATGTTGTTTTCTTTTCCAGTATGGACTTCTGATCCCTGACCAGCTTGGACCTGACTTCATAAAACCCATATTCCATAGGCTGCAAACGCCAGACTTCCGTGTGATTATTTCCATCGAGTAAACGACTGTTCTTCACCGTTTTGAGATCCTCTGGTTTTGTCACCAGTGCCAGAGAAGAAGCAGCGATATGGCGATTAGTATTGTCGACCAGTTCCAGATCCAGTCGATACTGGTTGTCCGGATTTAAGCCACTGATGCGACTGCTGACCCGGATCTCCGCAGAATGATCTACAAAATGGCGATGGTAATTATTTAATATATCCAACTGAGGTAAGCTGCCCACCCACAGATCATCAAACCAGATATCTCCAGAAATATCTTTTTGATCATTGTGAGCTACGTGACAACCAAGAACGATGAACCGAACATTGGCCTGGGGCGTCAATGGTCCCAGCGTCACTTCGACCCAGTCCTTATGAGTTCCTGACACAGGCCGACTGACAAAATGCTGAACGCGCTGACGTTTATGATCCAGAAAGGAAATAGAAATTAACGCAGCATCATGTAGTAGTTTTTGAGTCTTGATATAACCACGAAATACATAGGCATGATCAGCATCAATTTTTTCCGGAGGCGAATAAATGGTGGCATGGCCTCCATTCACTCCAAAATGCAGGCTCTGTTCACCTGTATGTCCCAGATTCCGATCAATACTCACATCGACATATTGTGGATATCCGGCCCCCTTCCTCCTTGACCAGTCATCTGGCAGATCGTCAAAGTCCTGATCCTGTCTGGATTCAAACGAATAGGACAGAACGGGCAACGTATCTTCCACGAGATTACCCTCAACAGGTAAACCGGCCAGTAACGCAAGGTAGCAGGTTGCAAGCGATGACAGTATCATGGGAGGTTTCCGAACAGTATTGATTCTCTCTAATCAAGATCGACCATTTTTTATTCGAATCTCAATCAGGAAGAGCCTGGAAGCGCCCATTTTCTGGATCCTGATCTGATAACGCGGAGATATCATTCTCTTTTCACAGACAGTTAGATAAACTTTGCCAGTCAATCCGATTGCCGCAGTTATTCCGCACAGCTAAAATGCCAGTAAACAGCATTGATTTAAGGAAAATAATGTCACGCTTTAAACTCGCAGTCGCGACCCGCAGCTTTGGTCAGCCCATCAAACGCGCAATTAAAACAGCCGCTCAGATGGGAGCGCGCGGGGTACAACTCGATGTTCAAAACGAAATCACACCGGCCTCGTTCGGCGCTTCAGGCGAACGACAGTTTCGCAAGCTGCTGGAAGAATTTAACCTGTCTGTCGCCTCGCTCAGGTTACCAGCGCGTCGGACTCTGGTTGATCCTGAATTTCTCGACGAGCGCGTCTCTCAAATCAAATCGGCATTGGAATTCGCCTGGCGAATGAAGTCCCCCCACCTGATCATTCATCCCGGAACGATCCAGTCTACGGACAACGTTCATTTCCCGGTGATCTGTGAAGTACTGAATGACCTCGCGCGACATGCTTCACATATTGGCACCGATCTTTGTATCGCCTGTGAAAAGAACTCTTCTGCAGTCATCCGTGAATTAGTCTCCAAGGTAACCGCCGGCTTCATCGGCATCGACTTTGATACGGCAGAAATGATTTATACACGACAGGACCAGGAAGCGACGATTCGAGAACTGTATACATGGATCAAATCATACCGACTACGTGATGCAGTGCGTGAAATGGATGGCGAAGGCGCAGAAGTCGCGCTGGGTAAAGGCATGGTCATGTGGGATCAATTTCTACCTCTGGTATTGGAAACCGGCTACCAGGGTTGGCTGACCGTTGATCGTACACAAGGTGAAAACAAGCTGGAGGACTGTCGCAGCGGCATTTCCTATCTGAATTCACTGCTCCCCTGATCTCCTGTTTCTGATAATCGATCGCGAGCTTATGTCACTTGCAGAACCTGAAATTCTCTCCGTTACTGAAACCACTCGTCAGATTAAAAATCTGGTTGAGGCAAACTTCCCTTATGCATGGGTGGTGGGAGAAATTTCCAACTGCACAATGGCCAGTTCAGGCCATGTCTATCTGACATTGAAAGATGATTCCGCCCAGTTGAGAGCCGTCATCTGGAAACGTACCGCCTCACGATTGAAATTCCAAATTGAAGATGGCATGGAAGTTGTCGCAGCCGGTCCCGTAGAAGTGTATCAGGCGCGCGGAACCTATCAGCTCAACATCGAACAACTTATTCCACAGGGAGTGGGCGCGCTGGAACTGGCGTTTCGGCAGATGCAGGAAAAACTGGCTGCAGAAGGTCTGTTTAACCCAGAACATAAACAACCTATCCCACAGTTTCCGAGAAAAATCGCCTTGGTGACCAGCCCTACCAGTGCAGCAGTGCGAGACATGTTGCAGGTGATTACGAGACGCTGGAAATCGGCTGATCTGGTCATTGTGCCTGTGGCTGTACAGGGAGAAGGAGCTGCCGAACAGATTGCAGCGGGAATCGAAATGGCTGCCCGTATTCCCCATGTAGACACGATTATCACGGGACGGGGAGGGGGCAGCCTGGAAGATCTGTGGGCCTTTAACGAAGAAGTGGTGGCTCGGGCCATTTTTGCCTGTCCCATTCCCGTCATCAGCGCCGTCGGGCATGAAATTGACATCAGTATCTCCGATCTGGTCGCGGATCGACGGGCATTAACACCGAGTGAAGCTGCAGAACTCTCTGTTCCCCTGCAATCCGATATCCAGGCGACATTGACTCACTGGCAAAACCAACTTGTCACAAACCTGAAACAACGCGCGCGACAGGCTCGTCTGCAACTTGATGCGATTGCCGGCCGCCCTGCTTTCGCTCGTCCTCTTGATATGGTTCACCAGCGGGCTGCGCAAGTCGATGAACTGGATCGCAGGCTGAAACGCAGCACGCGCGAAATCATGACCCGGTTTCAAACGGAAACTCGACATCTGGCATCCGCTTTGGATGCACTGAGTCCACTCAAAGTCCTGAACCGGGGATATAGTATTACTCGTAAGGAAACAGAAGACGAACCCTCAGAATTGGAAATTGTAAAATCGATCAGTCAGGTTAAGCAAGGTGAAGTACTTCATACATTCATCGCCGATGGCACAATTGTAAGCCAGATTCAGGAGATCCAGGAGGGCTCATAATAACTTCCTGCTCCTTTTCACAACCAGTAAATCATATTGAAACATAAAGACCTCAGTTATGGCAAAGAAAAAAGCAACACAGTCAGAAGCGCCTCTCTTCGAAGAATCACTGGCAGAATTGCAGGAAATCGTCTCCACACTGGAAGAGGGGACGGCTGGCCTTGAAGAATCAATGGAACACTTTGAACGCGGGGTGAAACTGCTCCGTTCGTGCTACCAGTCTCTGGAATCAGCCGAACAGAAAATTGAAATTCTAACCCGCGTTGATGCGGATGGGAATCCGGTACTGGAAGAGTTCGATGCCACCGCATCGATCGATACAAAAGGCCCTTCCAAAACGGGGCGTCGTAAAACCAGCTCCCCCAAAAAAGATTCCGATGAGAACGAGAACGACCGGACGTTGTTCTAGTCTGACTGTAAAATGAATCAGCCAAAGTAGACTCTCATGACACATTCACTGAAACAACTGGCCATCGATGTCGGCAACAGCCGAATCAAGTTCGTGGTTCTGCATACAAACCTTCCCGTTAAAGATTGCAAGCAGCTTCCTCTGGTAGAACACGCCGTGTCGATGCCGATCGACGAGCCGATTCCCTGGGATCAGTTAAGAAACTGGTTTGGCAATCAGCCTGAAGAACATTGCCAGAGTGTCGTCGCCGGTTCGAATCCACGGGGAATCATCAAGATTGTTTCCGACTGGCCATTAACTCCACTCCCTTCACCTGTCGAAGTACTCAATACAGCGGATTTCCCTCTGGAAATCGATGTCGATGAGCCGCGTAAAGTGGGGATTGACCGGTTATTGAACGCAGTCGCCGCAAACACCTTACGGAATACAGATCAGGGTGCCATTATCGTCGACACCGGAACGGCGACAACCGTGGACGTTGTCTCAACCGAGGGGCATTTCGTTGGTGGTTCAATTCTACCAGGATTTGAACTTTCCGCAAAATCTCTGCATGATTATACGGCACTTTTGCCACTCATTCCTGTAGCTGACCTGCGTCAGGCAGAGCCAGTCGTACTGGGAAATCATACTATAAATGCGATTCGCAGTGGCTTATTCTGGGGACAACTGGGTGCGATACGAGAATTGATTCACCAGTTTCAAAATCATTCTCTATTCAAAACCAGTTCGGAATCACCACTGATTCTGCTCACTGGTGGCGGCTCCTCATTACTGGCGTCGCATCTTGATGATCTAGTTCAGTTCGAGCCATTATTAACACTGCAGGGTCTGGCGATTGTTGCACAAAAAATCAGTGGGATCAGATAAAACAACATGTCCCAATCGATTAATAATCAGAAACCGGTTTCCTGTTCCGCGGCACTGTTAACACCCCGTGGTCGGGGAGCCGTTGCGACAATACGCGTATCTGGCGAGTTGAATTCCGTTACTGTCCCCATCAATGCCTGCTTCAATGCAGCCAATCAAAAACCACTTGAAGAACAACCACTGAATCGAATTGTATACGGACTCTGGGGACAATCCAGTAATGAGGATCTGGTGATCTGCCGCCTCAATCTGACAACTGTTGATATTCACTGCCATGGCGGTATGGCTGCTGTGGATCGGATTCTTTCTGACCTCGAAGTACATGGCTGCTTACGAAATTCATGGGAGCAGCTGGCGAAAATCACTAGAACTGTATTAGACGTCGAACTCGAGGAAAGACTCGCTGCAGCGACCACATTTCGAACAGCCGAAATTTTACTACGGCAGTCAGAAGGTCTGTTAAAATCAGCGTTTGAAGCACTCCTGCCAATGGAAGGTCAATCCTTTGATCCGGATCACTATCATTCACAAATCCAGAACTTACTGTGCTGGGAACAATTCGGACTTCACCTGACCACCCCCTGGCGTGTTGTGCTCGCCGGACGTCCCAATGTTGGCAAATCAAGCCTGATCAATACGATCCTCGGTTACGAGCGATCGATTGTCTTCAACGAGGCTGGTACCACCCGAGATGTACTTACGGCATCTACCGCTGTTGAGGGCTGGCCCATTCAGTTTTCCGATACTGCAGGCATTCGCGAACAGGCAGACGCTCTCGAAACGACGGGCATCCAGCGTGCAGAACAGATGATGAACTCCTCAGATTGCAATCTCATATTGATCGATATCAGCCAGCCCGAACAGGCAGACGACCAGCGACTCATCTCTTTATGGCCTGCATCAATCATTGTCGCCCACAAATCAGATCTTCCGCAAAACTGGAAACAACCTCTTCCCCACGATGCGATCTCCGTCTCCTCGATGACGAAATCAGGTATCGATATCCTGCTGGATCGATTGATTAAAAAACTTGTCCCCGAAGTTCCTGATGCAAACACACCTGTTCCAGTCACTTCGCGTCAGACCAGAATCCTACATCAGGCGATGGAAGAATTAAATGAATCGAACCGGTCAGGTTACACCAGTCTGATTCAAGAACTTCTGTCTTAGTACAACCTGGAATCCGAATCAGATTCGAGACTTCAGCGTCTGTTTCCATTGCTGCAGAGCCATCATTAAATTGCCCTGCGTCCATAAAAGTGGGGTGATGTCATTGGGAACATACCTGCCTTTTTCCAGGTAATATGATTCAGGGCATTTATACGGGCCAAATACAGACTCACTGGTCGTGAGTTGACTGAGGGAGCGATCCAGGTGAAAACGTTGCTTTTGTAAATCATCCTGATTGTCTGACAGTAGAAACCTCTGACCATAAATCACCGACAATACTGAATCGAAAATGCACCATTGTGCTTCCTGGCCAGGCTTCAGCAATTGATCCCGACTGGACTGATCATCGCTGAAATCAACGGTGCGATCATCTTCTCCCAACATTTCTTTGTAGTCGGCACACCAGTAAGAGTCGCCTAGATAACGACGAATTCCATTCTCACCCATTAAATTTGTTCGAACGTCTTCCATAATTGTCTCAGCCATTTCTCCCTGTACCAGACTCAGAGGGAAGATCAAAAAGAGCAACGCACCATCAGACTTTCGTGCCAGCAGGGGATCAGCCTGAATGCACTCAGCGGGCAGGATCTCATCCAAGGCAGTTTGGCCCTGTTCAATTAATGAGTCAACTGTGTCCGCAGTAACCGGAGCCCCGGCATGACAAAACTGATTCCAGTTTTTACTCTGGTCCAGGTAGCGTTTCAGCATTTTGATTCCACTGACCACCGTGCCAATACTGGAGGCTTCTATTTTCCGAGCCTCTTCCCAGTGACCACTGTCTGCGTCTTCCCAGTAGCGGATCGCTTCGAAGTATCGCACAAAGGAGGCCAGTAATTCCAGCGAAGCAGGAGTTGGCTCCAGCTTTCCCTGCGTCAGCAGCAGGCAATAGAACCAGACATAATACCCCAGCGCGTCATTTTGTGCGTGTGCCCACTTTTCATCAATCTCTCCGAGCGTATTTCCATCGAAACGAATGTGAGGCCGTTTCATCACTTTAGTGGCATTGGACTGTCCGGAAATAATCTGATCAAACCGATCCTGGTGCTTGATAAAATACTCCGTCAAAGTGGATATGGCCTTACAGGCTGGCCCCGACTTTCCCACTGCATTTAAAGCATGTGCAATATGAATATTATCTCGAACCCAGATACTCTGATACCCGGTTGATTCATGAGCAATGGCCGCCGGAAACAGTCCATTATTCAAAGCCGGAAAAGAAAACGTTCCCTGTTCTTCCAGAAAACTGACTAATTCTTCTGTTTCAGCAACGGTCTGAAGTGATTTTTTTAGTGAGCGAAAATGTTCGTCATCCATGAGGAAATACCTGCTTTAAATCTTAAACAGCCCAAACGGGTAATATACCAGACTTGATCAATCCATAAAAAGACCACGAGGCGCGCCTCGAATTGTGAAACAATTGCCCTCAAAATGCAACGGCAGGTCGATGAGCCTGAGAAATTCAGGATCGTTTCAAATGATCAACATTGTTGATTTAATGCATCATTTCAAAGATGTCAACAATAGAGCAACAGTGCCTGTTCGACGAGAACGTCTCCGGAAAGCTTCCTGGAAAGTACTACAATCTGCAGCACCACTTCCTTCACTCACTTCACAGCGATGTTGACTTCACAATCATTTCCCTGATGGAAGAGGAATAAGATTTGCGGTTCTTCTATTCCTATCGGTCTCATTCCCATACACAACCCGTTTTGAAAATTCGAGCCGCCCGCATGAACGCTCTCGCTCAACCAGTGCCCCGCCTGCATAAATACAGCATCCTGCTATTGCTGATTATTTTTTCCGGTATGATTCTGGCGCGATGGAACCAGCTCTATTTCTATACTCCAGACAGTGGCCGTTATGTCACAATGGCCAAATCCCTGGTAAATGGAACCGGTTATCGAGAAATTGACACACCTGGCGAACCCCTTTATTCGCATCGGCCTCCGGGGATGTCGGTTCTCCTGGCACCAGCGGCATTGATTGCCCCCTATAATGTACTTGTGGCAAAAGCAACCGTCTGGCTATCGAGTCTTGCCCTGTTGGCGTTGCTCTATTTTTACGTCATCTGCTTGCTGAGACCAGACACTGAGCAGAGCACGACTGTTAAAACCAGTACTTACTGGACCGCTTTATTGATTACCGGACTGTTGGCACTCAATCCCTACACATTACTTTTTTCTACACTGGTAATGAGCGAAATCCCCTTCATGGTTTGTTCGCTGGCAATTCTTTACGTACTCGCCATTCGACCGGACCACCCTGGAAAAGGCCAACTGATTATATTCACCAGTCTATTAATCTTTCTTCCATTTTTAAGAACAATTGGTATCGCCATGATTCTGGCAACAGGCGCCTGGGCGATCTTCCGCAATGCACGCTGGCGGTGGCTCATTGGAGTATTTTGTTCGATTACGGCTTCCGGCATGTGGATGATTCGCAATTCTTCAATTGGTAGGACAGGATACACGTCAATCGCACTCGGTGAATTTAAATCTCAGGGAATTGTGGGCACTCTGCTGCGAATGATTGAAAGAATCACGTCGCATTTTGAACATCTCGCTCAACAGCTTTTTCCAAATTTGCCCGGTTCTCAACCCAGATATTCAGCAATGATACTGGATAATATTACTTATCTACCGGGGCCTGGCTGGTTGTATCTATTCCTGGCCGCTGTGGTAATTCTAATCTCAATATACGGCATGTTGAACTGCCGAAGAAAAGGGGGAACAGTTGCCCTTGGATATCTGGTTCTCAGTATGGCGGTTCTCTCACTCTGGCCTTGGATTCAACCGCGATTTACTTTTCCTCTGCTACCAATCGTACTGGCATATTTGCCAGCAGGATATATCGCTTTCGCAAAACACTTCCAGTTTTCTCGACCAATGATTCGTTCCATTTTAGCAGGGGCTGTGTCGGCTATCGCTTTATACTTTGGATGCATACAGATAAAAACAGACTATCAGCTTATTCACGCAAACGTGCAAATGCTAACCAATCCCAATCACTTTTACTCTCATCAGATGCCGGGAAGTGCCTTCAGTCACTGGACCGCAGCAGGCGAATGGATTAACCAGAATTCAGAGGAGCACAGCCGAATCATGGCTCGGCAGTCAGCAACTGCGACTACGGCTCAGCGTTATCAAAAGCTGGCTTACTTTGATCTTTTTACAGCTGAGACACTTCATAAAGCGATTCAACAATTCCATGCGAATTATCTTGTCACACTCAATAAAAATCATGGACTGGTTTTCTCCTGGTATCTGATGGATGAAGATCTGGTATATCGCCTCAACCCGGTTTACGATGAACGGGGGATAATGGTAATCAAAATCGAGCCTAATCGAAGTGGCACCATCAGAGAGAAATATTATTCCGCTGACGAATCACTTAGATTCGCTCGCAATGCCTACAAAAAATTTCCACATCGTTCTAATCTTCAGTCAGAACTCGCAGGGGAACTGTTCAATAGCGGACACTACGAGGAAGTAATTGATTTTCTCCAGAAGCTGCAACAGAAAAATATCAAAGATATGAATCTCACATTTCTACTGGGCTGGAGTTATATAAAAACAAAACAGTACAAGAAAGCAATCCGTGAATTTGAGGCAGCTCTCAGAATGCCTGGTCAGAAACTGATTCGAGGGAATTTGTTACGAGGGATTCATACCGCACAAAAGGCATTGGCAGAGGAGCATAGCACAGACTCAAAACGATCTGAATCCACGCATCAATCCGGCGAAAAGAAGCTAAAGACTGCCAGGCTGTATTGGAAAAACTATCAAATCAATAAAGCGGAACAGTATCTGTCCAAAGCACTTGAAGAAGGGTCTCTTCAGCCAGAAATTCATGCAGAGCTTTGTACTCTGCTGGCTAAGGTTTATCTTGTAAAAGAAAATAAACCAGCTGCCGTTGAACAGCTCAATCTTGCAGTCACATCTGGAGGAACGGAGGCTGCAGATATCCTGAAGATGCTGGAACGAGAAGAAAAAGTGGAAATTCTATTAAATAACGACAAACAGAATGATGATGCAAAATCGATTCAACATGCCGCAGAAATACTGCCCGACATACTGACTCTAGTGGAATGGTATCAGGAATTCGGAGTTCCCGGCAAAGCACTCAACCTGCTTGAACGGGCGAATACATCAATTCCGAACCAGCCAGAATTGTTGAAGTTACTTCTCCAGAAACAGCTGTTTTATTCTCTGGTTGCAGAAGCAGAAGCAACTTTAATACAGTTAAACAAACTGACTTCAGATGATTCCGGACTCAACGAGGCTGCCCAGCAGATAAAGGAACTGCAGCAGCTTCCCCGTTTCTAAAATGCAACTATCGATGTTTCTGGATGCGTTATTTTCAACTCTATCTGGCACTGTATAAATCAGGGTGTAGAATTTATTAGTTAACAGATTGTTGCGGGCCAGTAACGGAGGGACGTTCGATGGAACTCTGGATCGACGGCTGGATGGATTATCTGCTGAATGCCTGGCAGAACGCAACGGCGACTGATTACTTACTATTGATGACCTGTGTGATTGTGATTGGTGGTATCTTTAACATCCACCGTAGCAGCGTACGATAATCAGTACTCATCAGTCACTTCCACACACCACTCTTCTCCGGCATACGCAACAATGTCTCCGGGTGAGAGCTGTTTACGTCGCCGTGTTTCTACTACGCCGTTCACGGTTACCTCCCCCCCCTGGATGACCACTTTGGCATGCCCCCCGGTTCCGACGGCTGCCTGAATTTTTAGAAACTGATCCAATCGAATCGGTGGCCTATCGTCTGATACCATATCGTTACTGTTTCTTTTGAGAGGGTTTCGTTTTTTTCTTCTTCGGTTGCCAGTTTTTTTTCAATTTCTCAAGTTCCTCTGCCGTGGGTGCTTTGAAAGTGGCAGCCTGTGGAGTCTCTGATACCAGTGGACTTGTATCGCCTGTTTTCTTCTGCCAGTCTTTCATCGCCGTCCCTAAACGATCTGTGTGAGACTGACAGCCAGCTTGTCCAAATAAATTTTCCGTTTCCTGGGGATCATTCTGTAAATCGAACAACTGTGATTTATTGATCTGAGGATAGGTAATCAGTTTCCAGCGATCATCGCGGACAGAGCGTTGTACATCTTTATAAGCGGTAAACAGCGTCTCCCTGATTTGAGATTTCTCACCATCAATCACAGGCCACATGCTTTCGGCATCCAGTCCCTGTGGAATCTCGGTTCCCACCATTTCACAAACCGTGGGAAAAATATCATACAGGTACACCAGCGCGTCACTCTGGCCATGCGAAATCCCTGGTCCCGAAAAAATCAGCGGAGACTTCATACTATGCTCATAGAGACTCTGCTTTCCCATCAATCCGTGGCTGCCAACAGCCAGGCCATGATCGGAAGAAAAAATGATGATGGTATTGTCATACTCTCCACTGGCTTTCAATGCTTTTAAAAGACGACCAATATGCCCATCCAAGCCAGTAATATCAGCATAGTAATCATGGAGATGTTTTCGAACTTCTGCTTTGCTACGGGGGAAACCTGCCAGCAGTTCGTCGCGCACCACCTGCTCTCCGTTATTAAAGGGATGCAGAGGCAGATAATTTTTGGGTAGTGGAATTTCCTCACGCTCATACAAATCCATATATTCCTGAGCGGCAACCCTGGGGTCATGTGGGCAGGCAAACGCCAGGTACATGAAAAAGGGCTGGGCTTCCTTCTTCTGCAGAAACTCAATCGCGTCATCAACAATTTCTTTACCCGGCTGTCCCAAGAGACGAGCCTGGGAATCGTTCAGGTATTTCGACTGATCAAACCGTTTATGAATTTCCGCTGCCGTATTTCCTTTTTTGCCATGATGGTAAGTGTAGTAACCGGCTGCTTTCATGGAATCCGGGAAATTCGGTTTTTCAGCAGAAGCGTAGCGCCCCGTCCAGCGAAAGTAAGTTCGCCCGCTGAGCAGCATATTTCGACTGCAGACACAAACAGCGCCGGAGTTACTTCCCAGACAATAAGCATTGTTGAAGATAAAACCACTCTGGACCAGCTGATCCAGATGAGGGGTCTTGATCAGGGGATTACCCAAAGCATGGATCGTGTCTGCACGTTGATCATCCGTGAATAAAAACAGGACATTCGGTTTTGGCTTTTCAGCGGCAGCCAGGGTACTGCTGGTTAAAATAGTGAAACAGAGTATGGAAAATAAAGCAAAAAATTCTCTGTACCGAAAACTCATGAATGCCTCCAAGATTGAGCGTCAATTTGGTATCCTGACAGTCGCTGGATCGCCGATCGAATACAACCTGTTCAATATATATCAAGGAACACCCAAATGCCAGAAGCAGCCCCTCCTGTAGTCTATGATCCTGTCAGTATGATCAAGCCGAGAAGAAAAATCACCGGGATCTCTGCTGTTCTGCTCCCCTATCTGGAATCGGGGGAAATCGACCGCGATTCACTCTCCGCTCATATTTCGCGGACCGCCGAAGTCGGAATCACACCTGCTGTGAATATGGACACAGGTTATGTCAATCTGATTGATGAACCGACCTTTATTGAAGTCCTGAAAGTGACACAGCAGACCCTCAATGGCGGTTCATTTGTCGCAGGAGCCTTTGTTTCCGATCAGTCAGGCGCAGATTTTGATGCGGCTGGTTATCAGAGAAAAATCGATCTGATTCAGTCCCATGGTGGTATTCCTGTCATCTTCCAATCCTTTGGTCTGGTAGAACAGTCGCCTGAGAAAATCATCGCAGCTTACCAGACGATTGCCACAAATACCGACCGCTTTATCGGGTTTGAATTAACCCGTGATTTGGCGTCGTTCGGTTCTGTTTACGACCTGGATACCTACGAAGCACTGATGGAAATTCCACAATGCATCGGTGCCAAGCATTCGTCATTTCATCGGGAACCCGAATGGGAACGCCTGCAGTTGCGCGATGCAAAACGTCCCGATTTCAAAGTTTTCACAGGCAATGACTTTGGGATTGATATGATTCAGTATGGCAGCGATTACCTGCTGGGCTTAAGTACCTTTGCCCCCGATCTGTTTGCCAGACGCGATGCGCTCTGGGCTGCCGGTGACCCGGCGTTTTATGAATTGAATGATCAACTGCAATACCTGGGCTACTTCACCTTCCGCAGCCCTTCCCCCGCTTATAAGCATTCAGCTGCGCAGTTTCTGCATTTACGGGGCTGGATTAAAACAAACCAGACTCACCCCAACAGTCCCACCCGACCTGAAAGTGATATCGAAGTATTACGCGAACTGGGACAGCGACTCAATGTCATCGATTAATCAAAAACTCCCCATTACCGGACCAGTAATGGGGAGTTTTTATTTATTTTAAATAATCAGACCGAATCATGAATCAGCCAGAGGCTCTTTCTTTTCGGTGATCACAGGGAGTTCCTGTGATTTGTCGGCATTGATCTGAGTATATTCTTGCCATTTTTCTGGAAGATTGTCCTCATGAAAAATTGCCTCAACCGGGCATTCAGGCACGCAAGCTTCACAATCGATGCACTCATCGGGATTGATGTATACCATTGATTCCCCTTCGTAGAAACATTCTACGGGGCAAACCACGACACAATCTGTATATTTGCAATTGAAGCAAGCCTCTGTAACCACGTGTGCCATGAGTTTTCCTTTCTGGACATTGCTCTGAATAATTAGGCAAAAACTGCTCGAAGCCTTCTCAGAGATTATAGGCTTCTGCTATCAAAAAACTACCAGTCTTGCTGAAACAGCCTGATTACAGTCCAGTAAGACCGGTATTTCATGTTATATAGTCGATTTTGGAATGTCGTTTCAACCTCGAACTCTCGATTCATAGTAGATCTCGCAAAAACACGTGTCAAGACTGCAAAAAACTCTGTCAATCTTGAGTATGGTACTACTATCGGCAATCCCCAGAACAATCATTGACTGATTGCCGAATTCGCTGCCCCAGCCCGTTTCCAGCCCTCAAAATGACCAAAGTTCAAACGAGCCAGTTTTCAGTTCGACACATATTGACATAAAAGGGTTCTCAACATAATCTACCGACGAAATTTCGATTTGTTATTGAGAATTCCAGGATGGAAATCCTCTCAAAATGATCGATCTCTCAATGTCTAACCTGATAATTTGGTGTACCAAATCTCTCAAAACTACCATTTTGACCGGTTTTTGAGCACGGAACTCCCCGGATTCCCATAGCGAATGGAGTCGCTGAATGACAAACAACACCCCTACCCCAGTCCCCTTCATCAATCTTGTTGCACAATATCAGAGAATCAAATCGGAGGTTCAGGAAGCAGTCCTGAAAGTATTCGATGACCAGTCCTTTGTACTGGGTGACGAAGTTGCCGAATTTGAGTGCGATATCGCAGAATATTGTGATTCCCGAAATGCGATCGGGGTCGCCTCTGGTACTGATGCCTTACTACTGGCTCTAATGGCTTTGGAAATCGGACCCGGTGATGAAGTGATAACCAGCCCGTTCACATTCTTTGCAACGGGCAGCTGTATCGCACGCGTCGGTGCAACCCCCGTGTTTGCGGACATTGACCCTGTCAGCTTCAATCTGTGCCCTGATTCAATTGAAAATAAAATCACCGATAAGACGAAAGCGATCATGCCAGTCCACATTTTTGGACAATGTGCCGACATGGAACCAATCTGGAGAAATGCGGTTCGCAATGGTATTCCTGTCATTGAAGATGCCGCACAAGCCATCGGTGCAGAATATCGCGGACGTCGTGCCGGTGTCCTTGGTACCGTGGGCTGCTTCAGCTTCTTCCCCACCAAGAACCTGGGTGGGGCCGGCGATGGCGGATTAGTGACAACTGACGATCCAGATCTGGCAACACGAATCCGACGCTTAAGAGTCCATGGCGACCTGGGTGGCTACCAGCATGCCGAAATCGGAATTAACAGCCGACTGGATGCGCTGCAGGCGGCAGTTCTGCGTGTCAAACTGCGTCACCTTGATAAGTGGACAACCGAGCGTCAGGAAAACGCAAGACGATACAATGCCCTGTTCCGGCACTATCAGTTACTCGACTGTGTAGAACCTCCCACGGTTCTCCCTGATCGACGCCATGTTTACAACCAGTACAGCGTTCGAGTGAAGGGCGGTCAACGGGATAAAGTCCTTCAGGATCTGCGCGAGAAGCATATCGGTTGTGCCATCTATTACCCTCGTCCACTTCATTTACAGCAATGTTTTGAATACCTGGGCTGCAAAGCTGGCGATCTTCCTCAGACCGAACTGATCACCAGTGAATGCCTGGCTCTGCCGATCTTCTCAGAATTGACGGAAGTGCAACAGGAAACAGTAGTTCGTGGAATCGCCGAAAGCTTAGGACGACTTTCTTCACCGCAATTCCCTACGCTTTATTCCGATACTCCGCAAATCTCAAAAGCGGCCTGAACAGAATAAAACGACTTAACCGTCATTCTCTATCCCACTGATTTCATCCTGAAATCAGTGGGATTTTTTTATGCTTGCTACAAGCTGTAAACTCAGCTGCCCGTCAAACCAGGCACCAGACTCACCCCATTTTACACAACCGGACGACCAGTCGTTGTACCACTCGAAAAATCATTAAAAATGGCAGGGAAATCCCACCTGAGCGATATTCGTCGTGTAGATTTAAGTAGATGAAATTAATTTCCTGCATTGGTGTGCAAAGCATCCACGACATTATCCAAACTCCTGCCATAATACTGATACTGATCGGCAGTTAAGGAGATCACATGCCGACTCTATTTCGAAGTGCAACAATTCGATTGCTGGTGGCCTTGATTCTCAGTGGCCCCGCTCTGGTTCTGTTACACGCGGAAGAAGCCCGAAAAGAACCAGACCCGACTGCCGGTAAGACGGCGATTGCCCTCAATTACTGCCGTGCCTCATTCTACCGCATCAAGAAATCAGGCACCAAAGAGGTCATGTTTGAAGAGCGGGAAAAGATTCTGAACAATTTGAATCTGAATGGAATTGGAGACGAGAAAGTCGTCAAACTTTACTCTGCTGTTCTGGACGAAATCGGACAGGTGGAGATCGCGGATCAGGAACGGGAATACTTCAAGAATAAGCACAAGTATCACGCTCGCCAGAAAATGGCCACCAATGCACTGGCTTTAACTACAGATGTGTTGACGCTGCAATTCGGTAGTGCAGTCCGCAATGGAGCCAACAGTTGGTGGGACTATCGAAATGTCGAAGCCCAGAAAGATCTGGATGTCTGGAAAGTAGACAAAGAACGTATGGAAGCGGTCATTTCCCGCTCCACCCTGTTTCTGGATACGTTCTGGAAACTGGCTCAGGAAAAACATATTCCCGATGACTGGTTGATTCGTGACGACGACCTTGAAACCCTGGATCAGGCGATGCAGGAGCAGAACCCGCGCGTGCGGTTGCGCATTCTAAAACGCCTGGAACGCTTTATGAGTCATTACCCACCCTACTGGTACTATGTTGCGCGTACACAGCAGGCACAGGGACAGCTCTTTGCTGCCTCGCATACTTACACCGAGCTGGCGAACCTGGGTGATGGATATTTCCGCCGCGATGACATGCTGGCATCGGGAACGGCGAATCTCGCCGGGATCCGCGATTATCTGGGGCAACCAGATGCCGCGAAAATGGCGCTCAAATCGCAGACCTACTCCAGTGATGTCTGGGAAGCGAACCTGCTCTGCTCCCGAATCCTGCAAAAGTATCAGCAACCTGACGAAGCGGAAGAAGCGATTCTGCGTAATCTGGATGTCGACCTGGAGACAAACCAGAGTTCGGTCGCTTTACTCTCACTCTATTACGCCACGAATGATAAAACGAAAATGATGGCACAATTGAATCAGCCCAAAATCGTGCAGGCTGTTCCCGTGCCGACATTAATTCAATGTGCCATGTTCCTGGGAGCAGAAAGAATGCCTCCCGTGGCAGCTTCTCAAATCGCTTCTTCTCTGTATGTATACCCTCAATTGCATTTTGGTGCAGATGATATCGTGATTGCCTCGACAGGCAACTGGCATTTGCATATGTCGAATGCAGAATTAGTAATGGCAAACAAAACCTATACACGCCCGAGAATGGCGGCCGGGAACAACGAAGTACACGCACGTTTTGAACGCGTTGCTGAGTTTGGAAACCCATTTGGAAATACAAATGTGGCCTATTCTCAACCCAGATTACGTTTGAAATATCCAGATGGATCCAGCCTGGAACTGAAGCTCTCTTCCTCACCGCAGGAACGAACTCTGCCGGACTCCGGAAATCTCTTGACGGCCTTAAAAGCGCCCCCCGGTCAGCACTATCGCATCGTGGGAGCAGAAATCCAGGGACAGACCATCGCGTTTAACAGGAATGCGATTGAAGATGATGGCCGACGAATTGTACGACAGAATCCTGCTCGTCCTGCTGAAGCACCACTGATGTCACAAGGTGTTCCTCAGCCTCAACTCAAGCCTGAGCAACAACAATTGCAGGCACAGTCGGCCCCTAAACTGCCGACTTTGTCGGTACCGGATCTTTCAACCCCTGATCTGCCGGCGATTCCGAATTCTCCACCGCCGATCCCGGCACTCTCTTTCGATCTGGAATCCATAGAAGAGCCAAAACAGCGTCAAAAGAACAAAGGGACGGTCGTCAGCTTTCCCGCCCCTCCAGCAGAGACGAATGTACCGTAAAACAATCGCTTTAACGGTACTCGCTGTGCGGTAATCAGAAAACTACTCCTGGAAATAGTAGTCATGTGGTCGGGTCTCCGGTATGATACCCACAGAGATTCGTGAGCCTGAACAAGATTTCGGGCGTTTTTTCGAAATCGGAGTGATTTGTAAAACCTGTTCGCAGCGCTTTGAATTGACTGCGAACCCCACGTGCTTGAGCCCCAAAATGCTGCCTTCTGAAAATGAGATCCCACAGACTTCTGCAACTGAAGTCTCATCGCTGCCCTTAATCACCGACTTGACCCGCGATCAGCTGGCGCAATGGTGCATTGAGCATGAATCTTCTTCATATCGCGCAGATCAGATTCGGCGTTGGATCTTCACCAAACGTGTTAATGACTTTGATGCGATGCACGATATTTCCAAGAAGTTTCGAGATCTCCTCAAGGAGAACTTTCGGCTCTTTTCAACCAGCATTGTCAAACATCAGACCTCCAGAGATCGCACGGAAAAACTGTTGCTTGAACTGCACGACGGACATCACGTCGAGTGTGTGCTGATGCGTGAACCCAAAAGAAACACCGTCTGTATCAGCACACAGGTTGGTTGTGCCATGGGTTGTGTTTTCTGCGCCAGCGGATTATTGGGTTTAACCCGAAATCTGACGATGGGGGAAATCCTGGAACAGATTTTACGCCTGGATCGAGTGATCGGGGAAGAAGAACGCATCTCAAATATCGTAGTCATGGGAATTGGTGAACCGCTGGCGAACCTGTCAGCCTTGATCCCCGCTTTAGATACGCTGAATCATAAAGGCGGGATGGGGATCGGAGCCCGCAAAATCACAGTCTCCACTGTCGGACTGCCTGTCAAAATCCGCGAACTGGCAGATGTCAACAAGTCTTACATCCTTGCCGTTTCACTGCACGCACCGAATGACACACTACGAGATCAGATCGTTCCCACCAATCACAAAATTGGTATTCAGAAAATTCTTGATGCGACCGACTATTATTACGTAACGACTGGCAGACGTGTCACATTTGAATATATCCTGCTGGCAGGAGTCAACGACAGTCCCGCCCAGGCACATGAGCTGGCTGGCCTGCTGAAGCACCGCAATGCCCATGTGAATCTGATACCCGCCAATGGGGTCCAGGAGACCGGCTACCAGACTCCCACGACAGAAGACGTTGACCGCTTCTTCATGACACTTGCTAAGGGTGGTGTCAATGTGACGGTCCGGAAACGCAAGGGGGATGATATCGATGCTGCCTGCGGACAGTTAAGGCTGAATCGCGAAAAAGAAAAAGACCTGGTACAGATTCAGTAACGACGGTATCTAGAGCGCATCACATTTAACATAGCGTCCCCCAATTTTATATACTCGGCCCAAATGGCCTTGAAGACGCTACAGTAAAACGGGACATAGTCTAGTGGTCTATCAATCCTGTATTGGCAGGTGGTCAATGTCAGGCGAGCACGCCATCGAGCGTGCGGACCATTTCGACCAACGTGCCATTCCAAGTCTGATAAGACTCTAATCCAGATCAAAGTCTTTGGGATCGAAGTTGACCAGCACGTCATCACGGAAGATCAGGTAGACGCTGCGACCACTTTCGTCAGGTCCCCAGCGATATGCCTCGTCAGACGTACGAAACGTTCCACCGGTGGCTTTGAGCCACTTGGAAGCTTCCTGAAATTCACCTTCTTCGCCGATCTCTATTTCCACGCTGTTCCGTGACATTCCAGAATACAGACGATTCTTAAGTATCCAGTTCAAAGCTTTGGGATCTCGCTTGGTTTGAAACTGCATACGATAGTCTTCTGCCCGGCTGACTCGTTTTTCAGCCTTGTGCGTTGTGGCCATCGATTCAGAATCCCACTCAGGTAGTGTTTCACAACCTGAACTCCAGAGAAGAATTGAGATACAACAAAGCATCCACGGCGCCACACATCGAAGGTTGGCCATGATCATATCCACCTGATAGAAGAAAAATTGTCGGAGGCAATTCACTGCCGCGATGTGTCCGCCACAGCAATTTATTGAGAGAAGTGAAAAGGGAGACAGAACTGTCCCCTGAAAAGCAGACGTTTTCTAACAGAATTGTGGCTTTCTGCCAAGATCAATCTTCAGTCAGTAAAAACTGACATAAAAGCCTACTAATATAAAACTTATGTAAATCAGGTTGCTTCAGGAATGAAATCAGCAGCCTGCCTGGGTTGTCAGATTCTGTCAGCACGTCTATTCTAAATTCGTCTGGGTTTTTGTGATTTACGTGGCTTCCACTTACCATAAAGGATTGATCAATATGAAAATGTTTTGCGCGGGACAATGGCAGGAAACCTCAAAAACAATCAATGTGATCAACCCCTTTGACCAGTCAGTCATTGATACGATCCCGCAGGGGAGTGGCGACGATGTTTTGAAAGCGGTCTCGGTTCTGGAGCAGGGTGCCCGCATCATGAAATCCATGACCGCTTATGATCGCAGTCTGATCCTCCAGAAAGCGTCTGAATTGATGCTGGAGCGAAAAGATGATTTCGCACGGACCATCAGTCTGGAAGAAGGCAAAATTCTGGCAGAGAGTCAGGTCGAAGCAATTCGCAGTGCCGAAGTGATCCGACTGTCAGGGGAAGAAGCCCGGCGCATGACGGGGGAAATGATTCCCCTCGAAGGGAATGCTGGCGGACAGAACAAACTCGGGTTTACCCTGCGTGTTCCCTGTGGAATCGTGGCCGCCATTACCCCTTTTAATTTCCCTTTAAATCTCGTCTGCCATAAAGTTGGCCCCGCCATTGCAGCCGGGAACGCGATCCTCATCAAACCGGCCAGCGATACCCCATTGTCGGCGCTCAAGTTGACCGAGCTTCTGCTGGAAGCCGGTTTGCCCAAAGAAGCGATCGCCTGTATTACCGGCCCGGGAGGGGAAATTGGTCGCGCCATTTGTACTGATTCCCGGATTCGCAAAATCAGCTTCACAGGCAGCTATGAAGTGGGAACTCAAATTTGCGAAATGGCGGGATTGAAGAAAGTCACCATGGAACTCGGGAGTAACAGCCCCGTCATTATCATGGATGACGCTGACCTGGAAAAGGCAGCAATGGCAGTCAGTATGGCGGGGTACGCCAACGCCGGTCAGGTCTGTATCTCTGCCCAACGCATTCTGACTTCTTCCGCGATCAAGTCTGATTTTGTCGACCTGTTAAAATCGAAAGTCGATGCCCTGCACACCGGAAACCAACTGGAAGAATCGACAAAAATTGGCCCGATGGTTCGTGAATCTGACGCCACGCGTGTTGAACAATGGGTCAACAACGCGGTCAGCCAGGGCGCGCGACTGGTAACAGGGGGAACACGGCAAGGCGCTATCTATGCCCCGACGATTCTGGATAACACCAAACCTGAGATGCAGGTCGAAAAAGATGAGATCTTCGGCCCTGCAGTCGCACTGTCTTACTTCGATGATATCGAGCATGCGATTCAAATGGCCAATAATACAACTTACGGACTGTCAGCTGGTATCTTTACACAGGATCTCGACCGGGCTATGAAATTTGCCCGTGAAGTGGAGAGTGGCAACCTGCATATCAACTGGTCCAGCCAGTGGCGGGCTGATGCAATGCCATATGGCGGATTAAAGCACAGTGGGACAGGAAAGGAAGGCCCTAAGTATGCGATCCAGGAAATGAGCGAAGAGAAAATGGTGATCATGCACCTGACAGACTGAGCGGATTCCTGTGCGAGGGCAGAAGCAAGCGACAGCTTGATTCTGCGCGTCGGTTACTTAATCAGATAGCGTTCCAGTGTTTTACCATCCCGGTATTTTCCTGACTGTTTGGCCTGAAAGAGCTCATTTGTGTGCAAGTCGATCGCGGTCAGATAGTTTCCCCGGTAGGCAGCAGTATCAAGACAGGCCCAACCATCATAGACGAGTGGCTTTCCTGATTTCTGTGCCGTGTGCCCACAGATGATCCGACGTCCGGAGGGATCCGGTTCTTCCTCGCCTGTGATCCGATCCCAGCGGAGTTCCTGATTTGTCAGGTCTTCCAGAGGAACACCAGGAACAGCCGTCGCATGCACGAAAATATCTGTCTCTGTCTCGTAATAATCCAGGGCAGTCGCCATAAAAATTCGGTGCTCTTCTGGTATGAGATCGTAGCGACCGCCATAGGAGTCGATTGCTTCCTTGCCGCCATGTTGCAGCCAGATTGATTCCCAGTGGCCACCCTGCAGGCCATCCAGCATCATCTCTTCATGATTGCCCTTAATCATGATCAGCTTACAGGTGGCTTTCAGATCCAGAAGAATCTCAATCACATGTTTGGTACCAGGCCCCCGGTCAACCGCATCCCCCAGACAGATAAAGGTATCCTCCCCCGTCAATTCGAGGTGATACAAAATCGTACCCAGCGCAACATCACAACCGTGAATATCACCGATTGCGATAGTCCGTCCTTTCTGTGTCGATTGATCCATCATGCGACCACATGTGCTAAAGTTAGCCCGAATCATAGCTCATTGCAGATATTATGATTCAATTTATGAGATTTGATACACTTTGATCGAGTGTCTGCAACCAGTTTTTTCAGGATTTGTCAGATTGACTGGGGGGCATAATCCGGGTTGGTTTGGAACTGGGCTCCCCTTTCAATAACTGTTGGCGGGCCTGCGTCTGCTGAGCCAGTCCATGGATCCGGATGAAACCCAGGGCTGTTTCATGAGGAAACTGGTCACCCTCTTCATAGGTTGCCAGTTCAGGACTGTAAAGACTGTGCTCACTTTTCAAGCCGGTCACTGTATGATTTCCTTTATACAGCGAAACCCGTACGGTCCCCGAGACAAAACGCTGGTTCTTTTCGACAAATCCCATCAGGTCCTGATGGAATGAGCTATACCACAGGCCATCATAAATGATGTCACTGCAGGTCTGGCTAACGTAGGTCTTGAATCGCAGTGCCTGTCTGCTCAACGTCAGATACTCCAGTTCGCGATGGGCATTATGCAAAATGACAGCAGCCGGTGCTTCGTAAATTTCGCGACTCTTAATCCCCACCAGACGGTTTTCAACATGATCGATGCGACCGACGCCGTTTTCTCCACCGATTTTATTCAAGTGTAGAATCAGCTCAGCCCCATCCATCTCTTTCCCATCGATGGCAATCGGACGTCCCTGCTCAAATTCGATTGTGACTTCTACCGGCTGGTCAGGAGCATCTTCGGGGGAAACCGTCCATTTATAGGCTTCTTTAGGCGGGGCGACCCAGGGGTCTTCGAGAATACCGGCTTCCACAGAACGTCCCCACAAGTTCTGGTCGATACTGAAAATGCTTTCTTTAGTGGCTTCCACTTCGATGCCATGCTCTTTGGCATACGCCAGTTCTTCAGTCCGAGTCCATTTCCATTCTCGCACTGGTGCAATAATTTTCAACTGGGGAGCCAAAGTCTGAAATGAAACATCAAACCGAACCTGGTCATTCCCTTTGCCAGTACAGCCATGTGCTACAGCTGTTGCACCGTGCTCTTTGGCAACTTCGACCATACGATGCGCAATCAGAGGACGTCCCAGTGCCGTTGCCAGCGGATACTTGCCTTCATACATTGTCCCTGTCATCAGAGAAGGCCAGACAAAGAAATCGACAAACATATTCTTGGTGTCTTCAATGACGGCTTCAACAGCACCGGTTTTGATCGCTTTTTCCTTGATTCCATCCACATCGCGACCCTGGCCGAGATCACAGGTATAAGTGATCACGTCCATATTGTATTTTTCATTGATCCACTTGACGGCGACTGAAGTATCCAGACCACCACTGTATGCCAAAACTACTTTTTCTCTTGCCACGAAACTCTACCAATCTTCTGGAAATGAAGGAGTAAATACTGATTTGACGGAACTCGGGAATGATGCAAATGGTACTAATATCAGTTGCTGTTCGCAATGCGCACATTCTAACATTCTGGCTCAGGGCAGTCGAAAACCAGACCGAAAACCACCTGGACCGTCATGAATTCTTCGCGGGCTGGAACAGCCCGGATTATCAGGAATAAGAAAAGCACCCGACAGTCTCCTGCCGGGTGCTTTAAATCTATTATAAAACGGGACGAAATCTGAGCTTAGTGCAGATCGTCGTCTCCATGGTCGTCCTTACCCTTTTCAGCAATCAGAGCATCGCTGGTCAGCAGCAGAGTCGAAACACTGGCTGAATTCTGCAGAGCGGAACGCGTCACACGGGTCGGATCAATGATCCCGGTTTTGACCAGATCTTCGTACTTGGAAGTCGCGGCGTTGTAGCCCATATTGCCTTCCAGTTCGGAAACCTTTTCACAGACCACACTACCATCATCACCGGCGTTATTGGCAATGGATGTCAGCGGTGCACGGCAGGCCCGCAAAATAATTTCGTAACCCACTTTTTCTTCCTGTGAAAGACCCGATGGCTTACAGGCTGCAGAGCATCGCAGTAACGCAACGCCACCACCGGGCAGAATGCCTTCAGCGACAGCAGCACGAACAGCATGCAATGCGTCTTCCACGCGAGCTTTCTTTTCTTTCATTTCGCTTTCGGTAGCAGCACCAACATTGATCTGTGCAACACCACCGGAAAGTTTCGCAATCCGTTCTTCCAGCTTTTCCTTGTCGTAATCACTGGATGAATTTTCCAGTTCACGACGAATCTGTTCGATCCGGGATTTGATTTCGCCAGGCTTTCCACCACCTTCGATGATGGTCGCGTTGTCTTTGTCGACGGAAACCTTCTTGGCTGTTCCCAAATCGGACAACTGCAGATTTTCCAGCTGAATTCCGAGGTCTTCAAAGATCGCCTGACCACCGACCATGATGGCGATATCCTGCAGCATTGCTTTACGACGATCGCCGTAACCAGGTGCTTTAACAGCACAGCAGCGGAAGGTACCACGCAGTTTGTTGATTACGAGCGTCGACAGCGCTTCACCTTCGATGTCTTCAGCGATAATCAACAGAGGCTTACCGGCATTAACGACTTTTTCCAGAACAGGAACCAGATCTTTAATGTTCGAAATCTTCTTTTCGTGAACCAGAACGTAGGCATCTTCCAGATCGCAGGACATGCTCTGAGGATCGGTTACGAAGTAAGGAGACAGATAACCGCGGTCAAACTGCATGCCTTCGACCACTTCGAAGCTGGTCTGCAGACTCTGACCTTCTTCAACGGTAATCACACCGTCTTTTCCAACCTGCTCCATGGCATCTGCCAGAATTTTTCCGATTTCTTCATCGCCATTCGAGGCAACTTTACCAACCTGCGAAATCGCTTTTTTGTTCTTGCATTCGATCGACATTTTGTGGAGCTTATCGACAATGTCTTCGACTGCCTTATCCATGCCCCGTTTCATGGCAATCGGGCTGACACCGGCAACAACGGATTTCAGACCTTCATTGTAAATCGCCTCTGCCATAATAGTCGCAGTTGTGGTTCCATCGCCGGCAATGTCAGACGTTTTGCTGGCAACTTCGCGAACCATGCGGGCACCCATGTCTTCGAACTTGTCTGGGAGTTCGATTTCACGGGCAACAGATACACCGTCTTTAGTCACAGTCGGGGATCCAAAGCTTTTTTCAAGAATAACATTACGTCCCTTGGGACCCAGCGTTACTCGAACTGCGCGCGCCAGCTTACTGATGCCGCGTCGCATCGCTTCTTGAGCTTCCTGATCGAAGGCAATCATCTTTGCCATTTCACTATCTCTCCATGTACGCAGTATGAAATTTGAAAGGAAGAGTAACCAGCTCACCTGAATCGGGAGCGATTACCGCTAATAACAAAACAGGGGCAACTTAATAAGTTGCCAAAATGTCACTTTCGCGGAGCAACAGATACTCTTCTCCGCCAATTTTGATTTCGTCCCCACCATAAGGACTGAAAATGACACGGTCCCCTTCCTTGACGGTTAATGGAAGTTTCGTTCCATCAGATTTGACGTGTCCATCTCCCACGGCGACTACTTCACCACGTTGTGGTTTATCTTGCGCACTGTCAGGAAGGACAATACCCCCTGCTGTGGTTGACTCTGCAACTTCTCTTTTCAGAACGACTTTGTCACCAAGAGGGACAATCCGGGCGCCTTTACTTGCTTTGGCAGCCTTCTTCGCCATTGGGATCTCCTAGATTTTAATTTTTGACTCTAATGTCTTCACATCGGATAGTTTTATGATCTGTGGTGGCGGTCTAGCCAATCCACAACAACACATGGTCAACTCATACCTGCGGTGCAGACAAGAGCGTATCAATCCTAGCTGCGAACGCCGTGCCTATTTGGCGAATAATCCATAAGACATTTGATATATAGATGTTATCGATTATTTCTAAGAATGAATTCTCTGGCCAATCCTGCCGGACAGTCTCTATCGCCTGAAATCCTGCTGCCATATTGGCAGCAAAGCTTAACTCCAAATCAGCTACTATCTCCGAACCTTTTGATTCCGTGATTTAGCAAAGTTGATGAAAATTGCGACATTTTAAAATTGACACAACCGTTAATATGGGTATTATCGGTAAATCAAGAAGCACAAGCCCCTGAATTTCTCCTTCAGGCCCGAGGGTTACTTTCCCTCAAATGTTCTCATCTCACTCACTCTCTCTCGTTTCATCTTTCTATTAAACCACAAGATCAGAAACACGAGAGGAGTTTGCAGTGTCAGAATCTTTGCCCCCTACAGCGAGATCAGAAGACTGGGATTTACTGAATCCGATTGTGCAACAGGCACATCTGTTAGCGTCAGAAGGAAAGTCTCAGGAGGCCCGTGCCTTGTTTTTTTCAAACGATTTCACGGTATCAAACTGGGTACGCCGTCTGCATCTGGGACAGTTTCTGCTTGAAACCGGCAACAATCTGGAATCGATTGAACAATTCTCAATTGTACTTGATGCTGCACAACAGCAGGAAAATAATCAGTTGAGATCCGTCGTCTGCCATAATCTGGCAGTCGCTTATCGTCATCTGAAATTCTTTGATTTAGCCTCTCAATTTCAGCAATATTCCATTGCCTGGGGAGACTTGCGTTCTGCAAACCATCAGACCCTCGAAGAAAAACTGGACCAACTTACTGATAACTCTGCCTGTGATCTGACGGGACGTGCAAATGACGCTATTCTGCAAGAAGACTACTCACTCGCAGAACAACTACTGAACATATCACTGTCACGAGAGATCCTGTACGGTGATCCGGATTCCCAGGCTGCTGATTGGGGAAATCTGGGAATCGTTCAGGGGTTGAAGGGAAACCATCTACGTGCTGTTTCCTGTTTTCGAAAAGCTTACCAGCTCCACAAACAGACAAACAATATTGCATCGATGGGGCAGGACCTGGTCCATCTGGGTGAATTGTTCTGGATAGTCGGCCGCTTCTGCCGCGCAACGCGCTGCCTGAATCGATCGCTCGCATGTTTCTCCCGGAGCCACCGCTCGATGCTGGAACAGAATACGCGCACTCGATTGCTCGAGATGCAGCGGCTTCTCAAAGTGAAACAACATGATCCCTTGTTGAATTAACTCTGATTTCTCTCCTGAAGATAAATCACGAGCATTTGAAATTCAGTGACTGTCCACTTGCGAAATGCCCCATGCTCTGTTGATAATTGGAAAACAAAGAGTCGGCCAGACTTAACAGCATCCCCAGATCCGAAACCGGACGACGACACCATTCAGGGGCAGGCCGACTGGGATTGATTTCGAAGGATCTCACTAAATATCTCAAAGGTCTTACATGCCCATCAAGGTTCGCTGCAAAGAATGTAATACTTCCTTTTCCGTCAGAGATGAAGCTGAAGGGAAAAAAGTACGTTGTAAAGAATGCGGCGCCCCCGTCAAAGTCACTGCTGCGAAACAGAGCAAGAAACGCAGCAGATCCAGCAAACCAGCAGATACAGACGATTTTCTGGCCACGCTTGATATCGATAAACTCGAAGACAAGGCAGCAAAAATCTGCCCCCGCTGCGGGCACGATGTCGACGAAGATGATGTTGAATGCTCAAATTGCGGCGTTGATCTCAGCACGGGTCGCATGAGCGAAGCAACTCGTCGTAAACGTAAACGCAAAGGGCCTGCCGTTGAAGAGTTTTATTCAAAATCCTGGGGAGACGCCTACACATTTCTGAAAAATCATAAAGGACTGGCGATCAAGACTTTCCTTTATTCGTCCATCGCGAGCACGTTGTTTTTCTGCGCGATTTTCATGGTGATGTGGTGTCATCGAACCCCTCCTCGTGCATTCTGGGGCTTTATTGCATTTGTTTCCATCATGGCCATTCCCGGTTGGATCTGGTTCATTCAAACTGAAGTGGTCCGGTATGCATTGCAGAAAAAAGACAAACTGAAACGTATCAACTTTGACTTTTTTCTGTGTTCTGCATTAGGAATGAAATTCATCTTCTGGGTTATTCTGTTCAGCCTGCCGGCACAAGCGATCCTGGGGACACTAGGATATTATTTCATTTCAAATGGCTCAACTCCCACAGGAGCGATCCTGATCGCCGCGGGTTTTATCCCCACCTTTCTGATGTTCCCACTGGCAATTCCGCACATGACCATGGTGGATTCCACACCGGGCTGGATGATACACAAACTGGGAAAAATTTTCCTCAATCTCGTGAAACCGGCGATGTTCTGGTGTTTTGTTTTCGTGATGACCAGCCTTCCGGTGATTGGCTGCCTGGCGGCTATTGGAGCAGTTAGCGGCGATGATTTAAATACTTTTTTCTCGAATGTCCGTTACAACTCATCGGTTGCCAGAGATAACGGTGCGAAGGAATACGCAGAAGAAAACAAGATCAAAGATTTTGTGGAAGGTCCATTCGTTGGTAAAACCCCTGCAGAACTGGATGCAAAAGTATTGATCTTACCTTCTATATTGTGGGTGCTTGCCTGTCTGTTCTATGCTCCGACATTAATCTATAACGCCAGAGTCAATGGCCTGCTGGCAGTGCATTGCAAACCTGACCTGAATCTGATTACAAAACTTTCTGAAACTAAATATGTTTCGAAAGCCGACCGCGAAAAGGGTGACGACAGTGCTACTCATCCACTACAACTCGCGGTAATTGGAGTGCTGGGAGGGGCGGGAATTGGTACCATATTTTATTTTGTGACCCCGTATTTGCCTTTGCTTCTTGTCTGGGTCCTGTTTGGCATCTCCTTCCTCACCCTGTTCGTCTGTTTTATTATCACTCTGGTTAAGCTTTATAAAATTGACGGACCACTACAATGCGTAATTGGTTTTTTCGTCTCGATTTATGCGTTCGGTAAGGGCTGGAGTTATGCCCAAAAAGATAAAGAGATGGGTAAGACTATGCTAATCTGGACCCTCTTTATCGTGGTGATCAATATTATGGCCTACTCCATGGAGGTGCACGGAATCATTGAGTCTGAGGAGAAACAGAATGCGGCAGCCCCCGAAGACCCGGACGCAGCCGATCCCGCGATGGAAGGCGAGCCTGCAGAACCGGCAACTCCCTGATTTCTGTATCTTCGGAATACCTCTGGTTGACAGCGCGATCTGGTTGTTTACAATAGTAATAGTTACCGCCGCTCTTCCCTCCTGCTCATCCAGCGGGCAAATGGAGTGGGTACTCCTGAATCACGTCCCTGCAACATCGTGAATTCCTCAGGAGCCAGTTACATTATTCCATTTGTTCTGAACAGTACCCGCTCATCTTACTGATGCCGTTACCGCTCATCCCGTAAAACGCAAATCGTGGTGATGCTGTTTGGTATTGGTCTCTCCAGAATGCAAAGTCAGATGAAACCACAGTCTCACGATCTATTTGATGAATCCACAATGAGCTTTGGGGATCACCTCGAAGCCCTTCGCATTCATTTATGGAAAGCATTAATTGGACTTGCGATTTGTGTAGTGGGTGCCTTATTTATTGGTCACAAAATTGTTGCTGTTGTCCGTGCACCCATTGATTCTGCTTTGAGAGAATACAATCTGGATAAACTCCCGCATCAGATCGCCGAAGACCCGGAAAATCCCGATGTCAATCCGTCTGCCAGCATTGATGAGCTGATCGCCAGCCTGAACAGTAAACAGCCACAGACTGCAGAGACCAAAGCACTGCAAAAAATTCTCCTCGATTATCAATACCGGATCGACAGCCTGGAAGAAACGATGGCTGAACCAGTCACACTGGCTGTGCAGGAAGCTTTTACGACGATTTACCTGAAGGTCTCCTTTGTCGCGGGTCTGGTCTTTGCCAGTCCATGGGTGATCTATCAGATCTGGCTGTTTGTGGCGGCAGGCCTTTATCCCCATGAGCGCAAATACGTCTACATCTATCTGCCGATGAGCATTTTTCTATTCCTGGGTGGGGCACTGTTCTGTTTTTATGCTGTCTTCCCTTTCGTTCTCAAATTCCTGCTGGGCTTTAATAAATTACTGGGTGTGAACCCTCAGATTCGCCTGTCCGAATGGATCAGTTTTGCGATTACTTTGCCGGTGATGTTCGGCCTCAGTTTCCAGTTACCACTGGTCATGCTGTTTCTGGAAAGAATCTCCGTATTCAGTCTGCAGGACTATCATGAAAAACGGCGGATGGCCATTTTGATCATTGCTATCATTTCCATGCTCATGACACCGGCCGACCCGATGAGCATGATCCTGATGATGATGCCTCTGATTCTGCTCTATGAACTGGGAATTCTGATGTGTAAATACTTCCCCAGTGCGAATGCCAGTCCGTTTGAAGCAGCCTGATTCCTGCTGAAATGAGAACTGATTTTCCTCTGTTCAGATGACGCAGTCTTCAACTACAATGCCGCGGGTCCGGGGCCACGAATTCCTGGAAATCAGCGAAATTGCGCTAAAACAGCGAGGATAAAAATGAGTACCAGCACTGAGCAGGATGCGGCTGTGCAACCCACCAGCAAATCCACCCGGAAACATAAACTGTTCAAGATCTCTCTACTTGTCTGCGCCCTGATTGGGGCGGTAGTCCTGATCTGGGAAGGACTTCTGGAAGACCGGCTTGTGGCAAAACGTTTCGGCGTCGTGGAGCAGGGCAAAATCTATCGCAGCGGTCAGATCTCCAGTTACCTGATCGAACCGGTACTCAGTGAAAATAAGATCGAAAAAGTCATCGCACTCAACGGAAGTGACCTGCAGAAACCCTACCTGAAAACAGAAGTGGAAACTGCGAAAAAGCTGCAGATTGACCATCAGGTTCTGCATCTGATCGGTGACGGCACAGGCGACGTCGAAGATTATGCGGAAGCCGTTGCAGAAATCATGCGCTGTGAAAAAGCAGGAAAGCCCGTCCTGGTACATTGTGCGGCAGGTGCCCAGCGAACGGGTGGTGTCATCGCCGCCTATCGCATGCTGGTTCAAAAGAAAACTCCTGAAGAAGCTTATCAGGAATTATTGCAATACGACTGGAAACCACATAAAGATCAGGCCCTGATTGATTATCTCAATCAGAATCTGGCCCGACTCTCCAGTCTGCTGGAAGAAAAAATCGAATGGTATGAACCACCGGCAACCATACCTGTCATCGGAAAATAAGATCCGACGAGAAGCTGTTTCATTCCAACCCGAATACCAGAATCACTTTCTCAAAGTGGCAAACTGGTTTCTGAGATACTCTTGAATGGTGATGGTATTCACATCCTTATTCTTGCGTAGTGTTTCCCAATGATGGATCAGACCACGGTCTTTGTGATCCAGCTTCCAGTGAATTTTGTGCTCGGCTCGCAGGTGCAGTTTCTCTTCCAGGCGTGTCTGTAATTCCACTTCTATGGGAATCAGATTTCTGGTTCTGAGTTCTTCATTTAATGCAATTCGTGATGCCGGCGGCAGAGTATAGGGATGGAGAACATAGTTCAGGCGCGCCATCCAGTCAGCAAATCGAAGGTAGTTCTCGACCGATGCCTGTTGATCAGGGGCGACACAGTGCACACGGTAATTGATCAGTTTACTCTCCAGCGTCAACTGGTTTTTATTGCCGTCATATTGAATCTCAAAAGTCGGATCCAGCTGAAATTTTAACTGGGAAGCAATGGCCTTGCCCTTAGATTCTTCTCTCTTAATTTGATCATGAATATATTCCTGAGTCTGATGCCTTGCCACATTCAACAGATGCTTGATTTCATCAAAATTGATCACCGTTTTTATCATGCGGGACTCATTCAATAGAATCAGTTTTTTCTGGATCGGATCAAAGATCGTCACTTCGCCTAAACCATCTACATGATCATATACTTTCTCGGCATGAAAAATCGACACACTGCGGGATACGATGCCCGGATCAGTTTCCGGCTGATGCTGATAGACCGTTGTGCGAATTCGAAATTCCTGCGCGAAGCTGAGACTGCCTCCTGTGCCGCACATAACAACCAGCATGCCTGTGATGAGAATAGATCTCCACATATCGGCTTTACTTTCCTGAGAATTTTTTCGGGGCGACCTGGGTCTTCACAGAATTGTGAATGAATCAAAACGGTCGGCAATTGAATATTGATATTTGAATTTGGGGAAGAACTGTAGAAATGCTGTAGGGAGACTAAAAAAAAGGCTGTTTTGCTGCAAGAGGAAGTTTTGAGCCTCCCCTACAGAACAGGCTCAATTTTCTAATGGCCATGAAAGGCCTTCCGTAAAACATTCGCCCCAAACTATTACTACAATAACACTTACAGCAAACACACCATTCGCTTTGATTTGAAACCGTTCAGATCCAGCAGTGAACGGGCTTCTCTTTTCTCACCAGAACTTCATAATGAAGGCCGTTGATCGCGATTCTCATGTCACCAATTCTGATTCAATATTCACTTACACAGGTCAACTCATGGGTTCCAAGTCAGAAAAAAAATCACAAGACGCCTCGCTCTTACCAGTCACCTACCACCTGAAACTTCCCGGAGACATCGTTCCTGAAGCAGTTCAGAAAAAAGTGAAATCGGCCGAAAAGGGTCAGATTCTCTGTGAACACTACCCTTATCCAACCAAAATGAAGCGGAAAAAATATGAGCGCGAGATCACCCGACTTCAAATCGAACTTCTGAAACTGCAACGCTGGGTACAGTTGAATGGAGAGCGACTTGTTCTGTTGTTTGAAGGACGCGATGCTGCCGGTAAGGGAGGTACCATTAAGCGTTTTATGGAACACCTGAATCCTCGCGGTGCCCGTGTGGTCGCGTTACCTAAACCAAATGACAAAGAACAGGGACAATGGTATTTTCAACGCTATATCGAACACCTGCCCACCAGGGGAGAAATCGTCTTTTTTGATCGATCGTGGTACAACCGCGGAGTCGTCGAACCGGTCATGGGATTTTGTCGGCCCACCGAACACCACACCTTTCTGCGTGAAGCCCCTCAACTGGAAAATATGCTCGTGAACTCTGGTATTCACCTGTTTAAACTCTGGTTCTCCGTCAGTCGCGAAGAACAGTTCCGCCGATTTAAAGCGCGCGAAACCGATAAGTTAAAACAATGGAAACTCAGTCCGATCGATGTCAAGAGCCTGGGGCTCTGGGAAGAATACACTAAAGCGCAAAACGCGATGTTCATGGCGACAGACACGAAAGCCTGTCCATGGACTGTGATTCGATCAGATGACAAAAAACGCGCGCGGCTCAATTGTCTAAGGTATGTGCTCAATCAGCTGGATTATCCGAACAAAGATCAGGCATTAGTAGAAGATTTCGATTCCGAAATTATCGGGTCGAAAGAGGTCATCTTTGATACGAGTGAGTGGTAAGACATCGCTGAAGCAAGGGTCACCACAACCAACTCAGTACAACAGATACTTTGCACGGCGAAAACCGAACTCGGCAAGGTCCTGTTGAAACAGAGCCTGTATTTGCGAGACCGATTTACCGGCCAGGATCGCATCAAATACACTCTGATTTCCCAGCAGGCGATGATACGATTTTGTATCCCAACCCGCCGGATACAATTCACGTAGATGACAGGCTATCTCCAGACCCGTTTTTACTGACTGAAACCGTCGTCGGTCAGTCACAATGAAATTCACGCCACCACAAGTTTCATTAGCAAACTTACTGGATGCTGGTATGAATTGAACGGGTACGAATCGTACCCCCGGCAGTCCCGAGCGATTCAGTTCCCGGGCAAGTCGCATTCCATCAAGCCAGGGCGCACCAATCCATTCGAAAGGAGTATCAGTGCCTCGCCCCACAGAAAGATTCGTCGTTTCCAGTAATCCCACTCCCGGATAGAGGATCGCTTCGTTCAGACTCCGCATATTGGGAGACGGGTTAACCCAGGTTAAACCGGTTTCATCGTAGTACATTTCACGTTTCCAGTTCTGCATGGCAATGACCTGCAGATCAGCACCGATCTTCATCTCTGTATTAAACATGCGCGCCAACTCTCCCGCAGTCATGCCGTGACGTACGGGGATGCGATGATAGCCGACAAAAGACTGCGAACCTTCATCCAGAACCGGTCCGGCGAAATCGACTCCATTGATCGGGTTCGGGCGATCCAGCACGACAAAACGAATCCCCTGCTGCTTTGCCGCCCGCATGGCATTGCCCATGGTAGAAATATAGGTATAAAACCGGGCACCAACATCCTGGATATCAAACACGAGGACATCCAGATCCTGCAGGCTTTCTGGAGTCGGAGTGCGCGTCTTGCCATACAGACTGAATATCTTCAGGCCCGTTTTTTGATCGGTGCTGTCACCGATCTTCGACACATCCAGTTTGCCTGCAAATCCATGTTCGGGACTGAAGAGAGTCTTCAGATTGACTTCAGGAGCATCATTCAAAATCTGTACTGTGCTTTTTCCATCTCGCGTCAGCCCTGTATGGTTTGTAATCAAGCCAACCCGTAAGCCTTTTAATGACTTGAACTGCTCTGCCTGCAGCACATCAATTCCAGTCAGAACATTCAAGCTGTCACTGGAAGATACTTCAGAAGTAGACTGCTGAACCGCGATCGGACTGATGGCCGCCGCCGCGATCGTACCGATGCGTCCTGCCAGCGAATTGACAGATCCCTTGCCATCAGGATGAACCCGGTTACTCAGAAAAATCACAAACAGATCCTGTGCCGGGTCAATCCAGAGAGAGGTACCCGTAAAGCCACCATGCCCGAACGCCCGACTGGAAAAGAGGTCACCACGATTTGAAGAATACCTCGAAAGAACATCCCAGCCCAGTCCCCGTTTAATATCAACGACCTGGTAGCCCCTGGTCATCAAATCAACGGTCGCTGGTTTTAACAATTTTTTTTCTCCCGAACTCCCCTGGTTTAACAACGTCTGCGCATAGATAGCCAAGTCCTCGGCTGTGGAAAACAATCCAGCATGTCCAGCGACACCATCCAGTTTGTAGGCCCGTGGATCGTGTACTTCCCCCTGCATCCAGCGTCCTTCGCGCTGCTGAGTGGTCGCAGCACGCTTCCTCAATTCCAATGCAGGGATGTAACCTGTTTCAGTCATTCCCAGTGGCTGATAAATATGTTTCTGCGAATATTCATGCACTGACTGACCTGTCACCCGTTTTACGATATCGCCCAACAGAATAAAACCGACGTCCGTATACGCGAAGCGGGTTCCTGGCTCGTAGTACAGCTTTAATTCATAAATTCGCTGCATCGCTTTATCCGGGCCATCCTGGTAATCCTTGATGGAATTATCGGGAATCAATCCCCCCTGGTGCGTCAACAGCTGATAGACCGTGATGTCCTGCTTTCCGTTGACGGCAAATTCAGGGATATATTTCGCGACAGGATCACTGAGCTGTATTTTACTCTGCTCGACCAGTTGCATGATGCTCGTTGCTGTCGCGACAGGTTTGGTGAGAGACGCCAGATCGAACACGGTATCCGTCGTCATCGCCACTTTTTCAGGCTGAACCTGTCGATCACCGTACGCTTTGAGAAAGACGACTTTTCCCTGATAGCCTACCAGTACCACTGCACCGGGCATGGAATCTCGCTCCAGGCCGCGTTGCACGACAAAGTCAATCAGCGCCAATCGTCCGGGATCCATACCCACCGATTCAGGCGAAGCAAAAGGTAAATGGTGAGAATCGTCCGCCTGGCCTTGATGACAACTGCAGACCAATACCAGAATCGAGGCCAAAATCCAGAGATAGTTCTTCATTACGTATTCCTACATCAGAAGCAAAGGTGTCATCAGATCTGTCAAATATATTATTCTTCATCCCATTGGAAACGGGCAGCCATCGGCATGCGGCGTCCTGATCCAAACGCGCGGGCAGAGAGCTTAATTCCGGGAGGCATCTGCCGTCGTTTGAATTCATTGCGATCCAGACGACCAGCCACCCAGCGTACGGTTTCCGGAGGATACTCCTGCGCCAGACTCTTCACTGAGCGCTCGTCCTCAATCAGTCCTTTCAGTATTCCATCCAGTAAATCGTAAGGCGGCAGTGAATCCTGGTCGACCTGATTCGGGGCTAACTCTGCACTCGGAGCTTTTTCGAGTATGTTCTCCGGTATCAAAATTCTGCCCGCTCTTTGATTCACATACTTTGATACTCGATAGACATCGCATTTAAAAACATCCGACAGCACAGCAAAACCACCCGCCATATCTCCATACAGCGTACAATACCCCATGGCCAGCTCACTCTTATTTCCTGTCGCCAATGCCATCCAGCCATGTTGGTTGCTGCGGACCATCACATTCGCACCCCTGATGCGTGCCTGTAAATTCTGGTCCGCGAGCCCGGCTGGTTCGAGTTTTAAATCTTCTCCGATCACCGGCAGATTTTCAAAGGCAAGATGGACTGAGTCAATGGGGATCGTCTCATGGTCAAGTCCCAGGTTTTCTGCCAGCTCCAGTGAGTCGGCAACACTATGATCGCTGCTGTAACGACTGGGGAGCAACAACGCATGCACCCGCTCTGGTCCGATTGCTTCTGCAGCAATTGCGCAGGCCAGTGCACTGTCAATTCCACCAGACAACCCCAACACACAATCTGTAAATCCGCACTTCTGCATATAGTCTCGCAGACCCAACACAAGAGCTTCAAAAAGCTGTTCTTCCCGTGACAAAGCAATGATCTCCTTCAATTGAGCATCAGCGGTCTTGCTTGTCTCATAATACTGCAGGTCTTCTCTAAAGCCTGGCATCTGTAATACCAGATCACCAGAAGAATCCATTACAAAGCTATGACCATCAAACACGAGATCGTCGTTCCCCCCGACCTGATTCACAAACAGGTAGGGAATCGAGTAGCGGTCCTGATGCGCACCAACAATCTGATGTCGACGCTTTCGTTTATCAATCTCGAAAGGACTGGCAGAAATATTAATCAGAATATCTGAGCCAGCTTCCGCGAGAATTTTGACTGGATCCGGAAGTTCAAATGGCTGATTGTGATAGAAGGTATCTGGTTGTCTCCACCAGGCATCTTCGCAAATATGCAAACCCAGCTTCAATCCCTGGAATGAAATGGGTTTGATCTGTTTCCGATCTGCGTGACGGAAATAACGTTGCTCATCGAAGACATCATAATTGGGAAGTAGCAATTTATGAATTTGAGAATCGACTTTTCCCTGAAACAGCAAACTGGCCGCATTTGCAATTCGGCCTTCGGGGAGATCGCGTCCCGTGGGGTGACCAATGATAACACCGATTTCAGGATTCAATTGTGCTGCCAATCGGTCTACCGCACGATCACAGGCTTCAATGAAACCTTCTCTGTGCAGAATGTCCTTGGGTGGGTAGCCGCAGAGAATCAGTTCCGGAAAAAGAATCAGATCGACGCCGGTTTGTTCTGCGCGATTCACTGTTTCCAGAATTTTCTGACAATTGCCGGACAGATCGCCGACAGTCGGGTTCAATTGTGCCAAAGCAATTTTCACAGACGCTCTCAACTCCTGAAACAGATACTATTTAAGTAGCGATTTTAATGACCAGGCTGAATGTGCCATCAAAACTCGCCGAAATTCTGTTGACGAACAACAACATTTTCCAAAAAAGGGATGAAATGCCTTCTTTTTTTTGCCCCACTCAAGGAATCGAACTAAGTTTAAGTGAGCAGAACCAGATCGCTCAAGGGAACAGGGCCAGTTGTTAAGGCCCAAATTGTATCGATTTCCCACTTCGAATCATCCCGGGACTGACTTCTCTTATGGCGCATTCTAGAAAAAGATCATTAGCAGAAACAGGCACACGCCCTTTACTGAGCCATACTTCGATCCTGATTATCAGTATCTTTGTACTCGGAATGGCTACGGGAACGACTTCTTCTATTCCAGCGGACAGCACCTATCTGATGATGGGAGTGTTTGGCCTGATTTCTTATTTTGGACTGGGCGCACTGGCTGCTACTCGTGATCGAAGGTTACGAAAGCAGGAAATGGAACAGAAAGAAGAAGCTCTGGAAGGTCGACTCGAACGCCACCTTTCAAAAGACTCTCAATCTAATTCTCCCCAACGTGTGGCAGTCAATGGCGCCGATCAGAGCAGTCAATATCAGACTGTAAATACCAGAGCAGGCATTTTTCAGAACCGCTACTGAATCTGAATCCGTCTCAAAAAAAACGGTCTCAAACCTGCATTCACAGGATTGAAACCGTTGAGAATCGATCAAATCTGGTTTTCAGTTAGCAGAAGGTGGCGTCACTCGACGTACTCGGCTCAAGGCATTCCTGGCTGCAGTTCGCACTTCTGAATTGGTATCAAAGCGAGCTTTCTGCAGTTCCGGAATTGATTTATGAGCGTATGGTCCAATCTCTCCCAGAGCGTAGGCGGCACCTGCACGCACCTGGCTGGCTTTATCCTGTAAAGCAATGCTCAAGGCAGCAATCACACGATCATCTTCCGGTTTCAACTCTGCCAGACTGTAGCTGGCCAGCCAGCGAATATTCACATCCTTTGAAAGCAGGCAGTCTGCGAGAATTTTGTTGGCCTGGTACTTCCAGTCTGAATCGCGTGCCAGTAATTCTGCTGTATGCAGTCGAACATACTCGTTGTTGTCCGACAGCGACCGTACCAGAATCGGAGTCAATTCCTGTGAATGAAATCCGATCTGAGCTAGAACTGCTGCGGCAAAGGAGCGATCACTTTCGACTGACGAATTCATGGCGTCAATCAAAGTCGGCACAGAGTCATCTGTATTGCCTTCGATCTTCCATAATGAGAACGCACACTGAATCCGTACTCCCATGTTGTCATGCAGAGACAGAGATCGCAGAGCAGGCACCGCAGCAGCAGCTTCCGCTTCCATGGCCCCCAGTCTCTGGACAGCATGTTTCAGTTCAGGTACCTGACTCGAATTCAGTTCTCTCACCAGGCTTAAGACTTCACCCTGTGCATCCGGGCACAAAGTTTCAGCCGTGTTCGGTTGAATTAGATCCTGCTTTGGCTGACTTACGCTTGCCGTCTGGACAACCAGCTTCGGATTTTGCGTAACAGTCTGGAGTTCATCCTGTCGTGATACAGTATTGATTTTTCCGGTATCAGCGTTCTTGATCGTCGCGGGATCAACAGGATTCCATTTACCGATTCGTGTTACTGCAGATCCCTCAAATGGTGAGTTAGCAGTCGTCAGATGATTGGCATTCTCAAATGGATTTCGTTCGTCAAATTCAGGTTCTGCCTGCTTCACCAGACGAAATTCCGGCTGCGGAGCAGACGTTTCCTGCTGAGGCGGAGTAAAGTCAGAAATCAGTTCATTCTGCAGTTCACGCATCAATTCAAATGCGGAACGTTTCTTTTTGGACTGGTTCTGTTCTGATGAGGCTGCTACTTTAACGACCCGCTCTTCAGCAGTTGCTACGGCGACCGTCTTTTTCTCTGCGGAAGAAGCAGCTTCCAGTCGATTTATATTTTCATCTGTCAGCTTTCTGAAACTGACATTCTCTTGAGTTTCGGGCTGACTTTTTACCTCAGCAATCAGCTTTTCAACTTCGACTACCTGTTTTGGTGCCGGTTGCTTGGTAGCGACTTCAACCTGCGGCTCATCGAATGCAGATTCTGCCAGCATCGGATCTGCCAGGAACGGATTTTCAGCAGCTTTGTCTTTATTTTCCTTCAGGAATCGATCTCGGATCACCCGGAAAGGAGATTCCTTCGCAGTAGCAACTTCAGTTTCTAACTGCGACTCCTGGGTTTTTATTTCTGGCTTATTTTCAAAAGGATTGTTCTGTTTTCGAGACAAATCTTTTTCCAGACCAGCCGTCTTCATTTCCGGTTTAGCCTGCGATGTCTGTGAATGACTCACCATCCTCGTATCTGGCATGGATGTTTTTAAAGAAGGATCTGTAGAAAGTTGCGCGATGTTCTGCTCAACCCGCTTCAATAACTTCTGGTTCTGGTCAAATTCTTTCGAACCCTTCTTGATCGATCCCAGCCTACCGGCATCTCTTTTACCCATCGCCAGTGACTTTTGATATTCGGTCAAAGCCAGTTTCTTCTCACCACGCTCTGCGTGCAGGTGGGCGATGATTTCATGCGCTTCGGCAGGCGAACTGATTTTGCAGAGTTGAGCATAACTTTCCTGCATTTTCCCCTGGCTACCCAGCACAGTCGCCAGGCGCGTCGTGGCACGTTCGCTCTTGGGACTCAAAGCAACTGATTTTCTCAAAACCTCTTCGGCTTCAGGATACTTTTTCATTTTGTAAAGTGCATACCCGTAATCACTCAACAGCTCTCCATTTTCGGGTGTGAGCTCTTTAGCTTTTTTGAAATACTCCAGAGATTCGTCGCGCTCACCCAGTCGGTAGCTCACGATGGCCAGTCGGTGACAGGCGAGTGCCCGATCCGGATCAGCCTTATGAATGGATTCATAGGCTTTCTTGGCCTTTTCCAATTCCTTTTTGTTTTCCAGATCCTGAGCAACGGCCATTTTGCTGTCCAGAACTTTTTCCCTGGCGGAGGAAGGGAGCATGGCTGTGGGCATATGTGAACAGCCAGCAAATGGAACAGCGACAGACGCTGAAAGAACTGCGGCCCAAATACTGCAGCGCTTCATTTTGATATCCTCTATAAAGTAGAGTCGAGAGCGATAAGTTTGCTATTACCGATTTGTGAATTCAATGCGGGGAGTACTTTGAGAGATGCTCTCTCCAAGTCAGCTGTTTGAAAAGGATGTGATGCCAGACACGGTTCTGGCTGGATCGATCGTAACAGTTGAAATGCATTGAATGACCACTTACGGCATAGTGAATAGTTCGGTTATTCACGTTGTGCTGATGCAAAGGGAAGTGCAGAATATCGTGCTCATAACGAAGATCGTGCCGGACGAACCGGTTGCAACACGTGGCAAAAGCAAGGCACCTTTCCCGAACAGTTAAAGCTTGACGATTATTCCGAATATGCCGCCAGCAAATCATACAGTCGAATTTCCGTCAATTTGTGGCACAAACCAAGCCTGGTTTTACGGTTCTGCTGTCGCTGAAATTAGATTCAGAAGTTGATGAGCGGCGGCAAACTGACGTTGCTGTCTGCGCGTCCAATGCAGATCGGTTTTCGCGCCCAGATCCAGTCTTGTGAGCAATTCGTCGCATTGATAGCTTTCAGCCTGTATCAATTCCGACTCTGACCGAGCGACTTCTCGACCGATTCGAGCGAGACCGATACAGATAACACCATCCTGATAAGCAGGAGCGTCTGGCCCCAGATGCCCCGTAATCGAGGCGGACAGAGTTGCTTCTGGAGTCTGTTTCAGCACACCCATAGCCATTTCACGGGCGGTTTCAATACTCACGTCCGTATATTTATCGAGCGTCTCCTGCTGCACTCCCAGCCATTTCATTTTTGTATCCCAGCGGTAGACCACAGCAGAGCCACAAAAGTGTTCTGAAATCCCGGGGATGCTGGTCATAAGCGTGGCGACCAGACCGCCAGTACAACTTTCTGCAAGTACCAGTCTCTGATCGTGTTGCACCAGTGCTGACTTGACCTGCCTTGCAACCTGCATCAAATATTCGGGTAACATCTGGATCTCCAAAAAACAAATTTCGAGGCTCTCGTGATAATTTACACTGCAGATCATCTATTCTACAGTGTGTCCATTGATATTCTGAACGTTTAACATCTGAAAGCAACACTCTTTAAACCATGTCGAGTTCCAAACCAACCCGTGACCTGCGCCCCTACTTTCAAACGCTTGAAGATCTGGAAGGTCCCTTCCAGTGGGAAAATTTCTTTGGAAATGACCAGCCTGTTGTCCTGGATGTCGGCGCGGGTCGTGGATTGTTCCTGTTCAATGCCAGTGGAGAACACCCGGAAAAAAATTTCCTGGGTATGGAAATTGATTATAAGGAAGGAAGGCGAGCAGCGACCCGATTGCTGAAAGCCGAGCGACCTAATGCCCGCATGCTGGGTGGAGATGCCAGAATTGCCTTTGACAAATTCATACCAGATTCGTCAATCTCTGAGGTTCATGTTTACTTTCCCGACCCCTGGTGGAAGAAGCGTCATCACAAACGAAGGATCTTTACGGATGTGTTTGTCAGTCGTATCACCAAAGCCTTAAAGCATGAAGGCCAACTTCACTTCTGGACCGATGTGGAAGAGTATTTTGATCGTGTTACGAACCTCATGGATCATGCCAGCCAGTTTATCCGCCGTGAACCACCCGAAGAAAATCTGCCGGAACACGATATGGACTTCCAGACCAGCTTCGAAAGAAAAAAACGCAGAGAAGGCTGGCAAATTCATAGAGGACTCTGGGAACTGCAGAAACCTGCTGAGTCCTGAGCATCAGTTTTCCAGAATCACCTGTTGTAAATCGATAGGTCGATTGAATTTGACTCGACGGCCCACGTGATACCACCAGATCCCCCTGATCGGGTAGAAGAAGACAGACCGGACAAACTCGTGTTGCTGGCGTAAACCTGCCAGATAAGATTCTTCAAATTCGGGGAAATCCTCAGCCAGTTTAAGATGTTTGACTTTCATCAGGTCCTCAAGCACCGCCTGATGTTTTTCATTCAGAATGCTTGTCTGCTCTACACCAAATGACTGGACGAACCGCCCGGGTGGTGCAGGAAAGATTAATGCCTCGCGATCATTGGCGGTGACCAGGGTGTAATCTTCCTCGAAGATGGTAGTAAAACTATGAAATCTGCCATATGGTGAAAGAGTCGTCTGAAAGAAGGTTGCCTGTGACTCATTCTCCCAGACAATGATATAATTCTGCTGCCAGCGATAAATGCCAACCGCATCAAACTGATTTGACTGGGTCCAGTCCGATTCTGCCCTGCACTTGCCTGTGAGATACTCATCCCAGTCTTCTTCCGGCAATAAAATCAGCTGGGGTGATCTCATATGCTGAATTGCATAGTAAATCAGAAAAGGAATTAATACGAACAGATAACAGAGTATCATTCCTGCCAGTAGTATCAGACCATTAATCAGGTTGGCATTTGCCAGCATATTCCGATTCCGGATGTAATTGAGTATCAGCTGTTAAGATTCAGGACTTTTGTTTATTTTCTCACCCAGCCGATCAATTTTCCAGCCCAGCAGCTTGGCATTAATTTTGTCACTTAAAGCATGACACATCTCCAGAAAAGCATCGGTTGCCCGATCTTCATTCAGTTCATGTGCAGAAAACTGTTTCAAATTCTCCTGGCGTAAGGCGGTGACCTCGTCTAGAAGTATTTGTAACGCCGGACCATCTGAATGCTGATTCCCATCCAGTTTCATCTGTTTATTCTCTATCGCAAGCAGCTGTCTGATGTAGCGATCCAGTTTATGTTCTTTGGCTTTTTCACGTCGTTTCTGAATCTGGCGCCACAGGAGGTATGTCGCGATCAGCATCGAAACGATAAACGATCGCATTCCTTCAGTAACTTCAACAAACTCCGAATTCAGAAAGGGCTTCAGTTCGGGATTATAGATATGATCTGCCCCCACATGCAGTGGAAATCCCTGACTATCCCGGGCAAAGGAATTTCCCCCCTCGATCAATTCATTCAGTTGTAACTGCTTTGAAAAATCCTGATGTAAAATAATGGACGTCACTCCCGAAACCAGATCATCAGAAACCGACTCACGGGCAAGCAGATGTGCGCCACAGGCTACCGTTTGCAGGTCTTGAGGTGGCACTACTGGATCTACCCGGCGGAACATTCCGGCTGGGATTTGATACTTGTCAAAATGGGTTTCTTTGCGGATCAGGGCATCGATATAAGGAATTTCCAGAATCCGATATTTTCCAGTATCGAGCAATTCATGCAGAACAGGTGCCTCGATCCCAACGGTCATAATGGCTGCATCCAGTTGTTTTTGATTGAACTGCTCCTCAATTTCTTCATAAGACAGGTAAGCGGGGGTCATCTCATCCAGACTGAGTTGCGCATGCCGCAAAAGAGGCAGACTGGCGGCAAGGTCTCCCGATCCCTGTTCCCCCAGGGCAATCCGATGCCCCTTCAGATCACCCAGCTTTTTGATCTCGGATTCAACAGGTACGACCACATGTACAACCTGTGAATAAAGATTTGCGATAAAACCGATGCGATCAATTTCCGACTGCTTTTGGGCTCCGGCTTTTTCAGGCTCCGCTTGAAATCCCTTCAGCACATACTCTGCCCCTGGCTGATAGAAACCCAGATCAACCTTTCCACTTCTCAGTAACTCCAGATTTTCCAGCGACCCTTTCGTCTGTTGAATAATTACTTTCGTTCCAAGTTGCTCTTCCAGCAGGCCTTTCAGCTCCAGCGCCATGCTGTAATACCGTCCCTCTGGATGGCCGGCTGCAATGGTGATCTGGTCTGGTAAAGCCGTCAGCCAGCGATAAGTCTGATGTAATATTACGGGTAAAAATATCAATAGCATGACCAGCAGAACTTTGATCATAGACCGCTTCATATCTACCTTCTTCTATGAATTCTCAAAAATAGTAATCCCTGGTTAAATGAGAGAGAATGTGCACAGAATATCATACTCTTTTTAAATAAAGTTTTCCCCATTCGAGACATAAATAGAGGGATCTATGTCCGAATTCGAGACCAGCTTCTTTAAGCCAGGCTCTGTTTCGGGAATTCCCGACTTTGCGGTGCCGTTTGCCTTGGCGCGATTTTTTGGCGAACTATGCTAAGGGACGATACCTCTGTATCATCAGGGCATCATTGTGATTTCCCTGACCCCTTTCCCTTATTTTAATAAGTGAGTGAGTTCCATGTACCGAGTCCTGATCACGGACAATCTTTCGCCAGCCGGTCTCAAAATTCTCGAAGATAACCCGGAAATCGAAGTGGATATTCGTTCCGGCTTATCGCCAGAAGAAGTACGGGAAGCACTCAAGTCGGCAGATGGTATTATCATCCGCAGCGCGACAAAACTCACCGAAGAAATCCTGAAAGACCAGCCCCGGCTCAAAGCGATTGTGCGAGCCGGAGTGGGAGTCGACAATATCGATCGTGCCGCAGCCACGCGGGAAGGGATTGTCGTCATGAACACACCGGCCGGGAATACCACCAGTACGGCCGAGCAGACAATCGCCCTTATGATGGCGCTGGCCCGGAACATCGGCCCCGCGTATGCCACCATGAAGGAAGGCAAGTGGGAACGCAAAAAACTGACGGGAACCCAGGTTGCCGGCAAAACCCTGGCGATTATCGGACTGGGACGTATTGGTCTCTCTGTTGCACAACGTGCTCAGGGACTGGAAATGAAAGTCATCGGCTACGATCCTTTCATGTCATCAGAGCGTGCAGCCGAGTATGGTATTGAACTTTATAAGGAAGTCGATGAACTGGTTAAGTATTGTGACTTTCTGACAGTTCACACTCCTCTGACCGATGAAACACGTGATCTGATTAACGCCGAACGCATCGCCACGATGCGTCCCGGTGTGCGAATCATCAACTGTGCCCGCGGTGGTATTGTCAACGAAGACGATCTGGCAGATGCCTTGGAATCCGGAAAAGTCGCCGGTGCCGCCTGTGACGTATTCACTCAGGAACCACCCGAAAACCGCCGTCTGATCAACGCGCCGAATATGCTCGCGACGCCCCACCTGGGTGCTTCGACTGATGAGGCTCAGGAAATGGTGGCTCTGGAAGCAGCGGAGATTATCACTGACTTCCTGACCAAAAATGAAATCCGACATGCCATCAACATGATTCCCGTTTCAGGTGCCGAGATGGCTGACCTGAAACCACATATTGAACTGGGACACCGGCTGGGACTGTTTTTATCGCAACAAACCAAAGGCAGCCTGAAAAGTGTCCAGCTCCAGTATCGAGGTGAGGTAGCTGACAAACAGACCAAACTGATTACATCCAGCTTTGCAGCCGGACTGCTATCCAATGCCTTTGAAGCAGAGATCAATATCGTCAACGCAACGGTATTTGCCAAAGAACGTGGCATTGAGATTTCCGAATCAAAATCAACTGAAGCCGGCACACTTTCCACTTTGATTACCGCAACCGTCGAAACGGAAGATGGAAAATGCTCTGCCGCGGGTACCATCTTCGGTCAGGACTTCCTGCGTCTGACTCGACTGGATGAGTTCTACCTGGATGGCTACCTGGACGGAAATCTGTTAATTTACCGACATCATGATGTCCCCGGACTGATTGGTTACATTGGCACGGTTCTGGGCAATCACAATGTCAATATCGCCCATATGGCATTAGGACGTCTGCAGAATCAACCTGGCGGTGAGGCGATTGCTGTTTTGAATGTGGATGGTGAAGTTCCTGATGCAGCCATCGCAGAAGTCTCCAGCCACAAAGACGTTTCCTGCGTCAAGCTGATTAAAATGCCCCCGGCGACCGCACCATTGTCCTGGTTGCAGTAAACTGATTTGAATTCCACAGCCGCTTCATTCTGATTTGACCTGTCAGAAGAAGCGGCTGTTTTTTAGTATACATTTCAACCGTCCCTTTGAAAACAGTTGCCTGGGGGGATCCCTCAAGAGTAAAATATCTGCGAAGAAGGTACGCGCCTGAATAATACGCGGAATCTGAAAATTTGAATTGACTGGTAATACAGTTAAGGTATCATTCCCGGCAATTCTTATACTTTGTTTCTTCGTTAAGTCGCTTTGATATTTGACGTACCTGATATTGCCATGACCTTGCTAAGAGTTCTGGAGGGTGGGCGGCATATGATTTCAGCAACGACCAGAAAAGCACAGTCCAGTGCCATGCAGGCGAGTGTATTGGCACTGAACAAGACTTACTCGCCAGTTCACGTGATCTCTGCAAAAAGGGCCTTCTGCCTGCTGAGTAAAGATATTGCAGAAGTCATCAGCGTGGAAGACGGCAGTTTCATGAATTACGACTTCGGTTCCTGGATTGAAATCAGCGAGCTGAGAGCCGAATTTAATGAGCGGAATGAACTGGAAGACTGGATTCTGTCAGTTAATTTTGAAATTCAAGTGCCTCGAGTTGTCCGCCTGCTCCGCTATGACCGGATCCCCAATAACACCATCAAGTTCAATCGTCGCAATATTTTCATTCGAGACAGCTATCGCTGCCAGTACTGTCAGAAAAAGTTCAGCGTCAAACAACTTAGTCTGGATCATGTGATCCCCCGTTCGCACGGAGGTGGTATGAGCTGGGAAAATATTGTCAGTGCCTGCAGACGATGTAACACGAAAAAGGGTGGACGCACTCCTTCCCAGGCGGGGATGAAACTGTTCCAGAAACCAGCCAAGCCCAGCCGTAATCCTGTTTTACTCCAACAAGTAAAACAGGCAAAATATGAGTGCTGGAAAAATTTTGTAGGCTCGAAAGAACTTCTTACCTGTGACTGATCACGCATCATCCCCGCTCTTCCTGCTCCCCTCTTTTTGATCTCCCCAATGATCGGTCTGGCATGAAATGCCCCTTAAAATCGCTAAATCCCCCGATATTATCTCGATGAAATCAGCTGATTTTCAAGGCCATGGTTCCACTCTCCTGGTGAACCGTTTATATTACGACCCTGAAATATAGCCTCTTGCAGCAATCAATATTATTAATCACTCAGGAATCTGGAATGTCGTCTTCTCCGTTAAACGTAGCCATTATCGGTATGGGAACCGTAGGCAGTGGTGTTGCTAAAATACTGCTGGATCGTGCCGAACAAATGACGACTCGTGCTGGACGACCGATTCAACTCAAAAAGGCTGTGGTACGGGATCTGTCCCGCCCGAGAAACGTTGATCTGCCAGCGGAAGTATTGACTGACAGTATCGATGCCGTCCTCCACGATGAATCCATTGATGTCGTCATTCAGCTGATTGGTGGGATCGACCCTGCGTATGACATCATGTTACGCGCCCTCGAAAGTGGCAAAGACGTGGTGACAGCGAATAAAGCACTCCTTTGTGAAAAGGGAGAAAGTCTGTTTCGACGCGCCCGGGAGTTGGGACGCTGTATCTGCTTCGAAGCGGCCGTCGCTGGTGGAGTGCCTCTCATTGAGACCGTCACCCAGGCAATGACAGCCAACCAGATCACTTCCATCGAGGCCATCCTCAACGGGACCAGCAATTACATACTGACAGAGATGTTTTCTCACAATGTGAGTTACGATGATGCTGTAAAAAGCGCGCAGGAAATCGGTTATGCTGAAGCCGATCCAGCCATGGACGTCGATGGGACAGACGCTGCTCAAAAACTGGGAATTCTAGTGCAACTGGCGTTGGGAATCAAAGTTGGCCTGAATCAGTTTCTGCGTCAGGGAATCGACTGCCTGTCGCTGGCGGATTTACAGTACGCCGCAGAGTTAGGTTATACCGTAAAGTTATTGGCCGTCGCCAAGTTATTGGATGGCCAGCTGGAAATGCATGCCCAGCCAACGTTGATCCGGAATGATAACCCACTGGCCCATGTAGAAGATGCCTACAATAAAATCGCCCTCGAAGGTGACGCTGTCGGCAAGGTCTGGCTGTCAGGCATGGGAGCAGGTCAGATGGCGACGGCTTCTGCTGTCGTCGCGAACGTGGTTGATATTGCCGTCGGTAGAGCTGCTTTGACATTTCCCCGACTTGATCTCTGGAACCCTCGCGAGGGAATCAAGATTATGCCGCGCGAGGAAATTTCCCGTCGCTACTTCCTGCGTTTAAACGTGGAAGATCGCCCCCATGTATTAGCCGACATTACGAACGTATTAGGCGACCATGAGATCAGCATCGCCAGCCTGGTTCAGCATGAAGCCCCGGAAGTCGATCCCTCTGAAGAATTCTCGATCGTACCATTGGTGATTATGACCCATCGTACGACGGAAGGTCGCTTTCAGGCCGCCAGCAGGGAGCTGGATGAGCTGGACTGCATCCGGTCTCCCTTTGTGCGCATGCCGGTCAACGACTGATCTGGCCGACTACTCTTTCGTAGCTGGTTTTACAGCCGCATCCTCTTTCTTTTCAACGGCGGGTGCTTCAGATTTTTGCTCTGCTTTCTCAGCCGGCTTTTCAGAATCAGGTTTGGCTTCTGGTTTCTCTTTAGCTTTAGTTGGTTCGTCGCCCACAATGGTTGCCTTTTTGATGTAGTCCAGCATGGGAAATTCTTTTTTCAGATACGTGTTTCCCTCGGCGACTAATTTCATCTGGTCGGGTCCGGTCCCCTGGGGCGCACCTTCTCCATACTCGTTATAAAGTGAATCTACGACATCCATACCCTCGACCACTTTGGCGAACGGAGAAAAGCCCATTCCATCCAGATTGGAATTATCCCCATAGTTAATGAAAAACTGTGTGGATCGTGAGTTGGGCATTCCTGTTTTGGCGAAGGATACATAACCACGTTTGTTCGATTCTACTACAGGATCATCCATGATATTGTTGTCACGCCACTTGGCATGCAGTTCCGGATCACCATTGATGCCAATCTGCGCCATGAATCCGTCAAGGACACGAAAGAATGCCGTGTCATTATAAAAACCCATTTTAACGAGTTCTTTGAATCGTTCTGCTCCCTTGGGGGACCAGTCCGGATGCACTTCCAGTTTAATATTCCCTTTGGTTGTCTCCAGAAGTACCTGATAATTCTCGGCGCTGGGAGGAGCATCTTTTCCAGCTTCGGTAGGAACTTCGCCAGAACACCCAACACAACACAACACAACCAGGCTCAACGCCAGTAAACTAAGACGTAACATTTCTTTCATCCTTATATTATTCAGAGTATTAAAATTAATTGACGAAACTGATCTTTAAGAGTTCTGAATTTTCTGACTGATCTGTTCGAATTCCTGCTTGAGCACAGGCATTGCGCCTGCCTGACTGGCAACCAGGCCTCCCACACGGTTCGCAAATATTGCTGCCTGCTCCCAACCCCAATCCTGCAGCCGTCTGGAGATTAAAGCTGCAGTAAACGCATCACCGGCACCGACGGCATCGGTGACTTCCACAGGAGAACCAGGGATATTAAATTCCTGGCCTTCAGCATAAATCAGACAACCTTCAGCACCACGTGTGATGCAGACCGCTTCCAGTTCGTAATCCTCCTGAATTCGATTCGCAAACTGTCCCAGGCTACCGGTTGATAATCCCAGCAGTTTGCTTATTTCAGCCACTTCATCCTGATTTAATTTGATCATCTTTGCCGCCTCCAGAGAACGCTCAATCCAGCTTCGCTCGTAGTAATGCTGGCGGAGATTCACATCATAAACAATCAGACATTTTTCACTTGTCGCTGCCAGACATTGATGAATGGCCTCGCGCGAAGCTGTTTCTCGCTGCGCCAGTGTTCCAAAACAGACTGCCTGTGAGTGCTGCATCAACGCAGACAGATCGTCATTAAATTCCAGATGGTCCCAGGCAACGTGTTCATGGATTGTATATTGAGGATCATTGGCATCGGAATACTGTACGGTCACAGTTCCCGTTGGAAAGGATTCGTCAATTTGTACATGGTCTACAGACAGTCCCTGCTGTTTCAGGAATTCCAGCAGTTCTTTCCCGAGCGCATCCTGACCGACGCGCGTGACAACAGTCCCCTGACATCCCAGTTGATTTGCCTGAAAAGCGACATTCGCCGGTGCACCACCTGGTCGTCTCTCGTCCTCAAAACAATCCCACAGTAATTCACCTAAACCAATTACCAGTGGAAGCGACTTTATGTTATTCATGAAACTCAGATTCAATTTTGATTCGATTCAATTACACTGTTCCGAGATTACAGCTCAGAAACGGAGTGCCACTGCAATGAGAAGTACAATTTCTCACAACTGATACCATACCATATTCGGGGATATAAATTCCATGCATCGCATTTATGAATACCATCATTTAGTGACTGAAGACGAAATTGACGGATTGGGACATGTCAATAATGTGGTCTATCTGAAATGGCTGCAGGATGCTGCGGTCGCTCACTCGACAGCCAATGGCTGGCCAGGACGTCGGTATCGGGATTTGAAAATCGGCTGGGTCGCACGCAGCCATTTTATCGAATATCTGCAACCCGCATTTCTGGATCAGAAAATCGTGGTGCAGACATGGATCTCCACACTTCAGAAAGTAAAATCTCTCCGAAAATACAGGATACTCCGTCCTGCCGATTCCGAGCTGCTGGTACGTGCGGAAACAAGCTGGGCGTTTGTGAATTACGAAAGTCTCGCTCCCCGCCGTATCCCGACCGAAGTCGCTTCCTGCTTCTCCATTGTTCCTGAATCGGAAGAACCTGAGAAGTGAGAATCCAACATAAATCGCTTCCCCATTTTTTTTAAGGAAGAATCTGACTCAAAACGTGAAATCAAGCAGACAGCATGGTACGCTATCTACAATTCAGATTGTAAGCTGCTCTGGAGCACATCCCATTCAATCATAGAACCTTATTTTGACACTCGCCTCCAGGATCTTGCTTACAGATATTATTCTGAAAACGAACTCATCTCTTATCCATTCACGGTGAACTATGACTGATCAAGTTTATGAAAAGCTGGGGGCATTCTACCTGGGACGCGAATATGACCTGCCTCAAGATCGCCTGAAAGAAGATCTGGTTTTATACGACAGTAAAGACCTGACAACGCACGCCGTGTGTGTCGGCATGACTGGCAGTGGTAAAACCGGGTTATGCCTGTCTCTGCTGGAAGAAGCCGCCATTGATGATATTCCTGTGATCGCCATCGACCCTAAGGGTGATCTGGGAAATCTGTTGCTCAATTTTCCGGATTTAAAACCAGCTGATTTCCGACCCTGGATTGAAGAAAGTGAAGCCGTACGTAAAGGGAAGACACCTGACGAATTCGCCAGCGGGACCGCTGATCTCTGGAAGAAGGGATTGGCCGACTGGCAGCAGGATGGCGCTCGTATTGCCCGACTGCGCGATGCTGTCGACATGGCGATTTACACCCCAGGCAGTAATGCCGGTCTTCCCATTTCTGTTCTGAAATCATTCGACGCCCCGAGTGAAGTGATTTTAAACAACAGCGATGCCCTGCGGGATCGCATTATGTCCGCCGTCTCTGGTCTGCTGGCGTTACTGAAAATCAATGCTGACCCGATCAATAGTCGCGAACATATCCTGCTTTCCAATATTCTCAGCAATGCCTGGAAAGCAAAGCGAAATCTGTCCATCGCCAGCCTGATTCAGGAAATTCAAGCACCTCCGTTTGACAAGATCGGGTTTCTCAACCTGGATATGTTTTACCCGGCGAAAGACCGCATGCAGCTCTCTCTGCAACTCAACAATCTGCTGGCTTCTCCGGGATTTGAATCCTGGATGCAGGGGGAAGCATTAAATATTGAGCGATTGTTAATGACGAAACAAGGCAAGCCCCGCATTTCGATTCTGTCGATTGCACACCTGTCTGAATCGGAACGTATGTTTTTCGTCACCGTCCTGCTCAATGAAGTATTGGCCTGGGTCCGCAGTCAGTCAGGGACCTCAAGCCTGCGGGCCATCCTGTATATGGATGAGGTTTACGGATACTTCCCCCCGACAGCAAATCCCCCCTCCAAAACGCCGATGCTCACCTTATTAAAACAGGCACGAGCCTATGGTCTGGGCGTGGTCCTTTCGACACAAAACCCGGTCGACCTGGACTACAAAGGTCTCTCGAATACAGGCACCTGGTTCATTGGACGCCTGCAGACAGAACGTGACAAAGCACGCGTACTCGATGGGCTGGAAAGCGCATCAGGAACGGCCGGCAGCCAGTTCCATCGACAGGAAATGGAAGCCATTCTGTCTGACCTGGGCAGCCGAGTATTCCTGTTACACAACGTTCATGAAGACGCGCCCGTTGTATTTCAGACAAGGTGGGCACTGTCTTACCTGCGAGGACCGCTGACACGAAACCAGATTAAAACGCTAATGGACCCGCGAAAGCAGGCTATCGCCGAATCAACTCCCGCCCCCGCTGAAACAACTCTCGACACGACTGCTGAACCAGACCTCTCACAGCCCCCGTTGATTCCCGTTGAAATTAAACAGCGAATCTTCACCGCTGCGACGATCGCCCCGACCACAAGCCGGCTTGTGTACCGCCCTGGTCTGATTGGTCTCGCGAAACTGCGTTACGCCGATGCCAAATCAAAGGTCGATCTCTGGCAGGATGTCGCCATGCTGCTGACAGTTACAGGATCAGTACCGGAGTCAATCTGGGAAGCTGCCACATTTATCCCGCCCGGGAACCTGGATTATGACGCAGCGCCTGATTCCCAGGCAATCTTTGCAGAAGTTGACAGTTTACTCACACAAACAAAACAATACCGATCCTGGGAAAAGGAACTTAAGACTTACCTGTACCAGGAACGCCCGTTGAATCTCTGGTTTAGCGCAGATCCAAAACTGTATTCCGATCCCGAAGAAAATGAAGCTGCTTTTCGGGCACGTCTCAAACAACTGATGCGAGAAGAACGTGATCTACAACTGGAAAAGCTGCGGGCAAAGTATTCCTCCAAATTCGATACAATCAAAAACAGAATTCGCACAGCGGAAGAGCGGGTGGCGCGGGAAGAAGCACAATATAGTGATAAAAAGCTGAGTACGTTTCTCTCAATCGGCACGACTATTTTCGGTGCGATCATGGGCAGAAAAGTGGCCAGTGCCACCAACGTCAGAAAAGCATCAACGGCAGCACGCAGTGTGGGACGCGCCGCTAAAGAACATGGTGACATTGGACGGGCGAAAGAGGCTCTGGAAATCCAGCATCAAAAATATGCTGAACTGGAAGACGAGTTTCAGCAGGAGATTGATGAACTGGAAGAGCCGATTCGACCGGAGGATCTGGAAATTGAAGCCTATCCTGTTCGACCGCGGAAGTCCGATCTCATGGTGAATGAAGTTGCATTTGCCTGGCTTCCCTGGTCAGTCGACACGACCGGGATCAGTCAGCCACTCTATCGACTGGAAGAAGAGTAGCAGCAGGATCTATGAACAACCGGAGACAGGGGAAAAGCGACGCTGCTTCACCCCTGCCCTCTCAGTTATTTGACCACAAAGTTGATCAGTCGCCCGGGAATCACAATCGCCTTCACGATGGTTTTACCTTCCAGGTGCTGGGCGATCGTCTCATCTTGTTCCGCAGTCTGCTGCATGGTCGCCTGGTCGGCATCCGCTGCGACAGAAACTTTCGACCGCAGTTTCCCATTCACCTGCACCGGAATTTCTACGACCGATTCCTGCAGCAACGCTTCATCAAATTCGGGCCATGGCTGATAGGCCAGAGATTCTGTGTGCCCCAGTACACTCCAGAGTTCTTCTGCAATATGAGGTGCAAACGGTGAAAGCAGTAATACGAAATCAGACAGAACCGACTTGGATCTGGTTTTCAGCGGCCCCATTGCATTCGTAAATTCCATCATACGACTGATGGCCGTATTGAATGATAACTTTTCGATATCCTCCGATACGGCTTTGATGGTCTTATGCAAAATGCGCAACTGATCTTCATCGGGTGCGTCATCGGTGACGGCCTCGCTTAAGGTAACCTCTTCCTGTCGCTCATCAATGATCAAGCGCCAGACGCGTCCCAGAAATCGACCAACGCCATCCACACCACTCATGCTCCAGGGCTTGGTCGCTTCCAACGGCCCCATAAACATCTCGTACATCCGCAGGGCATCAGCGCCATACTGTTCCACAACGACATCAGGATTGATGACATTTTTCCGTGATTTCGACATCTTATAGGCGCGACTGTTGACAGAGATTTCAGGATGATCAACCAGTACGAAATTCTCACCCTGCTTCTGCACCTGGTCCGATTCCAGGCTGACCATACTAACCGGTGTCCCGGATGATTTTTCGATCCATTTGGTTTCTGAATCATCAGATTCGGCAACATCCTTCGCCGATACCCAGGTGCCGTCTGACTGCTGAAAGCCGGTCAGTTCGATGTCACCTAAAATCATGCCTTGATTCACCAGTTTCTGGAACGGTTCCGAGCAAGTAACATGCCCGCGGTCAAACAACACCTGATGCCAGAAACGGGCGTAAAGCAGATGCAGAACCGCATGTTCGCCGCCACCAATATACAGATCGACGGGCAACCAGTTCTTCTCGTTTTCCGGATCGATAAATCGCTCACTGTTTTTGGGGTCAGCAAACCGCAGGTAATACCAGCAGGAGCCCGCCCATTGAGGCATGCTGTTCACTTCACGCAACAACCGCTTGCCGTCCGTATCTGTTTTATACAACCATTCGTCAGGCGCAGAAGACAACGGCGGTTCGGGAGTCCCCGCAGACTTGTACTCTTTCATTTCGGGAAGTTCCACCGGCAAACTTTCTTCCGGGTCCGGTCGCATCAGACCTGTTATCTTGCCGTCCTCATCCAACTCATGCCAGATGGGAAACGGTTCGCCCCAAAAATGCTGACGGCTGAATAACCAGTCGCGGAGTCGATAATTGACGGCGCCTTTACCAAGGCCCTGCTCGACCAGACGAGCTGTGATCTCTTTTTTGAAATCTGCGGTCTGCATACCATCAAATTCGCCCGAATGAATGGCCGTTCCTATTCCGGAGAAGGGAGTTCGCTTTTCGCCAGCGATTTCCGCCTCCAAAGCCTGCTCCTCTTTCGCAGGTTCGTATTTTGCAGGTGGCTCTACGACAGGAATGATGGGTAAATCAAACTCAACGGCAAATTCCCAGTCGCGTAAATCGTGAGCGGGAACCGCCATGATGGCACCCGTTCCATAACTGATCAAAACATAGTCGGCAATCCAGACCGGAATTTTCTCGCCGTTGACCGGGTTGATCGCATGACTGCCTGTAAACACCCCTGTTTTTTCTTTAGCCAGATCGGTTCGGTCCAGATCGCTCTTGAGTGCGGCCTGTTTGCGATATGTTTCAACGGCTTGCTTCTGCTCAGTTGTTGTCAGGCGATCCACGAATTCGTGCTCAGGAGCGAGTACCATATAGGTCGCACCGAACAACGTATCGGGACGGGTGGTATAGACGCGTAAGACATCCGCTTCCGTGTCTTCCGGGAATCCGGTTTCGCTGCGCGATGATTTCCAGCCTGCGAATCCCTGCTCCAGGTCGGCGTCTGAATCTCCTGAACCCACATAGAAATCAACTTCTGCGCCTTCACTGCGACCGATCCAGTTTTTCTGTAACGACTTGATCGACTCGGACCAGTCCAGTCCCTCAAGTCCATCAATTAACCGATCGCCGTACTTCGTAATCCGCAGCATCCACTGCCGCAATGGAATCCGCTCCACGGGATGTCCGCCCCGCTCACTTTTCCCATCAATGATCTCCTCGTTGGCTAAAACAGTTCCCAGTTTCGGACACCAGTTGACGGGCGCTTCGTGCTGATATGCCAAACGATGTCGGTTCTGATAATGACGGATTGATTCTTCGCCTTCAGTTTTCACTTTTTCGGGAATCGGCAATTCGCTGATGGGGCGGGCGCGACCAACACGCTGTTTTCCATCTGGTCCCGTCCATTCAAATTCTGTATCAAACCACGAATCGAATAACTGCAAAAAGATCCATTGCGTCCAGCGAAAGTAATCCGGATCCGTCGTGGAAAATTCACGACTCCAGTCATAACTGAAACCTAACATCTTCAACTGACGACGAAAGGTATCAATATTTTTCTGAGTTGTAATTTTGGGAGGGGTCCCCGTTTCGATGGCATGCTGCTCGGCAGGCAAGCCGAACGCGTCCCAGCCCATCGGATGTAATACCTGTTTCCCCTGCATACGGGCGTGGCGACAGACGATGTCAGTTGCCGTATACCCTTCGGGATGCCCGACATGCAACCCTTCGCCTGACGGATAAGGAAACATATCGAGAACGTACAGCTTGTCTTTCCCTTCAATAAAATCACCGACTTTGAAGGTTTCCTGCTGATCCCAATAGGTCTGCCATTTGGTTTCAATCCGCTTGGCGTCGTAACGAGGCATTGTGTCCAGTCTTCCTAATCGTTCAAGGGTATGATGACCCGGCTAAAAAATGGTTTTCTGTCCCACCGGGCCAGCATAGCCCGACCCGACATCGTAACAAACAGACAGTAATCCTGTCAGTGATATCTATAGTAATAGAGTAAGTTTAGCCATCCGTAGAAACTTTGCAATTCTGCCTGTTTTTGATATCGAGGGTTTCTTTACGACCATTGATTTGTCAAAATACACAAGCCCTGTTCCCTGGAACGGTGTTTTCGATTATTTACCTGATTTAACGGTACTCAACTCTGGAGTAAACATAATGGTAGTCAGTTCCGATTCCCCCTTTAACGGCGAAACCAGCAGACGTGATTTCCTGAAGTCATCTTCAGCCTGGGGGTTTGCTGCCTTGACAGCAGGTTCTCTGATTTCAGACACCACTTTCGCAGCAGGTGTTCAGAAAAAAGAGGTTCCTGAGCATCTAAAACTGAGTCTGGCCGCCTATTCTTTCAACCGTTACATGCAACAGAGCTGGCCAAAAACCCGTGAGAGAAAAACACCGGCCACCATGACCATTCAGGACTTCGTCCGCTATTGTGGCGAACAGAAACTGGATGGCTGCGAACTGACCAGCTACTATTTCCCTAATCCAGTCAATGAAGATTACCTGAAAGAAACACGCGACCTGGCAGGCTCACTGGGACTAGCTGTATCAGGCACAGCCATCGGTAACGATTTCTGCCTGCCCAAAGGAACCGCCCGAGATGCACAGCTGGAAATGACCCGTAAATGGATTGATTATTCTGCGATCCTGGGTGCTCCCGTAATTCGCATTTTCGCCGGTAAGGTTCCCAAAGGGGGAAATGAAGCCGAAGCGATTCGCATCTGCCAGGCAGGTATTAATGAATCGCTGAAGTATGCTGAGAAAAAAGGCGTCAGTCTCGCATTGGAAAATCATGGGGGAATCACTTCGACACCCGGGCAGATGATGCGAATCATAGATGGCATCGATAAAGCCCCCAATTTCGGAATCAATTTCGACAGCGGTAACTTCCGTACAGAACATCCCTATGAAGATCTGGAAAAAATCGCGCCACTGGCCATCAATGCCCAGATCAAAGTGGAAATGGGGGCCCGTGGAAATCAGGTTCCCGCCGACATCCCCCGAATTATAAAAATTCTGAAAGACGCTCACTATAAAAACTTCGTTGTTTTGGAATACGAAGCCAAAGAAGAACCGAAGGAAGCGATTCCCGGGTATTTAAAACAACTGCGAAAATTGATCTGAAAGCTAATCATCTTCCTGTCCCGCTATTGATCACTAGAAATACTGTCATGGATGAAACCGAAACGGATCCTCAGGAGAAAGATAAAAAACGCGCATTCTGGAATCATCAATTACCCCTGGAACGAGAGACCTGTATCTTTATTCTGGTCAATGCGCTGGATGTCTTCATGACTTACCTGCTGCTGGTAACCGGCAATTTCCGGGAATCTAACCAGTTGGCGAATTATTTTATCGCGGGCTGGGGCATCAAGGGCATGGTTTACTTTAAGTTTACCCTGGTTGCAGTAGTAACAGTGATTGCCCAGATCGTAGCACGGAAAAAAATGTCGACGGGTCGCAATCTGCTGAATTTCGGTTCGCTGATTGTCGCCGGAGTGGTTATTTACAGTTTTGCCCTTTTTATACGTTCGGGCTATCTGTTTAATTAGTTGTGATTATAACCAGAGGCGACTCTATCATGCTTCGGCACTGGGTTCCGTCAAACGAATCAGACCGGCGAACAAAATAGCCGCCGTCTCGATGCGCAAGATCCCTTCACTCAGCCTGACAGATTTTGCTCCCTTTTCCTGCGCAGACTGGAGTTCGTCTGGCGTAAAGCCTCCCTCCGGACCAATCAGGATGACCACCGGTGACTCTGGCTTTTCACTCAGTTTAAACAGATCGATTCCACAGCCCGCCGGATCAGCAATCAACAGGCGGCACTCGGTCTGGTTGATCTCTGACAGGAATGTATCCCATTTCTGTACCTCAGCCAGTTCCATAAGTTGAATCTGCCCGGATTGTTTGGCGGCAGAAACGATTGTCTGTTGTAGTTTTTTCAATCGATTATCACCGGGATCCACACTACTGCGTTCGGTCAGGAGGGGAACCAGTTTTGTCACGCCGAGCTCCGCTGCTTTCTCAACAAGCCAGCGAAAGCGGTCTCCCTTGGGAACGGCAGTCGCCAGAATTAAGGGAACCTGCGAACTGGTCGGAGCAGCATGTCTTAAAGTCACCTGTATTTCGACTGTTTTCCGGGAGGTTTTGCTGATAACCCCTTCTGCTTCCGCTCCCCTTCCATTAAACACCAAAACGGTATCACCAGTTCGCATCCGAAGGACATGCAGCAGATGATGTGCTTCGCTACCTTCCAGCAGAAGCGTATCCGCATCAAACAACCCGTCATAAAAAAAACGATGTGGCATATTTGTTCTCGGTATAGACCAGCTCGGAAATACTTTAAGCTCTTTAAAATACGTAAGTTGAGAAAAATCAGACAACTCAGGCGGGGTTCGGTCATGCCGATAGCACTGAATGACCGATTTTATCAATAAGGAGAGTTTTTTAGATCAGAATAGTCTCTTGATACTTCTGAATCATCGTACTCTCAATTATGGATGGTATCTCTCTTCTGACATATTCTGCAAGGAGTAGAGATTCAGAACACGCAGGTTCGAACTCTAAATTCAAACAGGTCAAAAAAGAATCATGTATTGCGATTTCTGGAATTTGACACAGGCTCCCTTTAATCAACGGCTGGATCTGGAATACTTCTTCGAAAGTGAAATCCACGAAGAGGCGTTGGCACGCTTATTGTTTATTGCAGATGAACAGAAAAAATGCGGTGTCCTCAGTGGACCAGCGGGAACAGGAAAGACACTCACTCTGAAAGTCTTCCAGCAACTGTTAAAAAGAACCCCGCATCAATGCGAATTGATCGATCTGATCGGCCTGCGAGAAGAGGAACTGCTCTGGCAGGTATGTGCCAGCTTACGTCTGGGACCGGCTCTCGATACAAAATTACCACAACTCTGGCGCCAACTGTCTGATTACCTGATTGGCTTACAGCTGATTCAAGGACGCCAGATACTGCTGTTAGATCATGTTGATCAGGCCTGTGCCGAATGTATTCCTGCGATTGAGCGGCTGCTGCATATCGGTAACCAGCAATTCCCTGCTTTATCATTGGTCCTGACTCTGAATAACCTGAAAACAACTCACTTAGATAGTATCTCCCGTCTTTCCGATCTGTCTATCGAACTGGATCGCTTCGAGCAGGAAACAACGGAGAGATATATTACGTCACGCTTAAGCTGGTCGGGTTGCCAGACTGATCTCTTTTCTTCCGCAGCATACAAAGAGATACAAGCGGCCAGTCAGGGGATTCCCGAAAATATTAACCAGATTTGTGATCTGGCATTACTGGCAGGTTTTGAACAGAGCCTGCCAACAATCGATGCAGATGTCATCAAACGTGCCTGCCACGAAATAAAAGGGGCTCCCGTTTCCAGAAACCGCATTTCCGAAGTCATCGAGCGTGTATAAAATACAGAGTTATTTCTCTCGTTCGATACTCTCTTAAAATGTTGACTCATATGCATGTCTGTCTGTTTGATATTGATGGCACCCTGATCGATTCTGGAGGTGCAGGCCAGCGATCTATCCTGCATATGCTGGAGGAGGAATTTCAGGTTACGGCGCCTGTGGAAGGCATTCCCACTGCAGGCCGTACCGATCATTCGATCATGGTTGACCTGTTTGAATACTTCAATATTGCCAACACCAGTGAAAACCGACAGCGCTTTGAACAGGGTTACCTCACGTTACTTGCCGACAAGTTGCAAGAGCATAATGGTCGAGTCTTGCCAGGTATCAGAGAGATCCTGGAATCCCTTTCCCGGCGGGTGAATGTCGATCTTGGACTGCTGACTGGAAATTTCGAACAGGGCGCGAAACAAAAACTGGCACACTACGAGTTGAATCATTATTTCGACTTTGGCGCCTATGGAGATCATCATGCAGATCGGGACGATGTCGCACATGAAGCACTAAAACAAATCCGGGAACGGCATGCAGCTGAGTTACTGGAACAAACTTCCGTCTGGGTTTTGGGTGACACGCCCAATGATATCAGCTGTGCTCGTGCAATCGGTGCCAACGTGATTGCCGTTGCCACAGGTGTTTACTCTCTGGAAGAACTGCGAAAATGTGAACCAGATTATCTGTTTGAGCATTTTGAAGATGTACAGCCTGTTTTGAGTCTCTTTGACCCACCTGAATCTCTGACCTGAGACAGCATACGTCCGTAATGAGAGCGATTTAAAATAACGTCTTCTGCTCCTGAATCGGAGTGAGACAATCCGACGAATCATGAGACACTTTATTGACCTGTGAGCTGACCGGATAAACCTGCATCTCCTCTGCCGGGTAAGTCTGCAGTATTTTTTGCAGCTGTGGAGCGGGCGTCGTTTCCGAACTTAACCAGCGGGCATACTGATCTGGTTGTAAGATGACAGGCATGCGGGGATGAATCGGTTCCAGCAATGGATTCGCTGCAGTGGTTAAGACAGCGCACGTATCGAGTTCAGTGCCATCAGGGCTCTGCCATTGTTCCCACAACCCTGCCATCGCGAACAGCGGTTCCTCGCGTAGACGCACACACATCGCCTGTCGGGAGCGGTTTCCTGTACTCTTCCATTCATAGAATCCATTGGCGGGTATCAGACAGCGTCGAGAGCGAAACGCATTCTTAAACGCCGGCTTTGAAGATGCTGTTTCAGAGCGAGCATTAATCATCGCCTGTCCGGGAGCTGGGTCTTTAAACCAACCAGGAATTAATCCCCATTGAAAATGCCGGACCTGGTACTCCTGTTGATCTTGAATGATGGCCATCACAGGCTGGGACGGTGCGATATTATACCGAGGGGAGATCCGCGGAAACGTCACCAACTGAAACAGCCGCATGATTTCTTCATCGGGTGAAAACAGGAAAAACCGGGCACACATAATCTCTATGAACCTTCATTTGTTTTGAAAGTACAATATGCTACTGTTGCAGAAAGCCTGAGACGATATTTTAGTTTAAATGATCTGAAATCGAAATACTATCTACTTGTGATATCAGTTCTCCAGCTGATCAGTACAGAAAGGAAGAGAGGCCATGAACCCGTTACGAAATATCGGAAATACCGAAATTCAAATCACCCCCATCGCTATGGGATGCTGGCCGATTTCGGGTGTCACCAGTGTGGATGTCACAGAACAGGCCAGCCTGGCCACACTGAACGCGGCATTTGAATCCGGGATCAATTTCTTTGACACTGCTTATTGCTATGGCTATGCGGGGGAAAGTGAGCGACTGATTGCCCAGGCTCTGGGGGACCGACGGGACCAGATTGTGATTGCAACCAAGGGGGGCATTCACTGGGAGGGTACAAAACAAGTGCGAGATGCATCACCATCCCGAATCAGGCAGGAGTGTGATGAAAGCCTGCTTAGACTGAATACAGACCGGGTAGAGTTGTACTATCTGCATGGGCCTGACCCTGAAATCTCAGTCAGCGAATCAGCGGGTGCTTTCCAGGAGTTATTAGCCGCTGGAAAAATCCGGTCCGTAGGTGTGTCGAATTTTACTCTGGAACAGCTTCAGGAATTTGCCGGCATCTGCCCCATTTCAGCGTATCAGCCCCGCTACAATATGTTGCAGCGCGACATTGAGAAAGACCGTCTGCCGTGGTGCATAACAAACAATGTCTCCGTGATGGCTTACTGGCCTTTAATGAAAGGGTTACTTGCAGGAAAGCTTGCCCGAGATCATCAGTTTGCGCCGGAAGATGGACGCCAGAAGTATCCCATGTTTCATGGAGAGGAATGGGAGAAAAATCAGGACTTCCTTGAGGTACTGCGAACACTGGCAAATGAAATGAATCGAACGGTGGCTCAAATTGTAATTCGCTGGACCATTCAGCAGACGGGAATTACGTGTGCCCTGTGTGGTGCAAAACGCCCTGAGCAGATCAAAGAAAATGCGGAAGTACTCACTTTTGAGCTGTCAGACTCTCAGCTCATTTCCATCAATCGTGCCATTGAACAACGGGGCACGATTCTCTCTTGAGAGATGTATTCAGCACTGCCACTTATGGCAGAGTCAAACCTTCACGAATCGAATAACGAGCCAGTTCGACACGATCATGAATTCCCAGTTTGTGCATGATCCGATATTTATGGCTGTCGATCGATTTCTCCGAGAGATGCATGGAGCGAGCGACTTCTTTCACACTCATCCCTCTGGCCAGATGCCTGAGCACTTCAATCTGTCGGGAAGTCAGAGAGGTCAGCATGCTTTTTGACTGAATCGAATACCGATCTTTCTTGTGGTCAAAGATCAGTCGCTCCTGGACCGATTGTGAAAAACAGTATTCTCCGCGAGACGCCTTTTTAATGGCATGGATCAATGATTCGATCGGCTCCCCTTTGAGTAAGTAACCTTTTGCATTTACTCTCAAAGCCAGTTCAATGAAGATGTCTGAAAGATAACCCGTCAGAAAGATCATTTTGGTATTTTTCAATCGAGAGGCAATCTCTTCGGCAATATCAAAAGACCCACGCCCAGGTAATTCTACATCCAATATAACAACATCGGGTTCTGTCTCCAGAATCAATGCCAGTCCATCATCGGCATTAGTGGCTGTACCTACAACTTCGATATCAGGGTCCCGCTGAAACCTGGAGACGATTGAGTCTACCAGAACCATGTGATCATCAACAAAAACAACTCGAATCAAATCTGTGGAAGTTAACATGCTGGATGGCCCTCGTGTAAATGACAATGAGAATTCAAAGATATCAATTAACTAATGGTTCAATCTTAATTCTGCAGCTACGACTCGTACTTCTGACTCTCCAGAATATCTCGACATTTCTTTGAAAGCGCAAGCACATCGCTGGTAGCGGATTCAATCGGAGGAACTAAATCCCGGAGGACGCCTGCTAGTTCCGATTCAATTTCGCTAGATGACAATCCGCCAAGATAGTCATGTTGACACTGTAAAATTGTTAGAAAGTTGTTTAATCGGTGACATGTCGTACGAACGTCTTGAGCAAAGTCAAAACTGTCTTGATGTGAAATCTGTCCCATTGACAAGCTGTGCCTTTTATTTAGGGGCAACTACATAAGTATATCAGCATACAACAATGTTGGACTGAATCAGTTTTTTTGACTTCGTTCATAGATATGAAAATTCATGTTCAGCAAGGTCTTAGCCTGATGTTGGTTCTCAGAAATGAAATAATCTCGGTCTGAAGAACTCACTCTATATCGCTTAGCAGAATCTTAATGGTAAGCAAAATCGAATTGTTTCCTCAACTCTAATCTGTGAGATCTGTCAGATTTTAAAGTATCTCCCCTACACTATGATCGTCATTTCCACTGTCTGTTGTGACCGATTCCCACAATAGAACACTGGACATTCATATCCACCATCAGTACTAATACCCATAAACTCTTATAAATAAGCCAACTAGATCTCACTTAGAATTGCAGGAGGGATTCCCATGCTTTCAGTGAAGGTCGATTTCCCGAAGCTAAAAGTACCAGTTTTCACAAGGAGGGATATTCCTTAATTCAGCGGGGATCACCTCCTCTACAGTCCTTACAGCCGGAATACTCAGTCATTACAAACAATGCGAAGAATTATAATTCAGAATATCGTGTTGATATTTTGGCACATGCATTTTTTCGTGATCTATGCTCTAAGTGCACATTTACTTTTCAAGCATTGTTCGTCATCTGACTTCTGTTGTGCCTTTTGAGCAACAGTCGTGAAGACCATCGACAACATGACTTCTACAAAATACTCAGAATAACTGAATCACTGAAGTTGAATGATTCTCAGGAAACAGGAATTAGATAATGACGTCAACCAGTATCGTCGGTAAGTCTGAACTCACCGCAGAATTTGTAAATCCTATCATTAGCGCAACCATCTCTGTATTTGAAATGATGCTGAGTTGCACACCGAAACGAACCGGTTTGAGCCTGAAACAGGATCTCATTCCCCAGCACGAATTAAGTGCAGTCATTGGAATTTCTGGCAAAGTAGCCGGGACGCTCGTATTAAGCCTTTCCAAGAGCGTCGGCATAGGCGTCCTGGATCGTATGGTTGGCATCTCCACAGATGAAATCGACGACGATGTCTGTGACGCTGTCTGTGAATTAGCAAACATGATTGCGGGATCAGCAAAGGCACAGCTGGAACACCTGGAAGCCTCCATCAGTATTCCCAACATTATTACAGGCAAGGGACACACAGTTCATTATCCGTCCAATGTTTCTCCCATTTGTATCGCTTTTGACTCAGAGATCGGGACCTTTTCTATTGAAGCAGGATTTTCTGATCGCTAAACGACCTGTTTGACTAAAACGTAATTTTTGAACGACCAATCGAATTAAAAATAGATAAAGGCTACTCCCATGAAAATTTTACTTGTAGATGATTCCGGCACAATGAGAACAATCCAGAAACGATGCTTATCGAAACTGGGGATTGAAGATGTGACAGAAGCAGAAGACGGCGTTCAGGCATTAGAACTGTTTGTTGCCTCGAGTTTTGACATCGTGTTAAGCGACTGGAATATGCCAAACATGGATGGCCTCCAGTTGCTGAAAGAAATTCGTCAGCGTAATAAAGATATTCCCGTCATCATGATTACAACAGAGGCAGAGCGTGCCCGAGTCGTCACAGCGATCCAGGCAGGTGTTTCTGACTATCTGGTTAAGCCATTTACTCCCGACAGTTTGAAAAGCAAACTGGAACGCTGGGTCACATCCAACGCTTGAAACAAGATATAAGATTAATGAGGCCGTCTCATCTGAAATTGAATCGGCATAAGCTAACCGTAGCCAGCTGATGAAAAACAATATCTAAAGCGACAGCTATTCAAATATTGATTTGCATTTCCACAAAGGTCACTGAAAATGATTTCTCCTGAAAAAATCTGGTCTTCTGATCAATTACCAACTTTGCCTGCTGTCGCTGTAAAGTTACTGGATCTTTCCAAGAACCCAGATACAGATATCAAAGAAGTTATTGAAACGATTAAAGCAGACCCGGCGATTACTGCAAAAATTCTGAAAGCAAGCAATTCTTCATTTTTTAGTTTAAGATCGGAATGCAAAGGAATTGAGCGGGCTGTCCCACTGCTGGGGACGATGGTCGTTACCTCACTGGCATTGAGCTTCTCGCTGTCTGAATCGGCAATTACCCACGGGCCACTCAAATCTCGATTTGACTCATATTGGAAACAGTCCATCATCCAGTCGGCTGCTGCAGAACTGCTAGCTACTAAAGCCGGTTTTGATTTAAAGTATGACAGCTTCCTGATCGGGCTGCTGCAGGATATTGGCCACCTTGCCATGCTCAGATCTATTCCGACAGATTTATTATCGGTTCTGGAACAGGCCGAGAAAGAACAACGTGAAACGGTTGAAGTAGAATCAGCAGAACTGGGAATCAACCACACAGAGGTGGGTGTTAAAATGATGGAACGCTGGCAATTGTCAGAACAGTTCCAGACTGCAATCCAACATCACCATGACTCAGTAGCACAACTGAAAACACTTGAATCACACCCTGACTTCAACCTGATTATCATCATCGCCACATCGGCAGCAATTGGTGACTACTTCTGCTCCCCTAACAGTGGTCTGGCATTACAGAAACTTCAGGATTTAACATCTGAGTTTTACAATATGCCACACGATGACCTGCATGGCTTTCTGGAGCAGGTACAGGCACGCTTCGAAGAAGCTGCTCAGATTTTTGCGGTCAACATGGATGATATTGAATCCCCGTTTGAAATCATGGCCAAAGCAAACGAGCAACTGGTTCAGATGACCATGAAAGCCCAGGTCGACACAACACAGGCGTTTGCCCGGCAGGCTGTTATTGAAGAACAAAAAAACAAACTGGAATCAGAAAATAAACAGCTCCAGAGCAAAGCCATTCATGACCCACTGACCAAAACCTACAACCGCAGCTATTTCAATGAAAATTTTGAGAAGGAACTCTATTCCTGCTCTCGTACTGCACAACCGATCGGCATTATCTTTTCCGATATCGATCGCTTCAAAAATCTGAACGATACTTACGGGCATCAGTTCGGTGATCTGGTATTACAGCGTGTAGCCAAAGTCGCCAGTGATTCGACGCGACGTTCGGATGTCTTCTGCCGTTATGGTGGTGAAGAGTTTGTCATCATGGTCAATAATCCTTCTGAGAAAGGAATTCACGATCTGGCAGAACGACTCCGCAAACTGATCGAAAACGAAGTCATCGAATTCGAAGGAACCCGAGTCCCGGTCACCGCCAGCCTGGGGGCCGTTGTAGGGATCCCTCCCAGGGATTTAACCGGATTTGCAGAACGGCTGATTGCCGAAGCAGATGAAGCTATGTACGAGTCCAAAGAGAATGGTCGAAACCAGGTACATATCCGTTCGATTATTACCAAAGATGATCAGGAACTGCACAAGTTAATCAAACGTTGCCGCTTCAGTCGCTGGTTGGTGACAAAAGCAGTTTTTGATATACCCACCATATCCAAAGCATTACTCAAATGTCCACAGCAGCAAACCCAGACTCGAATCGGTGAACTCGCCATCGCAGAAAAAATGATCTCCGAGGATGGTGTTTCCAAAATCCTGGAACTGCAGCAGCTCAAGGGTATGCGATTTGGAGAAATCGCGATTCAGCAGAATTTCCTGACACAGGAACAGACGGCCTATCTGCTGGCCTTACAGGTCGAACCACCGATTGTACTCGGGAAAACTTTAATTTCGCTGAATTTGCTGGAAAGCGCTCAGACTGCTGAACTAATCAAGCAATATCTTGCAGAAATGAAACCCTGTTCAATACCAGCGGGTGAGCATCAGAATCAGTTAGCAAATTCGTAAATTCAATTTGGATTGAGGCTGATCTGGATATTGTACCCAATTGCGGATCATGCCATAATCCACAGTTTTTACATTCCGCCAGTAAACAAGCAGAGTTCTTGTTTTCCAGTTCACAACGAAAATGGATTTTCCAGATTTAACCCACTTACATTAATCCCCAAACTACGGAGGGCGATTGAGATGAACTTAATCGCTGATACGTCTACGCAACTGGATGCAACACACTTAGTATCCACAACAGAACAGCCGCACTCAGATCAGCATGCTCACGCTGAGCCACCTGCCTTCTACAGTGTCATTCCGTTTGCCTTGCTATTGCTGTGTATCGCTTTTCTTCCCTTGATTCACAAAACGGAAGAATGGTGGGAGCATAACAAAAACCGACTGCTGGTCGCTGTCAGTCTCGGGCTGGTCACGCTGCTCTATTACACATTCGTCTATGGCCATGGTGTAATTGATCACGGAACTCACGAGATGTCTGCTCCCGGGTTCCCAGCTGCGATTGTTGTTCTTAAAAACGCATTACTGGTGGAATACATTCCGTTTATTGCCCTGCTCTTCAGCCTGTATGTGATCAGCGGTGGTATTGCCTTCAATGGAAATCTGGTCGGCCGCCCAAGGTTGAATACCGCCATCCTCGCCATCGGTGCTGCAATTTCCAGTTTCATTGGAACCACCGGCGCAGCCATGTTACTGATTCGTCCACTGCTGAAAGCAAACGCAAAACGCGATTATGTGGCTCATACCATCATATTTTTCATCTTTGTCGTCTGTAATACCGGCGGATGTCTGTTACCAATTGGAGACCCTCCCCTCTTTCTGGGGTTCCTGAGAGGTGTTCCGTTCACATGGACACTCAATCTGTGGCCGATGTGGCTGGCAATGAATCTCTGCCTGCTGGCGATTTATTTCGTCTACGACAGCATTCGCTATAAGAAGGAAAACCGGGAAAAGGTCGAAGCACCGCCGGAAACCATCGAGCCTTTCGCACTCCGAGGCGGGCTTAACTTTCTCTGGTTACTGATGGTGATCTTCTGTGTCGCCTTGCTTGATCCATCCAAACCGGTTCCTTACACAGATGGCTGGCATGCTCCCCACTTTCTAAGGGAAGTCTGCATGTTTGGTCTCGCAGGTATCTCCTTACTCACCACATCTAAAAGTATCCGGGTACAGAATTCCTTCAATTATGAAGCCATTCTGGAAGTCGCAGCGTTATTTGTCGGGATCTTTATCTGCATGCAGGCACCCGTTCAAATCCTGAACGTTTATGGAGGCTCTCTGGGAATTGATGCCCCCTGGAAATTTTACTGGGCCACAGGCACACTCTCCAGCTTCTTAGACAATGCCCCTACCTATGTGGTCTTCTTTGAAACGGCCAAAGCTGCTCCTACACCTGGATCTGAGATTGCGGGAGTGAATGAGCTTGTACTCATCGCCATCAGTCTGGGGTCTGTCTTCATGGGTGCGATGACATATATCGGAAACGGTCCTAACTTCATGGTCAAAGCCATCGCCGAAAAGAATAACATCCGCATGCCCAGTTTCTTTGGCTACATGGTTTACAGCTGTATTGTATTACTTCCCCTGTCGCTCCTGTTAACGATTGTGTTTCTGCTTTAAACAGACGCCGGAATCAATAATAAGTTCAATGAAAACAGGCAGCCGAAGAAGACTTCTCCGGCTGCCTGTTTTCAATTTTCTATTCCAGTTTGCTGCAGTTTCATTTCTGCTTCTTACCGGCGGCTACTTTCTTTAAGACATATTTCCGCGCCACAGGCTGATTCACTTCGTAAATCTTATCTTCCAAAGCCAGAGCAGCAGCTTCACTCTCCTGAATCGTTTTTTCCTGAGTAGTCAGTTGCTTCTTCAGTCCCTCCAGCTTCTGGGTGTTCTTCTCACCTTCCTGTGCATCCAGTTCGCGTTTCAGGCGTGCAAACTGCTGGAATGTACGCCAGCTGTTACGTTTATTTTTTACTGGACCGTTATTGCGTTCTTTATTCAGCAGCGCCACTTTCATTGCCTGCTGATATTGAGGTGTTTTTGAATTGCCCTGTAACTCAATATGCTGTGCTAAAGTGGTATTGGAATACTGACCAGCTACTTCACCGTCAATCGTCAGTTCATAGCGACCAGCAGGCAATCCGTGAATCGACAGAGCTTCCTGGCTCATGCGATGTCCCAGCTTCGTCAGTTCCGCTCCCAGCTGTGCTTCTTCCGGCACGACCCAGGGCAGACTGTCCGCCAGCCAGGTAAAAGAAACACCATCGTCATCATAAGCCAGGTCAGTCAGTTTTCCGCCTCTTGCAGTGGCGACCGGCTCTCCATTGGCTTTTTCACTGATCGTAATACGGGATACCTGACGTTTCACATTCATGTCAGAGAGCAATGCAAAAGCCATCACGACCTGACCCGGAGCATCAGGATGAACGGCATCACGGATAATGGTAAAGTCGGGATCTTTCTGCCGTGCCGCTATAGTGATGTTATTCAAGGGGCCATACATGTCGACAAATCCAAAACCGGATTCCGCTGCCACTTCCCGCAACCAGGTTCCATAATAGGCCAGTACCGAGTTATACAACTCCACAGCACTGGGATCCCGTTTCCGCTTACCCATTCTTGCCGCCCGAGCATCGAACATCGTAGGGGTCATCAAGATGGGCTTGGCATTGATCGCTTCAATTTTAGTAATCAGCTCTTTCATGTCACTGTAATAGGTCTGAAAGATTTCTTCATTGAATGGCTGATACTGCCCATCATTCATCCCCAGCAGAATGGTGACATACTTGGGTTTATAAGCAGCCACATCCCGATCAAAACGCACCAGAGCATCCCAGGCCTTGGCTCCTCCAACACCCGCATTATGGAATTTCAATCGCATTTTGGGATAACGTGTGTAAAAGAAGTCTTCCACGTATTGCGTATACAGACACTGGTGAGTAATGCTGTCACCCAGAAATACAATGGAATCTCCCGATTCCAGCTCCAGTTTTGACAAAGGTGCTTTGTGAGCCTGCTGCTGTGCTTCCTGAGCCTGCAACAGACTGGCTGTTATTAAGAATAGCCCCAGCGTAATGGTATAGACCAGCTTTGTTATGACCATTGAAAATCTCATGTTGTTTCCCCTGCTTCAAATATAGAATGGAGACCTGTATACGGAATCATGCAGGTCGTTTGACATAAAATAATTCTTCCAGCCCCTGGACCGGGTACAAGCTAATGTCCTGTGAACCGCTTCGTTTTGCAAGCGCCAATTCATTTTGACAGCTTAATTTGAGTCAATTCAGGAGCTACCGATCTGCCATCGTTCATTCACTTTTGAGAACTTTCATTCCTGGCGGATACAGTAGTGGAGTGGGGTCTGCCAGTGGCAGCTCCAGTCGATCTGCTGTCTTTTGATCGAGAAATACGGCGGCTACCGGATCAGCAAATACCAGTTGCCATTGCGGATTATTTAACAGACCGTTGATTTCGTTTCGCGAAAATCGACTGTCCAGAATGATCGCGGGAAGTTGCCCGTTTTCGTCTTCCAGTAGATAAGCCCAACCAGACATGTTATACGACATCTGCTGTTGAAACTGTTCGTACAACTGAAAAGTCTCTTTGGAATTGACTTCCAGCCGACCATCGAAAAATACTTTTCGCTCAGGCCCGTTATGAAATATATAAACGGCTGCCTGCCCATTATTCGAAACAAATGCACGATCGGGCATCCCCGGCTGTCCCGCGAATTCTGAAGCCGCGTGTGCATACCATGCTTCCTGCTCCCCCAGCCCCAGAACTTTCTCTTCTCCCCCCCACTGATGCCAGTAACCGCTAAATACACTGATCATTAGAAACAGGAATATGAGTGCGCTGCTCCCGTTTTGAAGTAACGATTCCTCAAAATATCGGAGTGAACTCCCGGCAGCTGGTACTCCCTTAGCCTGTACTCTCCTTGACACAGCCATCCGTACCCAGTCCGATAAATTATCACTTAAGATCATTCCCGAAATCAGAGCAAAGATCGCTGTATTTCGCGAAGCCTTCAATGCCAGATGTGTAAAGGCCATGAACAACAGAATCCGAAACGGGTTCACACGTCTGGAGATCAACAGAGGAATAAAACTGCAAAAAGTCAGTATCGCCAGCAGAACCTGCGAGAGTAGAAACAGGTTTCCCAGGCCATGCTGTCTGATGAAATCGAGCGGCCGTTGAAATTCACCGACTCTCACGGAATAAAAAGCCTGATCGACAGAAAACTTTTCATACAGCGTCAGCGGGAACAATACACCCTGCTCAAAATAAGGGTTTAGAAAACAGGCAATCACCGTCAATACGCCTGCTCTGACCAAAGTGATAACAGACAGCGAATCACTGGGCGCTTCGATGCCAAATCGCCCCTGTGCCCAGTGTCGAATCAGATAATCGAGCACAAACAATCCACTGACCACCAGCCCCAGCACAAATAATGCATGACTGTTGACCCACAGGAATGTGATCAGGGGAATCAGATAAATCAGTCTGGGATGCGAGGGCAGACGACTGATGACATACATCCAGACAGCAAGATACAGCAGTGATAACATTTCAGGACGAACAACAGAGCGACCGGAAAGACAAATTACTGGTAAGACCCAGCACAGCGCTTTCCAGCAGGCAGACAATGATCTGCCCGAAGCATACCAGGCCACACCAATTGTCAGAGCCAGGCAGAACGACTTGGCTAAGATCAGTAAATCTACTCCCCCCCAGCGATAAAGCCAGGTCACCAGGATTTGAAAACCCCAGTGCAGATCAATCCAGGGACGATCATAATCGATGAAAGTAAACCAGTCGAAATACGGAACAGTACCGCGTTCCAGAATCAATTGCCCTGTCCGCAGATGCCACCAGATATCCATATTCCGTAACGGAAAGCAGGCAACCAGAAACGTCCAGATCAGCAAGAGCGATAAAAAGAATAGCTCTATGGGTAGAAGACTCACACGTGGAAACAGGGAAGATTGCTGATCCATTTGCACAGCAAGACCAGCCGCTGGCGGCACAGCTTCCCTTGTTTTTCTGGAAACCCGTTTTTCAGCCTTGCTGGAAGACTTTTTTCCTTTACGGGACATATCATTATCGCCTTTTCGGACCTCATCAGAAAGAAACAGTGACTCTCAACAGATATTGTAACGCAGGTCCGGTCTCTAAAAAATAAACATCGTCCCTTTGAAGATGAGATTCTCGACAGAGTGATTCAGAGTTAATCATCGCAGTCGAAGAGTCTGAGCCCGACTAAATCGGCACACGTTTCTGCTGCGAATGCGGGGACCAGTCAAACTGATATGCTTTCCCCAGTTGCAGGCGTGTCAGATAGATCATTTGATGTGTGTGGCCAACAAAATGGGAAACCGTATGAGAAATGGCTCCCAGAACTGTCACCGTGAACCCCTGGATCTGACGTGTTTCCAGTAACTTCTCTGGCGAAAGCGACTGAATGACGGCGCCTGCCTGCGCAACGGTCTGATTCATCAATCCAGTTAACTCATTTAAGGAGAGTCTGACATCTGCGCGGAATTCCAGGTCACGTTGTCGCTCATCCTTCAGGTCAGGAATTCCTTTGACGGCCCACTGATTCAAGTTGCCGCAAATATGCAGAATCAGATTCCCAATGCTGTTAAGCTCCGGTTCGGGTCGCCACCAGATTTGATCGGAATCAAGCTGGTTCAGACAGTGCTCGATTTTATGAACAGACTGCTCCAGTAAATGGATTGATTCTAATATATATTCGCGGGTAATCTGATCGGCAGCAGATGGCATCTTCTGGTGATTTCCCTACACTGTGGAGACCTGTATCAGCCTGCTGCGGGCTAAGTCAAACGTGGTCCTAATGAATTTGCCAGGTGGTTGATAATACCGGCGACAGCCCCCAGATATTTATTCCCTTTGGAACGTTCAATTTCACAGGAACTGGAGGAAGGCTGTAAAGCGCGACTCTTTGCAATCTCACACATCTTATCGAATACGTCATCACGCAGATCGAACAATCGTGCAGTAATAAAGATGTTCGCCGGATTGAAAATATTGATTGCCGCAGCAACACCAATAGCCAGGAACTCAATCGTGTGATCCAGCTCGGGAGTAATATCTAGTTCGCCCTGCTTGACCAGCTCTGCAATCGCTTCGAATTCGAGGTCCTTACCAAGTCGCTTCGAAACGTAATGGGTCAATGCTAAATCGGTGGCAACGGTTTCCAGGCATCCCAGATTTCCACAACCACACATGCGTCCCCCTTCGGGTTCAACTGTGATATGTGCAATTTCACCAGCCAGACCATGTTGGCCATCCAGCAACTGCCCCCCCGTGAAGACACCCATCCCAAATCCCGATGTGACATCCAGGTTAATAAAATCTTCCACAGACTGACCTGCTCCATAGGTCTTCTCTGACAGACATAACGAAGTCGATTTCTGTACGAGCACACATTCCAGATCGGTACGGCTGGCGATGTCGATCGCAGGAGCCTGTCCATCAACAATATGCAGGTTCGAAGCCAGGAAAATACGACCATCGTTACTGTTAACCAGACCAGGCACGGTAATCCCGACACCCAGCGCAGGAATCTCTTCCTTTTCAACCAGATTCAGAATCTTACCCGAAATAATTTCAATCAGCTCTGAATAGCTCTGTGGTGTTTTAAAGCGATCCAGTTTGTCTTCATGCAAATGACCGTCCAGACCGGATGCCACAATCGAACAATAATCCCATTCCAGAACAACCCCAATCACCTGTGCACTGAAACGGGGGAGTTGTAACAATTTGCCCGGTCGCCCTACAGAAAACTCAGCCGTCTCCCGTTCTTCGAGCAGCCCGGCTTCCAATAGAGCACTGACGGCTTTCGATACTGTAGGGGCACTGATTCCTGAGCAACGCATGACATCAGCACGTGTTAATGTTCCCTGGCTCTGGATAACTTCCAAAACCTTACGAACGTTCATTTTTCGTAGTAAGCTCGGTCGGTGTGGGGATTGCATAGTCACTCTACGTATATAGAAAGAAATGAAGTTAACAACGACAGGTTGCCAGATAAATTCAACAAATCACTTGAACATCATTAAAAAGCGAGAACAGGCCCTCATCAGACTGGCGCAACTTGGCGAGTGAAAGCTGCAGAAAAGTGAAACGTCCTGTCGCTGTGACTTAATATAATACGGAATCTTCACATAATTACAAACGCCCCGCAAAATAATGGTATTCATTTTTTCATGTTAGTGATTTTGCCGCCTCGGTTTCAGATATGAAACCGGATCTATCAATTCATTCAGATCAGTACGTAAAAAGACCCGATTGACCAAACAGAAGTCAACTCGGGCCTGCTTGAGTTGGCATCTACCAGGTTTGATCAACCGGGTTACTTATTTAGCTGACATTGGTGATAAAGACTATAAATATAGATTAAAATCAGCCGGGACCTCCGTAGTTCCCGATGACTTCTATAGAAAGTATAAACTACAGTTGAAGTGAATGTGTGGAGGTAACTCCCTGCATATTGGACAAGCAGATCGATTTAATTTCATACCCTTCCGATTATTCCGAATAGTGTCAATTCAAACAGGTATCCTGCTTGCGAATACCTTGCGAATACATAGACTAAAAAACGGATTTGAGGGAAAGGATCAACCGAAAATCAGGTTTTCTTTCATACGAGTTCAGTCGGACGTAAGTGGGACCGGATTTCGAAAAATGCAATCTTCTGGCTAGACAGCTCCGCCTGGAGTAGTTCTGCGGGTAGTTTTGATGTGAAGGAAAAAGTCTCACAACAGAATTCTGTCGCAAGACTTTATGATTTGGATGGAACGGAAACTAAAACTTCTATCAGTCGCCAGAGACCAGAGACTCGTTATAAACATGTAAATCGCGGGTTGGATAGGGAATGTTGAAACCTCGCTCATCAAAGCCCAGTTTGATCCGCTCTATCAGGTCCCAGCGTGTCGTCCAGAAATCTGCATTGTTCACCCAGGGACGCACAACAAAGTTCACACTGCTGTCACCCAGTTCATTTACGGCGACAACGGGTGCAGGGTCAGAAAGTACCCGCTCATCTCCCTGCACGACTTCTTCCAGAAACGACTTGACGGCCCTCAGATCATCGTCATATCCACAACCAATCACCAGATCGATTCTTCTGGTCGGCTTTTTGGAAAAATTCCTGATCGTTCCTCCGGAAATCTGGCCATTCGGAACCACAATCGCAATATTGTCGCCGGTCCGCAGATGGGTGGAGAAGATCTGGATTTCTTCAACTATCCCCGCCGTGCCACCTGCTTCAATATAATCACCCACGCGAAATGGTTTGAATAAAATCAGCATCACTCCCGAAGCAAAATTTCCCAGTGTCCCCTGGAACGCCATCCCAATCGCAAAACCAGCTGCCGCCAATACCGCAGCCAGGGAGTTCGTATTGATTCCCAGTTTTGAAATCGCAGCCAGAATCACCATCACCATCAAGATAGAATAGATGATGTTTGACAGAAAACGAGCCAGCGTGTCATCGACCTTCGCCTGTTTCATCAATCGGTTACAGAATCGACTGAGAATGTTGGTAATCCACTTACCCACCAGAAATATCAGCAGGGCCATTACAATATTAATGCTTAAATGGGTTCCTTCCCTTGCCAGATATTCTTTCACTGTATCCCAGACTCCACTCACTGCATGCAGTGGATCTTCTGCCGTTACAGGCTTTTCCTCTGCGAAAATAATCGACCACATAGACGGGTTCCCTCTGTTAGAAATGAAAACGGAGATGCTCCAGAAACCCGTGTACGCTGGATATTTCCATATACCAGGCCGAACACACGTCGCTGACAGGCAAGATTCTAGGGTGTTTTCTGATTGAGTCCAACTTTGAATTTCATTATTTTGCAAACCAAATTCAGACTGACAAGTCAGCTCCAACACACTACAATCGGCCATCATGCCCAGCATAGCCGGTTTTGATTTCGAATTGATTTTTCGCAGGAAGCAATCTGGAATGTTTATCTCTCTCCGCTCCGTTCTTATCGTCAGCTCGCTGGCTCTCCTGACCTACTCCCCTGCACCCGGCTCACTTTCAGCCGCCGAACAGGCTCCCGCAGCAAAAGACACAACAAAAATTCTGGTCACGGTAAACGGTCATCCAGTCACTCAGGCGGATCTGGATTTCGCGACGCTCACCCGTAGAATGGCCGGCGATCTGAAACCAACCCCTGCAAAAATTCTGGAAAGCCTGATCAACCAGCGGCTGATCCAGGACTTTCTGGCAGATAAGAAAATCACAGTCCCCGCTGAAATCCTCGATCAGAGTGTGTCCCGCGTCCGAGCACTCATGCAGAAAACAGGCAATGATCCGGATCAGGTCCTGTCTAAAATGAACTTCACGCCGGAAAAACTGCGTGCTGCCATCGAACTGCCACTCGCATGGAACATCTATGCCAGCAGTCAGATCACACCGGAAAAAATCCAGCACTACTTCAAAGAGCATCAAGAAGAATTAGATGGCACCCGGATCGAAGCCAGCCATATCTTATTAAAACCGGAAGATCCGTCGAATCAGGAATCCGTCGACAAAACCAAAGCACAGCTTACAGACATTCGTAAACAGATCCTCGAGGGAAAACTCACATTTACAGAAGCAGCGGCACAATACTCAACAGCCCCCAGCAAACAGGAGGGGGGTAAACTGGTCATGTCCGCCTACCGGGGCAAAATGCCTTTGATCTTAACTCAAAATATCTTTCCACTCCAGGAAGGCTCCATCAGCAAACCCTTTCAAACTCCGTTCGGCATTCACATCGCCCGACTCAATAAGAAACATCCCGGACAGTTCAGTCTGGAAGATGTCCGCGGTGAAATCTATCGCAGCCTCTCACGCGCCCTCTGGGAGAAAACGATTCAGTCATTACGCAACTCTGCCAAAATCGACTGGAAAATCGATCGCCCCAGCTGATCTCATAGTTGCATACATCCTCCCAGGAATCGTTCCATGTCAGAGCAGAGCCTGTTTCAAACAGTTATAATCGAAGGCAATCAGCCCGGTCCTCATCTGCTGATCCTGGGTGGTATTCACGGTGATGAATATGAGCCGATGGCTGCGGTTCGCAAATTGATCACAAGCATCGATAACACCAGATTGACCGGCAAAGTCACCCTCGTCCCTGTAGTCAATGAACCCGCTTACGAACGGACCAGCCGAACAGGACCGGACAACCTGGACCTGGCCCGCACGTTTCCCGGATCGCCGGAAGGCACCATTACCGAACAGATCGCCAGCCAGGCGACGCAACTCATTCAGTCGGCCGACTACCTGATTGATCTGCATACGGGGGGCGTGATTTCCAACCTGGCCCCCTTCTCCGGTTACACGCTTCACTCCGATCCCGCGATCCGCGATACACAGCGCAGGATGGCGCTGGCACTGAACCTTCCTGTGGCCTGGGGAACCTCAGCCAATCTGGATGGTCGCTCGCTTTCCGCAGCCCGCGACCTGGGTGTCCCCGCCATCTATGCAGAATGGGGTGGCGGTAGTGGCTGTAATCAGGCAGCCGTCACAGGCTACACGTCAGGCTGTCTCTCCGTGATGACGGAACTGCAGATGCTGGAGTATTCAATCGAACGAAAACCGGTTCTGCATCACATTGAAGACGACCGCAGCGAGAGCGGACATCTGCAGCTGCAAAACAATGCTCCAGAAACAGGCTTCTTTGAGCCTGCCGTAAACCTGATGGATCTGGTACAGGCCGGCGACCCACTGGGAACCATCACCTCCGTCACCGGCGATCAGGTTACGACTGTTTCAGCAAAACAGACCGGCGTGATCCTCGGGCTCCGCACATTACCTTACGTCGAACAAAACGAATGGCTGGCAGTCATTCTGGAAACAGAACGCCATTAATCAGTCCGCGCGACATGTAACACTGAAACAGCATGGAAGGATCAATTTATGAATCAACGCCCCGTAGCCATGATCACCGGCGCCGCAGGAGGTATCGGCGGCGAAACAGCGGTTCGCTTTGCCGAACAGGGATATGACTGCGTACTGTTGGCGCTCCCCGGAGACGACCTGCAGCCTGTCACCAGCCGTATTGAACAGGCCGGAGGCCAGTTCCTGACCTGTCTCGGCGATCTTTCCGATCTGAAGTATGCACAATCCGCCGTCGATCAATGTATCTCAAACTGGGGACGCATTGATGTACTCGTCAATAATGCTGCCTGGCGCGAAATTACCAGCATGCGAAAAATCGAACTCGCCAGCTGGGAAAAAACCCTGCGTGTCTGTCTGACGGCACCCGCGTTTCTCTCCCGCTGGTGCGCTGAACATATGGAAGCTCGGCGGCGTGGCGTGATCATCAATGTTTCCAGCATCCAGTCACAGATGGCAGCCGGCATCAGCCCTGGCTATGTCGCCGCCAAAGGCGGTCTGGACTCACTCACTTATGAATTGGCAACCTTGTATGGACCATCCGGAATTCGAGTCCTCTGCGTCAATCCCGGTGCCATCGACACGGCTATGGGAAAATATGACACCACTCAAAAACAGGAGTCAGGCACAGATCCAGTTCGACAAAGCACACAAGACATGATTCCACTCCGTCGCTGGGCACAACCGGAAGAAATCGCACGCGTCATCGCCATGCTGGCCAGTGATGATGCCAGCTACCTCACCGGAACATCCATCACCGTCGATGGCGGCTGGAAACAGCAGTGCAGCCCCTACTCGATCAAACACCAGCAACTCCCTTCGGAATTTCCCGAAGACTAAATGTCTCTGACTCACTCGGCCTGCAAACCCTTGATCGCCAGCCGAACCGCTCCCAGACTCGCATCATCCACACACTCAATCGTCGTCGGCTGCAACTCCTGCTCCCGTAAACGCTCCAGCAGCGAAACGCGAAAGTCCCGCTGATGCAGCAGGACGCCCCCCGTCAACGCCAGTGCATAGTCGCTGCTGGAAAAAGACAACTGGGAAACGACAGACTGGACCAGGTCCCTCAGTTCGAAAATCGCCTGCTGTAGAATTGTACGGGCCAGCGCATCACCTTGTTCCGCTGCCTCAAACACCAGATGAGACAAACCCGCAATTTCACTTCTTTCCCGTTCCGTATGGTACAGCCACCCAATCAATGCCCGCGGATCATTCAGATCCAGAGCTTCTAGAAAAGCAGGTTGAAGACGCGTGTCCGGTCCACGCCCATCGACGGCGCGAGCAATCCCCCTTAGCGCCGCCAGCGTGATCTGATACCCGCTGCCTTCATCACCCAGCAGATACCCCCAGCCTCCCGCGCGGGCGACCTGACCTGCTGCGTTTGTCCCAAACGCCAGTGAACCCGTTCCCGCAATCAGCGCGACTCCCCTTCCTTCCGGCGTCCCGGCTGCGAGCACGGTTTCCGCATCCGTCACAACGCTTGCCTGTTCTGCAACACCACTCTCCTTAGCCCAACGCATCCAGGCCTGTTGCTCTGCAGTTCGCCCCGCTCCCGACATCCCCAGACAGACCGCAGCAACCCGATGCGGTTCTGTTCCCGCTGACTCAAACGCTCGTTGGATCGCCAGTTGAACCTGTTCCGTCGCAACTTCCCAGACACTGGAATTGAAGTTCGAAGCCCCCGCAGTTCCACGACCCGCAACATGAAACTCAAACGTTTCCGCAACCACCGCCAGCGCAGCGCGGGTGGTAGAGCCCCCTCCGTCGATCCCCAGCACCAGTTGTTTTGACTGCAGATTCATATCACGTTCGCTCTTCCAGAACCCGTCGCAGATGTTCCTCGGCCTGGCTTAACAGTTCACCCGCCGCCTCGGGAGTAACATTCCGTTTGACATGTACGATGGCCGTTTTCAATTTTCCATCACATTTACGAAGCACTGCAGCAGCTTCTTCACGGGATAGATCGGTAAACGCCATCAGAATCCGAATCGAACGATCGACCAGTTTCTGATTCGTCGCCCGCAAATCCACCATCAGATTGCCATACGTTTTCCCCACGCGAACCATCGCCCCGGTCGTCAACATATTCAATACCATCTTGGTCGCTGTCCCCGCTTTCAAACGGGTGGAACCGGTCACCACTTCGGGGCCCACCACCGGGCAGATGGTCAACGCCGCCACTTCAGACAGCAGATTCTTCTGATTGCACGTCAAAGCAATCGTCTGCGCACCCTGCTCTCGCGCGTAGTTCAACCCAGAGATGACATACGGCGTACGTCCACTGGTCGCAATTCCGACCAGCACATCAATTTTACCGAAATTCAATCCCTGCAGATCCGCGATGGCTGATTCACCCAGATCCTCTGCCCCTTCAATCGCATTCGTCAGCGCTGCTTCTCCCCCGGCAATCAAGCCGACCACCAGTTCAGGCGGGCTGTTAAATGTGGGAGGACACTCGCTGGCATCCAGCACTCCCAGTCGCCCCGAGGTCCCCGCTCCCATGTAAATCAGACGACCTCCCTGCAGAAACGCTGCAGTAATCAGATCGATGGCAGCAGCAATCGTCGTTGCTTCCTTCTCCACAGCTGTCGCGATCTTCGCATCTTCCGAATTCATCAGCTGTACAATTTCCAGACTGTTCATTGAATCAATCTGATCTGATGCAGGATTACGCTGCTCTGTCGTCAAATGCTCTAACATGATAATCGTCGGAATCCGCTTGGATAAAACTGTAATAATCCAGATGCGTTCAATACATTGAAATCATCTCGGGCTGTCAAAAACGAAATCGGCCAGCTACTATGATAACCAGGTTCCCGAATCCTGAAAGGATAGAACTCATGATTCTGAATCAGGGGCACTCGCTTCTGATCAGGTTCGTATCGGTTGCCACAATTCGTCCCGGCTCCATAACTCCACAGACCATCCAGAACATCAGGTGTCGTCGCAGTGAATATCGCCATCGGAACCTCAGATATGATCATCCTGGTCCTGTACCTGCTGGGCGTGGTCCTGTTCGGTTCCTGGATTGGTGGTCGTCAGAAAAACCTGTCCGATTACCTGCTCGGTGGAAAAACGCTCCCCTGGTGGGCCATCCTGGGTTCGATCGTCGCCACCGAAACCAGTACCGTCACCTTTCTCAGTGTGCCGGGAATCGCTTTTGAACCAGGTGGTAATCTGCAGTTTCTGCAACTCCCGCTCGGCTATATTGTGGGCCGCTTCCTCGTCATCATGTTTCTACTCCCCTTGTACTTTCGAGGTGAAATCTATTCCGCTTATGAAGTTTTCAAAAAGCGATTTGGGGGCACAACAGAGCGGGTCTCTTCCCTGACTTTTATTGTCATGCGGACACTCGCCGACGGACTCAGGCTCTACCTGACCGCGCTCGTGCTGGAAAAAGTGGTCGGTATCCCACTCCCCCTGTGTGTGGTGGTCATTGGAATTGGCACCATTGTCTACACCTGCCTGGGTGGAATGAAATCCGTTGTCTGGAATGACTGCCTGCAGTTCGTCATCTATATTGCTGGCGCTGTCTTTGCCTTCGCAGTCATTATTAACTCACTGCCAGAGGGCTGGAACAGTTATCAGCAGTACGCTGCCACCAACCACAAATTCATCATGTTTGATTTCGATTGGAACCTCGCGAAGAGTTACACCTTCTGGGCCGGCCTGGTGGGAGGCATGTTCCTCTCCATGGCAACGCACGGAGCCGACCAGCTTATGATTCAACGGTACCTCGGTGCGAAAAACCAGAAAGACGCCGCCAGAGCACTGGGTTTCAGCGGCTTTCTCGTCTTTGCACAATTCGCATTGTTTCTGCTGCTGGGCGTTGCACTCGCCGCGTTCTACGCATCCTTCCCTCCCGCAACTCCTTTCGAGAAACCGGACGAAGTCTTCGCGTCTTTCATTATCGACCACCTGCCTGTGGGAGTCAAAGGGCTGACCCTGGCCTCGGTCTTCGCTGCTGCCATGTCGACGCTCTCCAGTTCACTCAGTTCCACCACCAGCGCCCTCGTCAATGATTTTTATCTGCCCCTGACCTCAACCCACAAACAGCAGTCCGAACTGGTCAGACTCAGCCGTGTTTTCACAGTCTTGTTTGGCTGTGCGCAAATCGCGGTGGGCATTGCCAGTCAGTCTATTTCCAGCAGTGTGGTCGGCAGCGTCCTGGCGATTGCCGGAATTTCCACCGGACTGATCCTGGGCATCTTCTTCCTGGCGACCTTCAGCAGGCAGGCATCACAGGCATCCGCCCTGCTCGGCTTCGTTTTCGGACTCACGGTCGTACTCTACGTGGCCTTCGCCATGAAACAGGAAATCGCCTGGCCCTGGTACACTTTAATCGGCGCCACAACGGTCTTTGTTGCAGGCATTCTCAGCAGCTATTTTCTACCCCAGGCACAGACTCTGGCTGAAGAGTAAGCTCGCTTCGTTTTACTGTCCGCGCCACAGAATCTGGTCTGAAATTTCCAGCTGCTCCTGTGCCACTGCAATCTCACTTTTGAAGCGACGCGCATCGACGGGATACCCCTTCGTCGGCTTCAGATTGTCCACGTGCTGACACCAGTATTGATTGAACTGCTCCATCATCACTTCCCGTGTGTATTTACAGACCATCGAAGACACGGCCACCGGAAAATGTTCCTCCGCTCTCGTCTGAAAACGAACTTCCGTATTGCCAATCTTATACACGCTCTTCTGCGTTGATTCTTCCACGCGAAAGATCATTTCCCCGTCCAGAATCTCGTCCAGAAATTCATCATAACGATTCCGCCCGCCATGTTTATCACCAATGATCAACGTCGGCTCAGATGTCTCACGGTCCCAGACCCGCGTCAGCAGATTCATACACAGCCGCGTCAGCAACACCCCTTTACTGCCATACTCCCGGCACAAAGCATTGAATCGTGCGGGCAACACAATTTCCGAGCAGATCCCCCGCAGTTCAATGCTGGCAGACTCCAGCGCCTGCTGCAGACTTTTTCGAGACTCCTCAACCGCTTCCGCGTCGACGACTGAAGGCAGTTCAAAGCGGCGCTCTCCACTCCAGGGTTCCCCTTGGATTTCCTCCAGATGATCGGGCCCCGCAATCAACACCCGCCATAATTCTCCCAGTGAATCCAGTCGTTCCGTCTGACTGCGCAACTGTAGAAACGGCAGCGTCGAACGTTCCAATGGCTCCAGCCCCGCGCTCGCGGAGTGTACCTGTTTGGAATCGGCTACATGCAGATGTTTGGAATTCTTCCGCGGCTTCTTTTGCGAAACGACCGATTCGAGCGCCGGCCAGAAATCAAACTGACGCGGATCACCGGGTACTTTCCATAAGCTGGCAGTGATGACCAGTGGACCCAGATTGGGACCGTAGCCAGCTTCGTCCATACCAACGATAAATCCCATTTTCAACCACAGTCTGCTCAAGGAAAGTCTTGCAGAGCACACGTCTCTGCTGAAAATCATCTTTGAGACATGATAGGTCATTCACTTTGTCAGCGAAACATTGACCAGTCGCCAAAAACGAAATCATCATCGATTGTGGTTTGCCAGTCGTCTACTCAAAACGGATCAGACCAAACGTATCGGGCCGTGGTTCGACCGTCAGTGGATGATTCCAGCCCTCCAGTCCCATCGCAGGCAGAATCCGCACGACCGAAAGCCCCCACGTACTGCGTTTCAAACGAGTCGAAGGTGCCAGCTCAGACAGGGGAATCGCAATCTCCGTCCGCCAGCTCTGCTGATCCTTTTCCCGGGCCACATACCATCGCGGATTCCAGCTTCGGTCAATCCAGCAGCGGTCACTGGTCCAGCCCCGATGATCGATTTCCATCTGGTAAAACGTGGTGTAATCCCGGTCGATATCAAACGCCAGAGACAGTCGATCCTGCAGCTTCAGATCGGCATCATACCTGCGCCCGGTATCCGGCGCCGCCGGATAATCCAGACCCGCCTTGATCGGAATACTGGCCGCGATGTAAAGGTTTTCATTGTCGTAGGACAACAGCACAAAAGCCCGGTCCAATGGATCGACGCCGGCCCCCGCTTGATTCTCCATCCCGGCGACTGGCTTTTCTGACAGCGTCAATTCCTCAGCGGCTTGCCAGCATTCATCAGACAACAGACCATCCAGGACAGGTCGCGTTTTCGTAAAGCGACACAAATACACAGGTCGTGGCGGCGTATCCGCCGGATGCAGCAACCAGTTCTCCGCTTTGGCTATGTTCCTCCACGATTCATTCGCTTCCGGCTTGTGAAAGTTATGAAAAATATCATCCGCTTTACCATGCGAACCAATCAGCCGATACAACGATGCCAGCGGAATCTGTACTTCGGGTGTTTCAAAAAACGCCGGTGCATACTTCTGGAACCAGCGGACGGCAGACAGCGCCTGCTTCTTCCAGTTCTCCGCAGTCTGCGTACTCCAGTTCTCGGGAGCCCCGGTATTAATCTGCCCCACCTGTCTCACTGTCTCCAGCGACGGAGAAGGCAGTTGCTCTGAAAACTGAAACGCATTCCTTACCGGACTTGCTGCCTGCGTGGGGTTGCTCGTCGATCGCGTCCGCTCCACAGGCACACCGCGATTGCGCTGCCACGCGATTTCTTCACTTGACCAGAGCTGGAACAGCCACAGCATTCCCCGCACTGCTTCCGGTTCTTGCGGAAACTGTTCCACAAGTTCCTGGTAGGTAGCCTCTGCTTTCACCAGATCATAACTGGTCACATATTGTTGTGCCAGTTGCTCCAACTGCAACGCCGCCTGTCGACGGGAGAGCCCCCGGGTAATCGTTTTCAAATGTGACATCAGCTGTGCAGAAAACAGCGGGTCATCAATCAGCTTCGCCGCCATCGCTCTGATATTCCGCTGACGCTCTGCCAGCTTACGATTGCGTTCTTCATCGTCGGCATTGATTTCATTCAGCATCCGGCGGGCATCCGAACCCGGCGCCAGACCAATGCCGGCAAACAGGCTACCCCCGGTCACCGCAGACTGCTCACCCTGATCAACGTCAACCAGACGATAGACACTGCGGGCGGCATTAGAACTCAGTTCTTTTCCGAGAATCTGTTTCCCGGTCGCCGACACTGTTGAAGCCGTCGTTCCCAGTCGTGGCAGATATTCGTCCGCCTCCACAGACACATTCCCCGAACTCCCCTCAGGCAGTCGCAGATAAACTTTCTTGACCTTCCACGGCCCCAGCCCCGCCTGTTCGCGATGCTCAATGTAACGCGTCGGATCGGCGGCATATCGCACGGCCTGCAGCATTGCATCTTTCATCAAAGTCGAAGCCGCATCCTTTCCCACCGGCTGATCCAGAATCAATACTTCCGGTCGCCACGTTCGTAGTTGTGCGACGAAGCGACTCAACGTGACCGATGCCAGCCGCCCTTCTGTATGTCGATTCCATTCCTCAATCAGGCGATCCGCGTTCTGTTCCAGTTCGGGAATCTGTACCGGAAAACGCCAATCCATACTTCCCACAGCGCCCCCCACACTGGTTACTGCTTCATTCAGTCGCAAATCCAGATCTGAATTCTTTTGTCCCTCCGAACCTAGATCGCGACGGATCGGCAACACCACCAGACTGCGATACCCTTGATCGCCGGCATATTTACTCAACAGATCAAACGAAACCTGTTGCGGTTGTGCATGCACACACATGAACGCCACACGACGGGGATCCGCATGATTCGAACGCCAAGTCCGCCCGCCATCGTCTGTCGCAAGAATCGTTCCCAGCGCACCCACAGCATAACCATGCTGATCATCCACAAAATCAATCGAAGCCAGCGGCGCACTCTGATTGGTCCACTGCTGCCGCCACGTTCTGCCACGATCATCCGAATGCCAGACCACCGAACCCGGATCACCGGCGACCCAGATCCGTTCGCCGCGCACTTCGACCGTTTTGAAATCCGTAAAATCTTTCAGTTGATCGGGCAGCGCCGTTTCCGGCATCTCCCACACAATCCCCCGGTTCTCTGTTTTTCTCAACAGCGCTCCATCGCCGACCATCCAGCCGGCTCCTGTCATGGGAACCTGGACATCCTGCAGGCCGCGTAATCCCTGTGGCGGAAATCGTGGAGGCAAAACGGTTCCGCCACCAACGAGCGTCATTCGTCCCTGGGAACCGGCCACAAGTCCTGTATTAACATCAAAAAACGCGGCACTGCGAAAGCCGGCTGATTCGTATCCGGTCACATCCTGCCAGGTCTGTCCGCCATCTGTGGTTTTAAAAACGCCCGTCGCATGCTGCACCGAACTGTCGCCAATCACCACGCCTTCATTCATCCCGAAAAAACGCACGTAATGCAGTCGGGGTAGGCGTTGCTGTACCAGTTCCTGCCACGTCTGACCTCCATCTTTTGTGAACAGCAGCACGCCCTGATTCAGATGCCCGTACTCAGCGGTGCCTCCGCCCGCAATCCAGCCAATCTGGTTCGTCAGAAAACAGATGCTCTTCAAAGGGCAAGCGACGGGACTCGCCACAAACTGCCAGGTACGGCCCCCATCCTCCGTTTTGCGAATTACCCCCCGGTCACCCACGGCCCAGCCGGTATTCTTACCCAGAAACTGGACGGCATGCAGGTTGGCATCGTCCAGCAGAGGCGAACCTGCAGACGGGGATCGTGTGTCAGCAGACAGGGACGGCAGATTCAAACAGCAGCCCAACAGGAAGAGCAATCCCCACAGCAGACAGTGCACGGGGAGTTTTTCGTTCTTTCGGGTTTGAAACAGCATCGGACATCCTTGTTCGAATAAAACGCGTCACAGAGCAGCAGACCAGGTCAGTTCCACAGCCGGGCCTCCGTTGCTCTTGAATTCGGGGCTGTACAGTTTACAAAAAATGCAGATTTTAAGGGAGGGGAAGTTTAAACGCATTGCAGGAGCATTTTCCTGAAATCCCGGTCATTTCATCCCCAGATTGCCATCCACTTCCCTTGATGGCCCTCCCCGGATTGTTATACTGGGAAATCCTCTTCATTGAGACCATTTTCAGTCATCCGTACAGGTCACCTGATTTGAGTCACAAATGAGCCCAAGTGGCGGAATTGGCAGACGCGCTAGCTTGAGGGGCTAGTGGGGGTAATCCCCGTGGAGGTTCGAATCCTCTCTTGGGCACATTGAGATAAAAGGACTTAGGGCAATCTCGCTCTGAGTCCTTTTTTTATGAACGGAATTACCGCGGACAAATCGCGGACAGAATTTCAATGAGATTGGAATTACATTGGAAACCGTAATTGGCGGAGCCTTCAGTGAAATACTGACCAAATAGCTGCTTGTTTCACTTCGGGAAAGAGATGACGGTAACGACGGCGCATTTCTTCAGTCGTGTGTCCGACGAATTCATCGATCAGTCTTTGGTCGATCGAATGGGATGCGAGATTACTGATGAAGGAATGCCGCAGACAATGCCATCCTGGAATAACACTCCATTTACTGTCTTTCAACACTCTCTTAAAGCTGCTGTGTGCCTCGTCACGTGTAATAGCTCGGGCTGTTTTAGTTTGTTTTCGATTCGATGTATCTTTTACGGCAAACGTGTATTTTCCACCGGGATGCTCACTTTTCCATTCATGAAAAGTTTCTTTCAGTAGTGTGGACATCGGAACCCTGCGAGTTGATTCTTGCCCACGGCGACGTTTTTTTTCACGAATCACGATCACATCATCCTTAATGTCGGTCAGTTGCGATCGCATGAGTTCGCTACGACGGGCTCCCGTATGAGCTGCCGCGATAACCATCGGATAAAGAAATGTGTGAGATGCTTTCTCGCGCACATGTTGAATCAATTGATCAATCTCATCTGTTCCCAGATACAGGCACTCCCAGAGATTGTCTTGTTGTTCCTGAGTCAGATTATCCTGTTCAATTTGAACTGTTATTTCATCGAACGTTTGAAAAGAGGGGCGTTCGGTTGATTTTGGAAGTTGCACATCCCGAATTTCAGGGATCTCGGAGGAAAGTTTCCCTCGCTTCTTACCCCATTGAAGTATGCGTCGCAATGTGACAAGTTCCTTTTTAATTGTATTCGCGCTAATTCGTCCTTTCCGGCGACCATTATCTTTCTGACGTTTCTTGCTGTAGACATCAAGCGCGTTCAAATCAATTTCTTTGATGACTACATTCTCCCCCAGTATGCGAAGTAAGTTATTCCGATGCGTTTTTATTAACGAAACAGTAGATTCTTCCAGGGAATCGTCTGGCAATGAAGCAAAAAATGATTTGAAAAGATCGCGGAGAGAAAGCTGAATTTCAGAAATGGAATCGCTGTTACTGACATGTGGAGTTGTGAGTTTTCCATCAGAAAGCAAAAAAGTCGGAATATCGGCATCAGGTGGCAGGGAAATCCGACCACTCTTGACGTCTCGAACTGTCTGCTCAAGATTTGCCAGTAATCGATTGGCTTCCTGCTCATCATCAGTGCAAAGCGACCGTGTATACTTCTTGCCGCCGAATCGAAACACGACGTTGAAATAGCCAGTGCGGTTCTCAAGTGAGGCCATAAGAGATAATCTCACCTTGCAGGAAAAATATTGTGAAGTCCAGGTCAGCCGTATTAAATGACACAGCTTTCAATTTCCGGAAAAGAGTGGCCTCGGACCGTGATTCAGAATGCGTTGCACTTCTTCATGGCTGATGCGCCATTCACGTTTTCGCCCATAGGCTTCCTTTACTGCTGTGATACGACCGAGTCGGCACCATTCGCGAACTGTAAACTCCGCACGTCCTGTGAGTTCAGCGAGGTCCGCGGTGCTGTACCATTCCTTCTGAAACTTTTGTTGGATTAGTTCGGCGAGAAGTGTTTCGATTCGCTCCAGTTGATTTGCAATATCTGGCACGTTCATCATTACGCCTTTCAAGTGTTGGGAGATTGAAAAAAAGTGGGACGGTGATCGAAGTTTCAATCACCGTCCGTCAACGAATTTTTCATGACATCATTCCAGAAGAATTTCCGACTCACAACGTTCGACGTAACCCTGTGTGAGTTGGAGAGCGCGGACTGCCTGTGGCAGTTCTGCCAGATTGAAGGATGATGTGTATTTGACATCCTCTCCATCCTTGTAACGCTTTTGCACATTGACGCTACGAATTGTGATCGGGCCTTCGTCGGTTTCGATTTCGTGTCCGAACACGGACGCGCTAACGAAACCGATGCGGAAGACTTTTTCTGGCGGGTTGTTGTTGCTTCTCTTGGTACTTTTTTTCGCCATTGGTTCAACCTTTCTGTGGAATGAACAGTTGGGGATTACTTCTCAGAATGAGAGGCAACCCGTAAAATTCGCTTCCTGTTTGCACAATGCGAACAGTGGGCGACAATGACACGATTTTGCAAAGTGCGCAAGGAGATCGTGGCATTTATCAAAAAGGTCGTCTGGATGTTCCGAGAGGGGGAATCCAGATCAGAAAGGTCGATTCAATGAATGAATCTTAAATACAGCCAGTGATTGCTGATTGGTCTACCACAGTGGGCAGACTCCATCAGGTACGCCTGGCTTCCCCAAAAGAGGGGAGTGTGGAAGCCTACAGGGGCGGCTCCCATGCATCCTTGCTCGTCATGTCACAAAATAGGCAATACCAAGGATTAACGTAATTCCACTGACAATCAAATCGTAAGCCACTCCAGGAGTGCTGGAAGGGCGAATGTATCGACGCGGTGGTTTCAACATCTCGACATAAACCAATTTTCTAAGACGACGTAAACATCGAGTCCACCATTTGCAGACCCGTTTCATTAACCTCAACAGTATTCTGAGAAACACCATTATTCTGAGAGGCTTTATTGAAATGTGCTTATCCATAAGAAAAGGGGGAACGGAAATTCGTCGATTTGCACGCTGCAGATCGAATCAATAATCACCAAACCGTTACAATTCAAAGCCCAGCATCCCTGTGTGCAGTGCAATTAAAAAGACGTATGGTGGCTTCATGAGTTTGTAGCTTTCGCGTTACTGCCAATCGCTGGATTGGTCTCTTTACGGCTACGGACTTTGACTGCTTTCTGAAGACAACTCCAGCACATGGCTGCTTTGCCAATAAAAGCGTCATTGAATTCAGCGGTAACGCACTCTTTGGTTTTTTCACACCACGTACAGGTTTCAGACGTATGATGCTCTAAGATATTGATGTTCATGGTTCGGACCTTTCCCGAAATGGTTAGATTGAGTTTCAAAAAAATGATTGAGAACAGTACAGGAAAGGTCTGTCCGTCTCGAAAATGTGTGATTACAGTCAGTGATCGCTGATTGGTCTGCCACAGTGGGCAGACTCCATCAGTTACGCCTGACTTCGCAGTGCCAGTTTGTACCTGCGGTTGCTGGAAGTAATATCAAGTCACTTGATGTAAGCGAATCCTGCAATGCAAAGACAAACCGCCATTGGCGGAGTGAAACGGGTTGTCAGGGCAACCCGTTTCGATAGTCGATTATTTGTCCTCCTTCTGACCGTTGGATTCGATGTTGAGAATGAATTCCCATGCCTGTTTGGTGAGCAAACTGACAAGGGGTAAATCATCTCGACCGAAACTGTTAGTCGATTTCCATTCATCGCCCTGCTTGTAGGAACGCTGGAGCGTTACCTTAAAGAAGGTCGATTTGCCATCTTCGGAACTGTTCTCGAAAATAGAGGCAGTGATGCCGCGAAGTCGGAATGACTTTACGGGCTTGTTGGAATCAGATTTTTTTGACATAGTTAAAAGGGGAACGAAACTAAAAGGAGATGACTCTACCACAAAAGCAAGGTCATCACAAAATTCCACACGCTGTTGCTGTGACCATATATGTCCCTGAACAGTCAGGTCACCAACAACAGTGGTTTGGTGTGGCTGCTTAATATCTAAAAATATCATGGAGTCACCACTTCGGTTGAAACTGGTTTCACAATAGAACCCCGTTCACCTTTGTGATTCCATGTAATTTGTCCGTATAAAAACGATTCGGGCGTCAAATCGTGCTGGTCGATGCAGAGCCATAAATCAGGACGTGGTCTGGTCCTGATTCTCTCTGCCATCGTTTGACAGCGGTACGCTGTGGGGGTGATGAAGAGAATTGTAAAGTTGTCGAGCGTGGTTTCGGGGAAATGTTTGCGATGCAGTTTGCGGTTTGCCAGTTCTGCATAGCCCTTCGTTTTACGGGCCGCGATTTGTTTAGGCGAACTGGTCCCTAAATCCTGCTCCAAATAGAAAACTTTCTTGTGACCCCGCAATGACAATACAAAGCCTGCATCGGGAGAACAGGAGAGTGGGGGATTGTCGCTTAGTTTTGTTTGTAGATAAAAGTGCTCTTTCTCATGATCACTTTTGTTAACGGTTTCCCATTCGTTAATCCAATTTTCCAGCACGACTTCTTCCTGCTGAGCGATTGCCTGCTCAATCATCATGCGCGTGTTATTGATTTCAATCCAATGATTCAGCAGATCAGCACGCGGATTACGAGTATTGGTGGCGAGATAGGTACCATCATCGTGGTAAGAAGCCAGTAATTCCGCCCCATTTTTGGTGAGGTAATAAACCGGTGCTGCTCCATTTGTTCCCGGCAAGGCAACTGGGACCCGGTGCTTGAAGAGATAATCTGCCTGCCGAAGTTTTGTGATTCGACGACGGAGTGAACGACCTGAAACCAGATGCGGTGCGCAGAGCCTTTGAATTTGTTCTCGCGTCAGAACATAATAATGGGCAAGCAATGCCAGAATCTGAATATCATTTTCAGTAACAATCATCATCACTCCGTCCCGCGAGGCGGGTTTGTGTTCGCGGAGAACGAGGAATGGTTTTCCATGTTCTCATCCGCGAGACTGATCGTTTTTTTCGTTATGTGGCAATTGCCAGTCTGACTCTGCTTTGAAAATCTCAGGAGAGATTTTATGCAGAAAAAAAGTACCGAGCGAAACTCCGAAAGGTGGAGTGCTCGGTAAAACGATCCCGAAGGATGGCCCCATGGGGGCTTTGATTTACAACCAGGCAAAATCTCTTCACAGCCGGATGGCCGGAACGGAGAAACTGTCAACTGGAGGCAACCTCGAAAGGTCGTACTCTATTTGTATCCAGCTGACAGAAATTGTCAAGAACATTTTGAAAGACCTGACAGGAATTTTCGAATTGCCAGCAGTTCCATTGTGGAGAAGTTCAACAGGTTTCCAGCGACAAGAGGGAGGAGCCGTTTAGACTCGGTAAGCCGACAGGCGAACCGAGATCGCACCCGGCGATAGGAACGAAGGTGAAAGCCCCATGAAATATTGTCATAGATTGTCACTCAAATGTTTCGTTGTGCGATGGGTCGCGAGGGTGCTAACCCTGGCATTATAGATGGAATCGTGGGGTGGAACGACCGACCAATGGTGGGCAATCCAGTGTGAGAAAACGAACACTGGCAACCACTCTACCCGCATCTATAATGCCAGGGTTTGATGAGGGACGAAATCATAACCCTGGCGACCCCTAAACGGCTGGGTGGGAATACGTTATGAAACCAGTAAAGTGTCCGACTCGATGACCCGCCCCGGACATACCTTGGCACACCCTTTGGCCCCCCTTCCCGGCCCCGCAATGCGGGTTTTGTGCCTGCTGTAGCAGAAACTACATTACCGGCGTAAATGAGACCTATCACAGATTCAACCAGTCCCACCGGGACCCGCGGCTTGTGAATTGGTCGCAGAGAATCACCGAAACTAACAGACATCGAACTGACTATATTTCAACATGATTTTCCAAGTGTGTAACAAACCATTTCACAACCGGTCAGCCAGGCCCGATCTGCGGCGGCGGAATGAGTTGTTTTCAGAGTCGATTTTCATTGTGCTAAAACAGTCGAAAATCAAAAGCGTTTTAAGAGCACGCGCCTTGTGGCTGACCTGCCTACCCCGTTGGACTGGATGAATCGTCAAGCAATGTAGATATTTTTCACAAGCGATTGTCACCACACCACATTCAGTGTAAACGCACAAGTGACAAAACAAACGATTTCACCATAAACTGTGGCCATGCGCAACACCCCCGATCGCAGTCCGCTCGACAGCTACGCCAAGACACTGTTTGAGCAGCACTCGGCGCACTCCGCCTGTGGCATCGCACTCCGGCGTGGTGACGCCAAGCTGCGGTTGCAGGAAATTTCACAAGCAGAATCGGCAGTGCAACAGCAGGAAACCATCAATGAGCAAATCACCGATCACATCGCCCGTCAACAGGCGGAACACGCACTCAACATGCAGTACCTGATTCAGTTTGGTGTCAGAGCAGACGAACGCTGGCAATTTCAACAATTGCTTGAACAGGTTTCAAATCACGGGGGTTTATCACTGTGTGAAGCAGCGAATTTGACACACGCAATGACTCAACCAAACGGATCGGACGATTTATCTGCTTCCACAACCGTTTCATCCGAACCGAGGGAATAATCACCTTGAGGCAACAAAAGCGGTGATCCCTGTAGCAATTGTTGCCGGTAGCGTTCTGTTTCCCGGTCTGCCTCGGCGGCAGAGATAAAGAATTCGGACTCAAAATTCTGTTCAATCAACGCATCCACGGCATCCCGTAATTGAGGAGACTCATACAGTGGCAAATGATCGACGTTCACAAAATGCACATCGGAATCACCGGCAAACATGCCAAATGCTTCCCCCGTTTGCAGCCTGCGAATCTCTTTCCCCCATTGCAGAGACTGCTCCTCGAAACTTTCATAGGTGATATTGCTGATTTCCTCGAATGTATCATGGATGGGTACATTCGCCTGACTGCGACCTGATGTGGTCCCCGAACTGTTTGCATTTGTCTGCCCTCGCGCAGTGGAGGAGGTTCTGCCGTCACCTTTCGATTTTGTCGGACGATACATGTCGGGGGGAATGGACTCACCTTGGGATTGATTAAAACCGGTCGCATTCTGTTCCATCTGGGCGGCAGAATGTGTGCTGGTATGGGATTCACTTTCGAGCCACTCTTTGCGGTAACCCACGATCAACTGTTTTTTACTTTTTAAAACTTCTTTGATTTTCTGAGCATCAAAGGTCAGTTTGGTGAGTTCATCGGCGATGATGTCCGCATCCCTGGCATTGTTGGCGAACATCAGGCGACTGCGGGCTTGCCAGATCATCTGAGTCAAATCCACGTCTTCCCGTTCCAACTGTGAGAACGATTGGTGTGCCAGAATCAGCCGCAGCCCCATCTGCCTGACCGTCGGCAGTGCATCTTCAATATCAACGGAGACATATTTCTGAAATTCATCCATCACAACATAGGTCGGATCAACGGCCTGTTTTCCCTCCTTGGTAGAAAGTCGGCTGGCGGTCTCCACAATTTCATTGAGGGCTAAGGCTCCGATGGTGTCGGCCACAAATCCGGGAATTTTTCCGTACTTGCCAAGATTGAGGACCACAATCTTCCGTTCCTGAATGAACCGCTGGCAATCAAACAGGCTGTGTGTGGAACCAAACATCCGTCTGAGATTGGTTGATTCAAAAAAAGGATCCAGCCGGTTGCGCGTCGATTCCAGAATCCGGACAGCCTCATTCCCCCGCGCTCTGAGAATTTCTCCCCAATGCGCGCGAATATCGCCTGGAATATGCGAAAGAATCGCGTCATGTTCCTGCGTGCCGGGATGCAACAGATATTTACACATGGCAATCGGCAGTCCCATCATCGCGGCCGCACAAAACGCTTTGTACGTCCATTGCAACAAACGGGGTTGCTGCGAAACATCCTGAGCGGCCCAGGCGCGGAGGACGATATCGACCGAACGCATCGTCTGGTAATACCGATTCGCTTCGGAAGTATGCGAGAGGGGATTGAAGGGCATGATGATATCTTCTCGGGCGGGCTCGATATAAACCAGGCGATCTCGCACATGCTGCGGGCAGAGCCGTTCATTGACCATCCAACCCAATAAATCCCGCGACAGATTTCCCATGGGATCAATCAGAAAGAGCGCAGACATCTCCGAACGCGTCTGCATCAAGAGCGGCCGCAGTAAAGTCTGGATGGCCGTTGACTTGCCTGAACCAGTGGCACCAATCAGATGAAAATGCGTGCGAAACTGATCCGGATCGAGATGGATGTTTTGATTTGTATTGTTATCAGTGCCAAGAAAAATCGGATTCATGATGATAAAAACTCCCTGATCGCACGGTCTTCCTGTAAATTGAGAGAACTGAGGAAGGACTGTCTGGTTTGGTCATCGTAATTGAGTGAATCGATCTCTTGTTTCTGTTCCTGAAAATATTCCGCAATCTCATTCAGGCTGGCGAACTTCTGTTTGTTGCCCGTCGTTTGTTCTAGTGAGGACGCAATCATCTCTTCGAGCAGTTTTCCACGCTGTTCCACGATTTCGATTGGGAAACCGTCGGACAGATATTGTTCAAAGTATTCTGCCAACCGTTCACGGGGAAAACGTGTCAGCAATGCCGGGGCATGCTGGTCGTACAAGAGTTGACAACTCAAACGGATTTCTTCACGCTGGAGCTGTTCGGCGTTCCGTTGTGCTTCCGCCTGCTGCTGTTCCTGTTGTTGCCGCTCTCGTTCGGGAGCCGTGCGTTCCCATTCATCCTGTTCCTGCCGTCTACGCTCTTTCTCTTCTCGCTCCCTTTGTTTCTGTCCTCTGTTGTATTGCCATCGCGTGACAGCGGTTTGCCATGATCGATTCAATCGACCTAAAGGAGCGAAGAGTAAATCCAGTGCTGAAAGTGCAATCCAACTCATGCCCAGTGCCATCCCGGCCAGTATCAAACCGCGTAACACAATTGCCAGCAATGTCGTGGTATCGTAAATTCCGTTCCAGGAGGCCTCAAAAAGCACATAAGCTGTCAGCGTAAGTAAAGAGAGCCTGAAACCCCATTTTTTGAGTTGCAGATTATGGGCGATCGCCACCTGCCCTACATAATACAACACGGCGACGATGAAAATCAGAGGCAGCGTTTCACCTTGTTCAATGAGTTCCATGAGAGACGACATGCTTCACCAAGTTTCATTCAGAAAACAGTCCTTTAAAAAAAACTTATCCAGACTAGTGGAGTGTCATTTTTGAATTTTGGGGTGATCGAGACCACGGGAGTGCGACAACGGAGCACGTAAACAACACTCCCAGCCCTCAATTCCAAGCTTGACAAAGCACTAGGGTTCTCGAATCGGCTTTTTCTCATAAAAATGGACTAAATTCTGTAACAGTTGTGGCTTTAGTGTTTCAGAAGCCAGTTCGACCGCTTTCTTCTGCCATTTGATGGCAGAACTGAAATCACCGGTCTCCGCATAAGCGGCAGCTAACGTATCCAGTATGTAAGCTTTTTCATATTTCGTCAGTTCACAGGCCTTCTTCGCCAAAGTGACTGCTTCCGAACCATTGCGCGACGAGGCCACCGGGCAAGTGGCACGCAGCCATGCCAGAGAGTTGTAAGCTGGTGCATAACTCGATGACAGCTTAATCACTTTGTTATACTCAGCCGCTGCTTTTTCATATTCTTTGTTTTGATCGTAGTTTTTGGCCTGGTCCCAATGGAAGGCGGCCGGATTCTTGCTGCCAGTATCATTTCCATTCTGGCCGTTAACGGGAATTTTAGCTGCCATCCGTTTAATGACAGTCGGCCGAAATTGAAATCCGGGAGGGGGTGTATTTTTTAATTGACTCAGATAGCGTTGTTCCAGAGCTTTCAACTCACCGGGGCCAGCATAGACCTGACCGTGATGCAAACTGAATGTGTCGGCCGAGTCATGGTCACCTAGAGACCAAGGGTAAGTGCGTTGAGGTAAACTAAAGAGTCCTGCCGAATCATATTTTGCAATCTTCTTTCCCCATGAATTTACATAATCGAGGGATTCCACATACATGGTGATGTATTCGGGAACTTGGTGATCTTCCAAAGGAATCTCCAGATTGAGGGCAGCTTTCTCTTCAAACGTATCAAGGTTCCATTTGATACGACTTCCCGCAAGCACTCCCTTGTAAACACGGCTTCCCACAAGACAGAGCATTTGCACATCCTGGTCCTGATACTTATTTGAATAAAAAGTATACGTCCCCTTGACGGCACGATATTTGGTGACTCCCTTGGAATTCCCAAACGCAGACAACAACCAGGCGGTCCCTGAGTCCCATTGACCTCCCGAGTGTAGAGCAAACACGCAGTATTTGGGACTTTCAGGAGTGTACCTGCTTGTGTCGTAGCTCCACCCATAAAAGTCGTTCCGAAAATAGTCGGCATTCAACACCTTCTTGGGGAACCGGGCCGCGACTTGTTTCCATTGATCTCGAGAGACAAAACCCGGAGGTGAGGTTTTGACGAGGCTCTGCAGCATATTGGAAAGCTTGACCGCTGGTTGCATGTCGAGAATCTTCCCCACAGAAAGATGTGTATTCACACTTTTAAGATAGTCTGAGTCGCCTGTGACGAATTTTCCTTCCCCATTAATCCAGTTCCCCGAGACCGCTGTCGCCACAAATCCTTCCGAAGATGTATCGAGTTCCAGTTGGATGGAGTATAAGGCATCAATGGTGGTTGGGTTGTCAAGATACGAATAATCTCGACACCACCACAAAGTGCGCGCAGGTCCTACCATCGGTTTAAAACAACGCGTGAAACTGATTCGGAGTCGATCAGGTCGGGAAAGCGTATACTTCCCAGAAAATGCAGCGGGGTTAAAACGATCGGCTGAGTCATGCGTTTTAAAATACCAGACAACACCCCGGTCTTTGGAAGCCATGGGGCGAAAGGCCAGAAAGTGCTTCCCATCCACGGAAGTCCAATCACTTTGTGTCAGGTCCGGAACAGCCAGAAGTGACGAAATCAATAATAATGCTTGCATGAGAACATTTCCTTTCTGGGACTAAGCGAGATCATTAAGTCGAGTATTGACAGACTCTTGGATAATCAGCTAGATCCAGTCTCTTTGAAGTCGAGACCGTGGAATTAGTTCACTATGATTAATGTTCAAAACAGCACTTATTGTCTGTGTTTAGTATTGAGTCATCATTTGAGAAATTCAACCCTGGTCTGGTCAAATGTAGTGAATTGTGGAAAAACGATTCCAACACCAAACGGCTTATTGAGGCCCGTATTTCGCTTTTAAATCCTGTTCGATCTGAGATTGTTGCTCGGTGATTTCTTCGATCCTGATGCAAACCCTGTTCGCTTTCTCGTTTCGCAATTCTTGGATCCCGGGTTCAGCAAGCAGCTGCGAAAGATCAGCAGAACTGCCGACTCGCAAGGGATGATGTAGGATTTGTCCCTCTTGGTCGGACGTGGTATGCGTCAGCACATACACGCCCGCTGAGTGAGGCAGCTTGCCATCTAACGGCAATACCATGAAGGGGTAATCCTTACCCGATTGGCCGGTAAAAATCAGCAGGGGAGGCATCTAAGATTGTTGCTGTCGAAGTTTGACTACCAGCAAGGTCTGCAATCGGGGAAACTCGTTGACTGGAATCGACGATTGTATTTGTCATGCGTAACGCTGTGATGATACTATAGCACATCCAATCTAAACATAGCGGCTTCAAAGCGATGATACAAGGACCAAACAGTTCTGTAGACGCTACAATAAACCTGAATTCAGGCCAGAGTCGCTTTCGATTCCCAAACGGGAATTGTCGCCAGTAAAATAGATTAAGGTTCGCAGGGAGGGGAGTCGTACAATGATACGCAATAGAAATTTGTCAAATGGCACTCAAACGTGCAGAGACGGACAACAATCACGGTTAACAGTAAAGTTCGGCTACCAAACCAGACATCAAGACCATTTGACATTAATTCCAGAACTCAGCCTCCATCGGTGAAAATAACAGATTCCCAGAAACAACTTCGCTTTCTGAAGCCAAAAAACGCACACCAGATTAATAGAATTCTCGTTGAACTAAACCCCAGGCGAACGGCCCCCTTTCCGTTCCGTTTGCATGATGAAGCCACGCAAAATCAAACTCACCAATCTCATTGTAGCTGGCTAGTCAATCGTATGTCATTAACAAACAGGATCACGTGTTGCCTTCTCTAGGTGGAGAACAGCAGACAGGGGCAACGCGTGCCCCTGGAGCTACTCTCTACGCTTGCAGGCCAATGTCATCAAAGATGAAGCCCTCATCCTCAAACATTTGGATGAGTTCTTCGTCTGACATCTTGGCATGGCAACTCTCCTTGCGCTGTTGCTCAAGGATGAGTTTCTGGTGCTCCGGGTGAGCATCTTCGTATGCCCAGTAGGGCATACTCTTGTGACCAGTGGGATTGGATAAAAGTACCATGATGTAGGGAGGGGAGAATGAATTAGAAAGTACGCAACGCATGAGCCGAATCGGTGGTGTGGCGACGGCAACGTGGAGACCGCAGGTACTACGTTGCCGTCGCAACCGTTCGGCTATGTTGCCAGTGCTTTCGACATTCCCTCCCTGCAAATGGAAATACATCTGCCGCCTGACATCCCTCGATGCCCAAATGCCGGAGCACAAAAACGAGCGTGTGTGTTTTGCTTCCGCTGGCGGAAGCGTGCTATGGTTTCCGCGATATGACGTTCCTCTCATGGCTCGCAATGATCGGCGCGGTCGCCATCGCCGCTCTGGCGGATGCAGTCAGCACGCTCTGGGCACGCAACCCGACTGAGCTGTCGGTCTACCTGTTTCTACTCCTCCTGCTCGGCCCGCTGGTATTTTTCTGCTTCGGACTTGTCACCCGGCATGTGGGTCTGGCCGTCACGTCGGGAGTCGTGAATTCACTGCTGGTGGTTACCTCAATGGGGATCGGACTGGTGTTCTTTGGAGAGTGGGACAGACTTTCGGTATGGCAATACTGTGGAATGGCTCTGGCCATTGCGGGGATCGTGCTCATGCTCTTTTTCCCCAAGGTGCATCCCTAGTCTCCGTATGCCTGCTACTCCCCCAGCGTCCGGAAACGGCGAGGACACATTTGCTCCCCTGACGGCCATCAGCTTCGCGGACGTGGAAGCTTACGCCTGGAAGTTTGCCGAGCATCTTGAAGCGCACAAAACGGCGTTACACGAGATCCTCTCGCGATACGAGACCTATGAAGTCTTCACCGATGAAATGGATCGCACACTTGATCTGTTGCGGAGCCTGCCTGAGAACGCCGAATATTTTACGCTTCGCATCGGAGCGGTCACATCGTTTCTGCCGAAGAATCAACCGCTTTACGCGCTAACGTGCTTTGTGCTCATCCCAGCGTTAATGGCCAGTGAGGTCCATTTCCGCATTCCGCACGCCATGCGGCAATTCTTTCCGGCCCTGCTCGAGGTGTTGCAGTTGACGGAATTCTTTCCAAACGTGATTGTTTCCGTGCAAGAGCGACTCCCCTTCCTGCAGGAGCGCTCGGCTCTGCTGGTGGATCCGGATTCCCAGGAGAGCCTGCCCGTCAGTGATGCTGTGATTTTTACCGGCACACCGCAGCACGCCCACCAGTTACGACTGGTCTTCCCCCAAAGTACACTTTTCATCAGCAATGGAGCGGGGCACAATCCCCTTGTGGTCACACCGAAAGCCGATATTGCGGCGGCAATTGAAGCAACCCTTGCACTCTGTCTGTACAACCAGGGCCAGGACTGTGCCGCTCCCAACGCGATCCTCGTGCATGAAGCGATCTATAACGCGTTCATGATGGAACTGCGAAAAGAATTATCCATAGTGGGTGTTGGCCCCTACCATGATCGAACGAACCGCGTGGGACCGATCAGAGATGTTGGTGACCTCGTCCGTATTCAAGAGCTACTGGCCCGGAATCACGACTGGATCGATCCCGCGACACCGGGCACGATCCGAACACAGACTGTCATTGTAGAGCCGACGATCATCGAACGACCTCTCGTGGCCGGCGGCAACTTCCGCGAATTATTTGCGCCGCTCATCATGGTCCAGCAGTACGACCGGGACTCAGACCTGGACCGGTACTTTGAACATGCCCACTACGCCCAAAATGCGATGTATGTGACGGTCTACGGGGAGAGTGACTACGTAGAGCAGTTGAGCGGTCAACCCGTGAATGGTGTCGTGCTCTATGATGAGACCACGATCTTGCGGAACACGCACCTGCACGCTCCGGGCGTGGAACGCGGCACGCAGCCCTACGGTGGTTACGGCCCGGGAGCCTCCAGTCTGAGCCTGAATGGTCGACTCATTTGCAAACCAACCCTGCCCCAACGGGATATTTATGAGCACGTTGTGCAACCGCTGCTTACACCGGATGGCCGTGAGCGTCGCTTGCGGTTGTGGCAAACCGCGACGGAACGCAAGACCCGCGACGTGAGCAAGCTGCTGCGACTGAAGAGAGAACTGCCCGGCAGTCAGAGCACAGCATCCAAGGAGTTCTGCTACGTGGATGGAGAAGCACTCCCTTGTGCGCGGCGTTATGCACACGTCCCACCGCAGTTCCTCTACCAACTGCTCGGAAAACCGAACGTGGAGCAGATCGCCGGTCTGCGGCCCGTGGCCCGCGACCGGATCCGGGCCTTACGGAGTCTGCTAAAGGAGCACCCGGATCTGGAGGCCGATGCCTTGACCGCATGGCTGTACGCCCTGCCGAAATCATCCGGCCTCTCCGGCAGGCAGGTGAGGAAACAACAGGCGGCATTGTTTGTCGACCTGTATCAATTGCTGCTCGGAACCGATCGGGGACCTCGTCTGGCCCCCTTTTTGCTGGATGTGGACCGTGATCACGTCTGCCTGTTGCTGGATGTCTAGCCTGTGTCCAGGGGCACGCGCCCTCGTGATTCCGGCATTTGGCGGGATGCCGAAAATCTGCTATACTATTATGGTTGAAAGACGCCCACACCAAAATCTCTAATCCGACCGCCGTTGGTGTCGGCGTGGCCACGCTCGCCGTGCTGGTCACGGTTATGGTAACGACCTTGCTCTACAATCACACCGTCAACCTGCTCACGGATAACCTGCGCGAGCGGCTGCTCGCCATTGTCACCACGCAGGCGGCAAACATCGATGTCGCCGAAGTGGAAGCGCTGCAGGTGGAAGGTGACTGGCAAAAGCCCGAGTGGGCGCGTCTGGTCAAACGTCTGCAGGCAGCCCGTGATCGTAACAGCGATATCGTTTACATCTACCTCTTCCGACGGAATCGAGACGATCCCCGTCAGTTGGAATTTGTCACCGATGCCGGGTCACTCAATCCCTACGCCAACTACGACGACGATCCCACCAACGATGTCGATAATAACGGAGACGGCCTGATCGAACCGGACGATGCCGACTATTTACAATGGCCCGGACAAGAGTATCCCGATCCGCCCGCCGAAGCGTTTCTGGCATTTGAGGGAGGCCTGACAAACGAGGACTTGTACGAGGATGCGTGGGGGCGGGTGCTGACCGGTTATGAGCCGATCCGCAACGAGGATGGCGAGACAGTCGCTGTACTGGCCGTGGATATGAAGGCCGATGATTTCTTCACAATCACACGTCAAACCCTCTATCCGTTTACGATATTCGTCGTCTTTCTGATCCTGATGTTGGTCTGTCTGGCCGGTCTGCTGATCGCCATCTGGCATGCGCGGGTCAAGTTTCTGCAGCAACTGGACCGTGAGAAAGATGAGTTGATTGGGATTGTGAGCCATCAGCTGGTGACACCGATCTCGTCGGTGCGCTGGTCACTGGAAGAGGTCATCCAGGGGGAATACGGGCAGATTCCGGCGGCAGCCAAAGCAGTGCTGCAAACGTCAGGCGGGACCGTGCGGTCGCTGCTGGACGTTGCCACGTTGCTGCTGGATGTATCGCGGATCGAACTCGGCCGCCTGCAAATGGAAAAAACAGAGCAGAATCTCCAGGAACTGTTTGCCTATATCATCCCCCCGATCCAACAGCGGGCCGATGAAAAGGGAGTGACGTTGAACGTGTCGTTACCCGCGAGATTACCGTCCGCGAAACTCGATCGCCGCCTCACGCACATGACCATTGAAAACCTGTTGAGCAACGCGGTGAAGTATACGCCGCAAGGAGGCACCGTCGATCTGACCGTGACAGTCACGGACGGAACATTGCACTGCCGGGTGCAGGACACCGGCATCGGGATCCCCAAGCAAGATCAGACCAAACTGTTCGGCAAGCTCGTGCGTGCCAGCAATGTCGAGAAAGTCGAGGGGAACGGGTTCGGCCTCTACGTGGCCAAAGGGGCGATTGAGCAACAGGGCGGGAAGATTCGTTTCGAGAGCACCGAAGGCCAAGGCACCACCTTCTATGTGGACTTGCCGCTCTGATACTATGCTCCTTCTATTCCCCTTCCCCTCTCACCATGCTAAAAGCCACTACCACAAAACGAGTCCTCGTTGTCGAGGATGACATCAACACCAACCACTCCCTGCAAAAGAAATTGGAAAAGCAGGGGTTTGAGACCGATGCCTGCTTCGACGGCAAAGAAGCGTTAAACCTCATGCGGGAGAAACAGTATGACGCCATTTTGCTGGATATCGTGATGCCCGTCGTCGATGGTTTTGAAGTGCTTGAGACGAGGGGCGAAACGCTGAATGCCACGACCCCCGTGTCTATCCTCACAACGGTTCCTCAGTCGCGGACGGAACGGGCGCTGGAACTCGGTGCGCACAAAGCCTACAGCAAAATGACCGAGTCCCCGGCAAGCGTCGTCGCACACATCAAAGCAGAGTTGGAGGAAGCCCCACAGGCATGATGCTCTGCAGACGATACTCTCTCCCATGCTGGACAATCTTTTGTCTTTTGCGTGAATGCGTTGTAGAGTCGTTGTCTGATGGAAACAATCCCCTTTCTGGAACTGCTGCATCGAGGCCAACGGCGGCAGACGGGCAACAAGTTCACGAGTCATCTGTACGCCGTACGCGACCTGCTCTCCGCAGCGGGTATCGAGGATGAAGAGATTCTGGATGCGGCGTTGTACCACGATGTTCTGGAGGACAGTGCCCTCACGCGGGAGTTTCTGGAGTTTCAATGCGGCACATCCATTGCCACCATTGTGGAAACCCTCACCAAGTCGGGATTGTGGCTGACGCGGTATTGCAAAGCCAAGCATGCCGCTGCGCAACTGGAAAGTGGTCTTGAGCAATGCCCCAAGGCGGCCGTCATCAAAATCGCCGATCGTCTGCATAACGTCAGCACGATTCGCGGGTTTTCACGCCCCAAGCAGCTGCTGTATCTCAGTGAAACCGAGCAGTTTCTGTTGCCGCTGTTTCGGCGGTGGCTCAATGACGAGAGACTGGCAGCATACCGGGGGCCGATGCAGGTGCTCGTGCAATATCTAGAAGAGGAAGTGGCCTGCAAACGTACCACAACCGCTCATGCATAGGGAGCGCTACTCTGTCGCGCAACTGGCTGAGCTGCTGGGTGTCTCCCCCGTCTGTGTGGAAGCGTATGTTGCCCTCGTCGTGCTTGGCAGCCTGAAAAAACAACAGGTCAACGACGTACTCGGCGTGCCCACCTACGTCTGCGATCAGGCCCTGGCCACACTCCGCAAACGCAACTTCATCACTAAGGGACTGCTCACCTACCGGACGGTTCCCTACACGCAGCTGGACCGACTCACGGACCGTCAGCGGCGGGCATTCGGATACATCGCCGGTTTCCGGCGGAAGGACAACGTGCATGACGGTGTGGGGATGATGCAGTATGAGGGATACGAGGGAATCCAGCGGGTCTATCTGGAGGTGCTCGACGAAGCAATCGCCAACGACGAAAGCATTCTGGCCTTTGAGAGCGGCCTGGATGCAGAGAGCGTCGGAGACGAGTTCATGCAGGCCTACATTGAGAAGCGGATTGCCGCCAAGGTGCCCGCATTTGTGTTGTCTCCCAATGAAGAACAGGACCAGGCGTACAAGGCACACTACGAAGGGAATCTCACCCACGTCCAACTCGTCGATGGCCTGGCCCTTGAAGCGAACGTGAACGTCGTCGGCAGTCTGGTCATGACGTATACGCTCAACCCCGCACGCGGCACGATCCGCCGAGACCAGGGAGAGGCGGAAACGCTCAAGTGCGTGTTCTGGAAATTGTGGGAACACGAGAAACGGATTGCGGAACGCGACTCACGCTGAGTCCTGCCGTTCCCACCACGTCGTTTTCCGGTAGCGGATGTTCTGTGGTTTCTCCCCCTGTTTCTCCGGAAAGGTCACCGATGCCGCCTGCGTCGCCTGCATACTCTCCAGGGCTTCCCCCAGGGTGTTGGAGCGTTGCAGCTGCGTGCTGGCGGTTTCCAGATCGACTTTGGCGCTGACTGGCAGAGAGCTGGTCACCGCATACCGTTCCTGGAATCCGTTATCTTCCTTCTCGCGGTTGTCGTGGCCGTTATGGCCCGTGAAGCGAATCTGATACGGAAAGTATTCCGGCTCCTGCTCGTGCTTCCACGAGGTAAGCATCAGATTTTGATGATTGCCGTACAGAATGCCCCGCTCTCCGAGAATCTCCTCACTCCGTCTGCGGGCCGTTTCGTAGAATCCGGGATGATTCACGTCGATGCCATCCTCCACGTAGGCCCCGCCGTCCACAAGGGCCGCATGTATTTTGCGATAGATCGCCCGACGATGCTGGTGCATTGCTGTCGAGCTGGTTGGATCGAGAAACTCATTGGCCACAAACCAGAACGCAATCGCAATCGCATACCGCTGGTGGGCGATATCGGCCGTGCGGAAATCACCGCGCAGCAACTGCAGTTTCACTCCGTCCGTCTCTTGCCAGCCGTCTGTGCCATAGAGACTTTTCGCCTTCTCCTCAATGGCGTCCACATGCGCGTCCATCAGATCGTTCATCACGATCCGCTCAATGCCGATCTTGCGTGCCAGCTGCACGTAGACTTCCAGCAACCGACCATCCCCTGCTCCGATGACGAGCAGTTGCCGGTGTGCCCCCTGCACACTCTCGCCCAGGATCTCGTTTTGCTCCAGCTGCTCGCGGATGCGTTTGATGAGGTCCGTCAGCAGCACGGCATCGGAATAGTTGTGGTCTTCGGCGTAGTCTGCGAGATGGAGGGGGGCGTACGAACGGCAGAGTTTCGTTAGATACTGTTCGTACGGCAAAGCGGTCTGACCGGCGAAGATTTGTTCTGCCGCTTCCACTAGATGGTCGTGCATGATGGCGGGATGCTCTGTTTTTTGTGCAGGACCGTGTTCCGGCAGATTTTCTGCGGGCTCTTCGGTGCCGGAATTGTGATGATTGGGGGTCTGCATGCCTCAAATGGGGATCGACGCATTCGAATGATACGGCGACTCCTTTCGGTATTCCAGAAAGTCGCTGAGAACCTGAAAAGAGGCTGCATTTAACTACCGTTTCGTGAGTGTGTCAACTGTTTGAGCGGTATATACGGAGCCGTTTGAGCGTGGTCGGGACAGCGGCAAGCACACGGTTGGTAATCGTGTGCTGTTATGTGTTATGGCTGTGTTGCGGTTTCCATGTCCCTTTGAGAGCAGAAAAAAAGCCCCGTGAGGGGCTTATTCTCACATCGTTTTGGCGATAATGGCTTCCAACCGGTCAATGGTATCCTGCCGTGATATCCCAGAACACTGCTGTAAGAAACAAAGATCTTTGACCGCTTGATCACAACCCTCGAGAAGCTCAGGAGCAGCTAATAGCAGATTATCGTTGAATCGCTCCTCCTCTTGAAGAGCAAAGACTTCTTCTTCTGTCTCCAGTTCATCCAAACTGTCTGTTGATGTGTTGTGAAGGGTGGCAATGATCTTGCCATTTGCTGCAACCAGGAGAAGGGTGTCATAGCCATCGTCCCCATATTGGATTCGCCAGGGGGAAGGGCTGTGTGCCGATGATGTGTTTGTGGCGTTTGCCATGATGAAAGAAGGAAAGAAAACAAATCGCCGACGTTGCTCGCCAGCATGTTCTTTTTACTGCCCAACAGTCAAGGAGGAGCACCCGTAGGGGAAGCTCCTTGCGTTGGGCGTACAATGTAAAAAAGGCGAGCACGTAACTCTCACGTCTTGAAAGGCTGCTCAACAGAAGAAGATCAATTGGTTACTCTAAAATGGATGATCAAAAGTGAGAGCCCGTGTGTTCCTCTTGCCAAGGCATTTCGTTCCATTCATGTTATGCCTCGTTAGGAATCAATATTCAGCTACTGTCCTCTGAATTCAATCTGCATGCTTGAAACAAGGACGGCAAACGAAATTCTGTTTACCGCCCTGCGCCTGCTTCCTTTAGTTTTCTTCTGAGCTTTGCTTTTGAGAAGAAGTATCCCCTTTGCTTGCTGTTGATAGTGTGGACTTTTCCTGTTTTTCCTCTTCGGGACTCTTTGATCCACCGTTTGTCATAACTTTCTCCTGCTCGAATATAGAGTTCACAATATAGTCCATTTTGGACTATTCCAATACGGACTATACGATTCGCCTTTCTTTTTTTCAAGAGGCGATATGGAAAAGTCGATTTTTACCCAAGAATATTCAATCATGCTCCGCTTGCTGAAAGAAACTCGAAAGAGGTTGAAAGTTTCACAAGTTGATTTGGCTGAACGACTTGGGCAAAGCCAGTCATTCGTGAGTAAGTGTGAACGCGGTGAGCGTCGCATGGATGTGATTCAATTACGAACGGTGTGCCACGCATTGGGAACCACTCTGCCTGATTTCGTCAAAGCATTGGAAACAAGATTGAAGCAGAGTGGTAATAAGAAATCAAGACGTTGATTCATCTGTAGAATCGAGATCAGAGCTATAATTGGTCTGATCTTCTTCTACTTCCATCTCTAACAACTGAGTTGTTCGGTTATAGTATTTTCGAAGTGTATCACGCGAACCCGCAAAAAATATCAACAAAAATATTCCAAGTAAGGCTTCGATCCATCCCATGGGAGCGGACCACAAACCAAGTGAAATCCTCCGGGCACTATAAACTATAATCATGGCAATAATCGAATTGGCATAAAATTGGTAATAGTGGTAATGAATTTCGATCAGTCGATCAAAGGCATTGATATTCTTCTGCAGCTTTGAAAAATTCCAGCCTGGATCAGAAATACCTGTCCAATGGTGAATGGTATCGATGACTATCCAACGAATCGTGCTGACTGTGAGCCCCACTGCGACCGAACCAATTGTGATATATAAGAAACCTCCGACCGTCGGCGATTCGCTGGGAAGTATTCCGATCCAAGTCTGAACCGTAGTGGAAAAAAAGCTGATTCCCCAGAGCGTTGTAAATCCGGGAACAAGATAAGCAATTAAAAATCCAAAGTTGTTGATGGAAACAGTCTGCATTTCATGAGAAGTTTAGCAAGGATTTTCATTAAAGCGAAATGGGAACCGATTGTTTTCCGTACTTTCACATTTTACATAATGTAATCTTGATTCGTCACAGATGTACTAAAACAATTTTTTCTGAGTCTTAGGGTGATCATTTTCAGATGCTGATTTAGTACTTGGAGGTTTTTCTTTCGCTGGTTGATGTGTGCCATTATCAGCATCTCCGTTTTCCATTCGCTGCTCCAGACGGAATAACCACTGGGGAACTTCCATGATATTGTGGGGTATTTTCTGTTCTTGATCTGGTTCGCGTGAATCTGCTTCTTGCTGAGCAAACAAACTCTGTGTTGCTTTTCGGGCCGCATCAGTGATAAAAGGCACCGGCGCCTGTTTCAGCGGGATATCTCGGATTACTCCGCGACGTCTGCCATGGGGAGATTCGTGATAGAAGCTGCCAATCCGGTAGGCAAATTTCGATTCCAGCGTCAGTGAGTTGCCACAAACCACATAACCATACTTGCCTCGCAAACCGAGATTCAAAGCCGTAATCCGGACGCAGCGCGCATCAATGTCTTGGCCGCATAATTCTGCCTGTGGATTGATCTCCCCCGCTTTCAAGAGCATCCGTCCGGTACCACAGCAAGGATCGTTAATCATAAGAGCATGTCCATCATCCGTTTTTTCTTCAGCATCAATGGTCAAATTAGCAAGAAGTTCTGAAACCGATTCCGGAGTCAAAAATTGCCCCTTTTCCCCATACGAAATGCTGGCTTCAAATAAGTCTCCCAGTAAATCTTGATCCTGCTCCGACATACCCTCAATCAGCTGCGCAAGAAACTTCGGAAACAGATCCACGCCCCGCTTTCCTTGAGAGCCCTCTGTGTGCGCTTTGATCGCCTCAAAATAAGCAGGTTCCATCGTTTCTGCGGCCAGGGCGGCCACACACGCTTGGAGGACGTCTTCGAAAGCTTTACCGCGGCTGACACTCGATCTCTGGGAAATACTTTCCAAGGTATTGAATAGCTGCCGGGTGTGGGAATAAAAGAATTGCTCTTTGGCCATGGCCGCGTAGCCTGCCTCAGAATCAAATATGAGGCAAGAGATTTCACAGCGATGTGAAAGTTAATTGATTTTGTCTAATTCATCACGCGGCAGAGCAAGACGTGCTGCATGGCGAACCGTGAGTACATACACGATTTGTTCCCGAATCGTAAACACAATCCGAAATGGGCCGTACAGGGCCTGACGGATTTCTACTTTCACAAATTCGTTTTCGGGGGCCAGACCGCAGGCTTCCGGAAAGGTTTCGAGACCAGCCAATTTTTGCTCCAGACCGGCTTTCCAATCCCGAGGATCTGCCGGTCCCTGTTTACGGATATAAGCAAAGGCACTTTTAATATCCGCTTCAGCCCGCTGAGAGAGTTCTACCCGAAATGTCATGCGTCGTCGAGTTCGGCCAGAACATCACGGAAGGGACGGGTGCGGCCCGCATCCACGTCAGCCAGACCTTTGTTTAATGCGTTAAGGGAAGCCGCCAGTTCCTCATCCGTGCCCACTCCCAGCATGTCGCGATAGATTTCAATCGACATGAGGATGTACTTTCGCCCTTCTTCATCCACTTCCACCAGTCCGTGCTGTTGGTCTAGGGCGTTCCGCTGTTCTTCGGTGAGTCGTGGTTTTAACATAACGCTATTATAGACGATGAGGGGCGCAGTTGTCACTAAGAAAGCCTGACAATTCGGGATCAGCAAAATGCCAGACCATGGTGTCCCACCCAAAAAGAAGAGGGATCAAAGCAATCAGGCATCATCATCCAGGCCGAGGAAAATGCCTTTTGAATCCGTGTCTGCACGGCTTCGAGGGGTTGCGCGTATTGACGCCGTGATTGCGCACGTACAATCGTGGCCCGATTTGAATCGGCGATTTCTTTGAGCTTGATAGTTTCCATCGTGAAGGCAGGGCGGGACATGCCGTCAATCATGAGGCGGACACAGGCACGATATTTGGGGAGTGCGATTAAATCGGCTGCCGTTATATGGCCCGTCAGTTGTTCTGCGAGGAGAGTGGCATCATTCGGGCCTACGGCAAAGACCAGCAGGCTACCGACGTTTCCGAAGACTGCTTGCAGAGTCTCTGGATCGACTTGATCGAGGAACTGGGTTGCCAGACACAGACCGATTTTGTATTTACGGGCTTCGGACAGGAACGCGGAAAAGCTGGAAGTCGCCACATTCTGAAATTCATCGACGTAAAGATAAAACGGCCTGCGTTCCTGCTCCGGGATGGTGGCTCGTGTCATGGTTGCCAGCTGCAGTTGCGTCACGAACAGGGAACCAAGAAACGAAGACGTTCGTTCGCCCAGTTTTCCCTTGGAGAGATTGAGAATGATGATTTTGCCACTGTCCATTGCTGCTTGGAAATTAATTCTGCTCTGCGGCTGTGAGACCATGTTACGGATCACGGAGTTCGTGAGTAATTGCCGCAATTTGTTCTCAACCGAAGCAAACGGATCTTCCCCTTTGAGAGATCGTAGTTTCGGGAAAGTGGTCATCCACCAGTTGCGGACTACAGGATCGTCAATACGGGCCAGAATCTGTCTGCGAAAACTATCATCGAATTCAAACATCCGCAGCATATCAAGAATCGTTGAATCCCCTGCCAGCATCAGTGCCAAGACGGTGTTCCACAGAATGTCTTCCAACCGGGGCGTGTGCGTACCGGTTCCGAATACCTTGCGAAACGTGCTGACCACACCATCGCAGGCCACATCAACCATGGCAGGATCCACATCCAGTGGATTGAAGCCGACGGGATAGCCAATATCACTGGGATCAATCAGGATCACGTCATTGGTACGCTGACTCGGCACGGACGCCAGCACAGCCTCGGCCAGATCACCGTGCGGATCAACGACAGCCAAACCCTCCCCTGCCCGCATGTCAGACAAAATTGCATTCTGCAGCACCGTCGATTTGCCATTTCCGGTTTTGCCCACTATGAACAAATGCCGAAACCGGTCTTCGGTCCGCATTCCGAAGCGTTCCTCTCGCTCCTGAAATGCGACCCGCCCCAATTCCGAGACTCCTGATTCCCTTTTCTTGAGGGGTAACTCCACCGGCGGTTCCAACCGCCGAGAATGGGTTGACTGTAATGAAACATCCCGTACCGAACTGGTCGGCAGATGCCACATCGTTGCCAGTTCTTCATCAGAGAGTAAAAAACCACGACGATGTGAGTGTCTCTCGTACCGGGAGATAGAAGAAGATTGAAACAGCCCTAGTCGTGGTTCGGTAAATTTGTGCAATACCGCAGCCATCTCGTGCAATTTACGCACGGCAGTCTGCTTTTGGTCAGCGGGTGCATGTACCGTTAAACGCAACCGCACTTCAAACAAATGTTGTCCCAGTTTGACTGACGCTGCTTGTAAATCTTTTTCGTTGTCGTGCATGCGGGAAGCCGTTTTGTTGAGTTCTTCGTCCAAGCCGAATCGTTCTTCACTCTTCCCAACGAAGAAACGCACTAAGCACGCAGCTAACACCCGTTGCCAACGCTTCGGGCTGCTGGCGGCCATCGCATATCTGCGGGCCAGACTCCGGTGTTTCCGAAAGAAAGGACGCGCCAAGCGTTCCACCGCCGCTTGTGCCTGCTGGCAACGGCGGGGACTGGCGGGAATCACCGTCAATTCGAACAGCGCCTGAAGATCGCCATGGTCCGGAGCCACCGCCTGCAGCACGCCCCCCATCGGATCATCGACCTCATCATGAATCACATCTTCAAATTGCTGATATCGCAAAATCGGAAACAGATCAGGCCGCAGATGCAAGGTCATCGTCCAAGTTTCAAAACCTACGGGACAATCGAGTGCATCCTCTTCCAGCAGTGTGATCGTACAATCGGGATACTTGGCGTGAAACTGCCCTTGAACCAAACCATGCAACAGACCGGGAAATCGACAATACAAGCCGACTTGTTGCTCATGGCGCCCGATGAGGAACGAAATCGGTAGTTTTTTCGAAGACGCGTGATGCACGGCTGCCAGAATCGACCGCATGTGTCGCGGTCCTCGTTCGTTGGTGGGAGTGTCATTGATGGAAATTAACATGTGGGGCAACAGCCTACAGCAGCAGAACGGAATTGTCAGTGTCAAGCAAACCCGACTCTTCGACAGCAATGGGTTCTTGGATTGTTCAGAATAAAGTCGCTTCGTGACCAAGAACCCGCGTCTGAAGTTGCCTGTTTCATCGGCGGGTCTTGTCCCGTTGTGGCTTGCAATCTGCTCGGGAATGACTGACCAGTCCAGGAGGACATGTCCCACAGGAGTGGCGAGGATGATTTTGAAAAACGACCCTCTGCACCATCGGAGCAACGAGCCTGCCAACAGGAGTCGTACCCTATCACAGGGCAACCGGCGTGGCCAGTACAGCAGAGTGAATCTGAAACTGCCGCGCCTGTGATCGCAACAGCGGAATGTTTTTGTTCTGTGGTGAGTGAAAACAGGGACGGAAGAACGCATCGAGGTCTGCGAGATAGTCATCCAGCAACACCACATAAAATGGTGAGAATGATCGTCCGTCCGTCAATTGCCTGGCAAGATCGACAATATGTTGTAATCGATCTGCTGAACCAGTGATGGGGAACAGCACACGATATGGTTGAGGTGTCACAACGAGATCAAGCAGATAGCGTTGCATTTTACTCAGGATGCTGTCAGCGCTTTTGTAAGAGAGCACTGATTCGGTGCTGTTATCCAATTCCACACAATAAGAGAGCTGGCTTCCATTCGGCAACGTCAGCGTAAACCGGGCATCAGGCCAAAGTGGCCGTTCTCCGCAATCGATGCGGAACGTGTTTTCAGGATGAAAATCAGTAACCTTGATTCCACGAAAATGGGCGGCAAGATAGGTCTGCACGATGAATTGTGACAAGGCCCGCTGATGCCGATGTCGGCCGGGACTGATTTCGCGAAAGAAGCGTTTGGTAGGCGGTTCGATCTGGTCGTCCTGCATCACCGTGCGATAACCGGTCAGCGTTAGTTTGTAGTAGAGCCGGGCACCCCCCTGGCCTGTCGTGGCATACCGCCACGCCTGCAATTGGCTTGCGGCGCTTAAATCTTGCATCCGCTCCTGTACTCGCCGCAAACTGGTAAAGGGTTGTGACCAAGTCTGGCTTAATTTGAGAATTTCTTCCGCCATCAACGGACACCGCGTCAAAGCCATCAGGATTTCCTCATCGCGGGACGTTTTTTGCCAACGTGTTTTTGTGAGGGATCGTGTTGCCATACGTTGGTGATCAACGTAACATGTCTCCCATTTAATTGCTCATACTCTCACTTGCATGACCCAACAAAAACGTGGTTACATCGATGTTGATGCCCTGCAACGGGAACTGATTTCTGCCGGTGATGTTGTGGAACGCATCGCCAGTTTCTACAGCATCTCGTTACCGGAACTGCACAAAACCCAAAACGAAACCCGCATAGCCTGTATATTCGCCTGTGGCAAACAACAGGAAACCGGTGACCGAGCCATCTCCATCAAAACGAAACAGGACGGAGCCGTGTTTCGCTGTTTTCAGTATGGCTGCACAGTTCGCGGTAATTTGCTGAACCTGATGTTTCTGATGAAGCACGATAGACAGCCAACCGGCGATAAGCTGAAGGGTGCAGAGTTCAAAGAAATCGCAACGGACCTGCAAGCCATTGTTGCAGGACATTCACAGGAACCTGGAGAGGAAAAGTTATCAACAAACCATTTACCGGAATCAGTATCCGATGAATCCCCTCTCGAAAATTTTCCACTCAAAGACTCAGAAAATGAACGAGCGAGAGAACTGGTTCGCCTTGATGAACGATTTATGACCGACGTGGCAGAGATGTCTCCCCAAGCCGCCGCTTATAAACGACAACGTCCCTACATGACGCCCGAGATTATGCAAAAATTTCGCTGTGGTTATCTGCCCCATGATGCGGGGAGTCTCTTGCGCGGTCACTTCGTCTATGGATATCCTGATGCCGACGGAGAAATTCTGACGTGGTTTGGTCGCAATCTCAACTACGAAGACCAGCACAAAAAATGGCAACGCTCCGGTGACAGTTCTAAAGAACCCCATAAATTCAAATTTGTGAAAGGTTTTCATCGGGGATTAGAACTCTATGGAGAACCGCAGTTTCATGAGCTCGCGACTCCGGAACAACTCCAGCAAACTGGCATCATTCTGGTCGAAGGGCCCAATGATGTGATCAATTTGCACACCCTCGGCATTCCCGCTTTGGCAGTCTGCAGCAACACCATTACCGAAACCCAAGCTGACAAGTTAGCAACGCTGGCAAACGAAATTCCCGGCGGTCATATCTCGGTGATGTTTGATCTTGACCAGGAGGGCGAAAACGGTGCGAAACAAACTGTGCTGGAATTGGCAAAGCGCTGTCAGGTGCGTTTTGCATGGTCAAACGATCCTGCCGATGGTCAATTTCATATTCGACAACCGGAATCCGTGACATCCGAAGATTGGGATACGACGATTCTTCCGGCCCTGATGCATGTATCGTAAACAACCGCTCGTACGGCAATCGCGTATTTTGTTTTCGCTGATGGCAATTCTAGACAAGGTGTAAGCAATTTATGCTGCGAAAAGATTTTACGTTGGGAAATTTGCTAAAATGAACGTTTTACGGGATGTTAGAAATTGTTCATGTGCCGGATAGTTCTGTAAATATGGGTTGGCTGAATATTTTGACCTTACAGGGTCGCACTGTCTGAATAATATACTTACGCTTTCAAGATGAACCAAAACTCTTGATTAAAGACCTATAGTAACATACTTCAATATTTCTAGAGGTCATCTCAAAACCGTTTTAATAGTGTAAATAGACATCCGAGTATAACAAAGCTTTCGTAGAGATAATCATGGTATTCCCAGCGTGTGACAATCCGGCGGTAGTTGTGCAGCCAGGCGATGGTTCGCTCGACGATCCAGCGCCGTTTGTACCGCCTGAGTTTGCGGCCATCCTGTTTTACAGGCCTCACACGGCCTTTGCGATGCGGACAAATCAAATCGATTCCCTGCTCACAAAGACGATCACGCAATCCGTCCGAATCGGCCGCCTTGTCATAGACCAGACGCTCGGTTTGTCGATTTTGCATTGTCGTTTTTTCAAGCAATGGCTCGATCAAAATCACTTCATTGCGACTGGCCGAAGCTGTGTCGATCGCCATAGGGGTTCCATGACGATCCACCTGAATCATCACTTTAGTTCCTTTGCCACGACGAGTCGGGCCAACTCTTCTACCCCTTTTTTTGCCGAAGCAAATGTGCCATCAGCAAAGGTTTCAGAGAAATCAATTTGGCCGGCATCATCCATTCGTTCTAAGATGATTTGCCAGGCAGCTATGAGCCGCCCTTCGATTGTCCATTGTTGGAAACGGCGATGGCAGGTTGCTTTAGAGGGATATGCTTTGGGTAAATCCTTCCATCGGGCTCCCGTGACCAGTACCCATAAGATTCCTTCGAGGCAGTCACGAGGATGGACCTTGGGACGCCCCCTTTTTCCGCAGGAGGCTTCCAGGGAAACAGGTCTGCCAGCAAATTCCATTGTTTATCGGTTAAAACGACCGGGCGATCCGTCCTGGACACCGAGTTTGTGGAAGACCGATGTCGTTTCGGCCACCAAACCAGTGTCAGATACATGAGAGGTTCTCCTTTCCGGGGAACATTACATGCAAACGTCACGCCAAACAGTTCACCTTTTTTGACCTTTTGAGACTGCTTCTAGTTAAAATTCAGCCGAATAAATTATTCCTATGTCGTCACAGTATCTCTGAATACATCGAATTGTTCTAAAATCAGGGAACCTAAACACCATGACGGTGTCAAGGATGGTTTCATGCAAGAGCATCCTTGATCACTTCTCCATGCACAAACATAAGACGACGTTCAAGACCGTTGTGGTAATAGGTTAATTTTTCATGGTCGAGTCCAAGCAGGTGCAAGATCGTTGCGTTGAAATCATAAACAGATGTGGGATTAATAGCCGTTTTAAATCCGAATTCGTCACTCTGGCCATAACTGAAACCTTTCTTGACTCCCGCTCCGACCATAAAGCATGTGAAGGCATCAGGATTGTGATCTCGCCCAGCTCAGTTGTCCAGCAGAAAAGGCATGCGACCAAATTCAGTACACCAGACAACGAGCGTCTCTTCCAGCAAGCCACGTTGTTTGAGGCCTTGTATCAGAGCAGCAGGCGCTTGACTGCCTGCTGCTTCTGACGTGTTGTGCTTTTGCCTTTGTCGATCAAATGACAATTCAGACATTCGATAGACATTCGGAAAACCTCCCCTCAGTGATTAGTGAATTCACACTCCCCCGGATTCATCAGCTTGTTGAGATTGTCGCTCGGACAACTTTTCCGCTGGGCCGAAGCGGACGGCGTCGTCATGTTCCGACAATGGGACAAAACGGTCCCAACCGACGAGTTCCACCTCTACCCCTTTGAGCTTGTACTCCTGGACGTAGTGGAGGATCGTTTCGACCGACGTGTGGTCTATGACGTTCGATAGCGGAGCAAAATGCAGCCGTAGCGTCTTTGTGTTGTCGTGAACGGACTGCATCTCACGAATGACGTGAAGCAGATTGAAGCAGTGCAACGGCCGATCAAACGTGAGTTCGCACACGCCGTTCTGGAATTCGCGGTTCCCGACCGGATTTCGAAAGAGGCCCAGAAAATGCGAAAAGAAACCGCGCTTGCCATTGATTCCGCTGATGCGGTTTGCCAGGCGGATTAACGACATGTTGATCAGCAGCTTCACAAACACACCAACCGCAATTCCGATCAACAAATCTGTTGAAACCGTGACGACGATAGTCAGCAGAAACACACCGAGCTGCTCGGGCCCGATATTGGAGATGTGCTTCCAAACTTTTGGGCCGCAGAGCTTCCAGCCAATAAAGATCAAGATCGCCGCCAGGACAGCCAGTGGAACTTGATTGATCAGCCCACGGCCAAGGCTCATGAAGACGATTAACGTGACTGCGTTGAAAAAGTTAGCCCACAGTGTACGGCCACCGCCGATGATGTTCGCAGTGCTTTTTACGATACCTGGAATGATCGTCAGTCCGCCCACAATGCTCGATGCTGTGTTACAGATTCCCATCGACTGCAGTGTCTGGTCTGGATCGGAACGGCGTTTGTAAGGATCTAGCTTGTCGACCGCCATGATTGTAGCGAGAGACTCGGTGGCATCGATTAGAATCAGGACCAAGACAAGGTAGCCCAGTGCAGTCCAGGTGCTCGGGGCAAAGATGATCCGACCGAAGTCTGGCATCTGCATACCGTTCTGCAGCGGATTCTCGGGGATCTGTATGCAGTACATCGGATCGATGCCAAAGGTCAACTGTGCCGTGATCGCCCCACCGATAAAAACCCAAACCGGAGGAGGCACGACCTTAAAGAGTTTGAACGGCAATGCGTTCAGGATGAACAGTGCGGCCGTGCAACTGAGCCCCGTGGCCAGCACCGCTCCATTGGCCTCCGAGAACCTGCGTGGTGCTTCAGCCAGGATCTCCCAGAACTCGTGTGCCTCGAACGTAGTGCCCAGCAATAGCGGCAGCTGTTTTACGATGATCAGCATACCAATGGCTGCCAGCATACCTTCAATAGCGGCTGCCGGAAAGATTGCCGATAACCGGGCAACTTTGAATCTCGCCAGAATCGTCTGAAGCACGCCGGCGATTGCGATCGCAACGAGCACGAGTGGATAGCCGATCTCAAGTAACTCGGCTGTTGATTTCCCGGCTGCAACATCTTTACCTACCTCAGCGGTAGCCAACGCGATAATTCCACTGAAGAGTGCCGGAGCCAATCCAGCTGCTGGGCCACTGATCGTGACATACGAACCACCAGCAATCGGCAGGATAAAGCCAGCGATGATCGAAGAAATCACTCCGCACACGGGCGGAGCACCCGACGTAATCGCGATTCCCATTGAAAATGGTAGCGAAATCATCGCTACCATGATCCCCGATCGAAGATCGTAGATCCAGTGCTTCAGACCAGGCAGGCCGTTTTTAGGTTTGCCGGTCAGGGAATTGGTTGATGCACTGTTGCCAGACTCCGTGATCGTTGCTGGGTTAAACCCATCGGTTGTCGTACTAATTGTTTGATCGGACATCGAATTTCCTGCTGATGGTGTTGATATTGAAGTTGAGATCAGGAACTGGATCACACAATTCGCAAACACTCACGGAGAGCAATTGCTGTGGATGACCAACACCCGTGGAGAAAACGGCGGAACGTCAAGCCGTTTGAAAAGGGGTGCGCGAACTTCACTACCTAGCAGAACTCAGTTAGAGCTTGCCAGTACGGGACATCGCAGCACGGGTATCAGCAGAGAGGAGGTCCACGTTCGAGATGAATGGAGACAAGAACCAAGCTCATGCTGGCCGCCGACTCGTGAGCAATACCTTCCTGGTGTTCCGGAGATTGTACCTTCGGCCCACAACAAAGCCGAGCAAACAGCTTCGGCAACTCGTCAAGTTCAACCTCCTCACCGTCGCTCTCGAACTCGCTGGACTTCGCTTGCACCAGGAACGTGTTCACTGTGCCGATTAACTGCGATGCGACAACCAAACCGACCACCAGAAAGGCGAGCAGCCAGTGACATCGACGAATTATTGCGACTGTACCAACCATGTTCGGGATTTTACGCGATTCTCTGTTTTACGTCAACTGACAATCGTTTTAGGCAGCAGAGTATCAATCGACTTCAGCAGCTTGCGTTTGACTCTTGCTTGCGAATGTGCGTCTGGTTCCTTCTAACAGGCATCGCAGCACAAGAAACTAGTTCATCCCCAATTCATAATTTTGTTTTGCTTGGTCTGAAATTAGATGCGAAGAAACCGCTATGACATGCCCTAAAACCTCCCATTTCGCTAACACGTTATTTCAGTAAGATGTGATGGAGTCCGATTGGGAATGAAACGAAGCCAAAGCAAACAACACAAGCGATTCATCAAGTTCTGTTTGCGAAACTCATCAAATACGATACATCAAACAAAAACGAACGATTTCTAGGAAGAATCCGAATTGCACTGAGCTGAACATTACTCCTGCTATCTTATCTGACGGACTCAGTCCGAAAAACCTTGGACAACTTGGCAGCAGTCATTTTTCTTCTGTTTCTGGCACTTCCTCAGAGCGGAATTCAAAACTTTTTGCACGTGTTGAAGGTCTTTTAGCCGTGTTTTAATATCTGCAAGTCGCTCTTCAATTAATCCTTGGACGCTCCCACACGTTGGTGTGTTACCAGAATCGTCCGACAACAGAGCTCTCACGTCGTCTAGCGTGAAGCCCGTTGCCTGAGCAGCACGGATAAATCTCAGTTTTTTCAATGATTCGTTACTGTATAGCCGGTAGTTCCCGTGGCTGCGATCCTCGGGTTCGACAAGCCCTATGCGTTCGTAATACCGTAATGTTGTCGTCGGAATCTCAGCAACTTTTGCCAATTGGCTGATTGTGTATTGGCCGTCCATTGTCATTCCCAAAACTTGGTCGAATGCGAAATTACCGATTTCTATGAAATCGGCTTGACATTGTACTCAGGTGCAACCTCTATAATAATCAAAGAATGAGCATCCGACAAGAAACCATCTCAACGAATTGAAAAAGGTATATCTTCCATGACCACGGATACGACGGCAAAGAAGAGACTTACGTGCCCATCCTGTGAACAGAAAGCAAAACGCGTGAGCACCATCACTCTTGGAGCATTACTTGTTGAGGAATGTGCCAGTCAGTTTGTAAAGGACGGCAATGATCGTTGTGACATTGATGGCTGCAATCCACTCGCTGGAGATACTGGATGGCGGTTCTGTGAGTCTAAGGCCTGTGATGTCGTGTACTTCTCCGAAGAAGGCAACACGATGTTCACAGGATCGCAACTCAAAGTTCTGGTAGGTATCAAGGAAACGGAAGGCGAAAGACCGCTGTGCTACTGTTTCGGCCATTCCGTCGACAGCATTAAGGGCGAGCTTCGGTCGAAAGGACAATCTAGTGCCCTTGAAGACATCCGAGCCAAGATGAAAGACCCCGGATGCCGATGCGAGAACGAGAATCCATCCGGCTCCTGCTGTCTCGGTAACGTGAAGAAAGGGATTAAGGTTGCACAAGAAGAGCTAAGGTTGGCCGATTCTGACATTCAGATGTCAACTCCTGCCAAGTCATCCACTGGCAAGGGTGAGAAGATTGCCAAGATCGGAACCATCGTCTCTGCCATTATGGCGTCGAGTTGTTGTTGGTTGCCCTTGGTTTTGTTGACTGTCGGTGTTTCTGGTGCCGGGATCGCTTCGACAATGGAAGCTTATCGCCCGACGTTCATGGTGGTCACATTTGGCTTTCTGGGAGCAGCGTTTTACTTCACATATCGGCCAAAGAACGCTGTTGTCGCTGGCAGGCACGATTGTTGCTCCACCGAAGCAGCCGTCGAGAACGACTGTTGTGTGTCTGCGTCAAAAAGCCGATTCAGCATGATGACGCTCAACAAAGCCATGCTATGGCTGGTCACTATCATGGCGGTCGCCTTCCTGTTTTTTCCAAGCTACGTCGGAGCGATCATCGGTGGCAGTGATGGCAAGGCCGTTACTGAGAACATGAACCGAGCAGTTATCAAAGTTGAAGGGATGGCCTGTGAAGGCTGTTCGGCCCTTGTTGCCGAGGCAATTCATACCGTGCCGGGTGTTCTAGCCGTAAAAGTTGACTACGAAAAAGGTGAGACCGTTGTCGGCACAAAACTTGATCAGCCCGTACCGATAAAGGAGATTAGGGCTGCTTTGGAGAAGGCAGGATTCAGTGGAGCCTTCGTTCGTGGACAGACTGAGCATTAAGAGCAAGCCGACGGTACTTAGGTATCTACTTACACTTAGTGTTTTAGCCGTGACATGAGCGGTCAGTGCAGTCTATACTGTCCGAGCTTGCTGGTGCCCAGTCCTTGACCATCGATCCCGAGCCCCGTGAGGCTGTGGTGAGGTAACTGAGAATCCGAAGAATCGACCCATTTTGCGGACTCAATATGTGTGCGTGGAAGCCATGCGTATTCGCGGATTCATAGCAAACCAAAAAACTTTGGTCAGAACGGCTCCTGGAGTGTCCGATCAAATCAACCATAAAACAAACGAAATACAGCTTGAAGCTGATAGGCAAAACATCTCGATTTTTTATTACACGCTTCATGGCTCGCGGATGGTTGATTTGTTGTCATACTCTTTGTGTTGAGAGACAGAAGCTGAATTGTCATCCTAATGAGCTCAGAATTTCAGAAGCTTAATGAGTGAATCAGTATTCCCCATCGAAGTGTCCAGATTTTTCACTTGACAAGATACTAAAAGATTAGTATTAATGTGACTTCTTAATGAAATGGAAAGAGATGAAAAGGATTTCTACTCATGCATAATGGGCTGACCGGCATCAGCGAATGTTCGCAACGCCAGCAGTTGAAATGTTTTAGTCTTCATGGATTTAAACCTCTCAATAATCTGTCTCGATCTCGGCAGTCACGTCGTGGCTTTACGATTCTTGAATTACTCGTCACCTTTGGGATCATCGGCACTCTTATGGGCCTGATCCTGCCTGCTGTCGGCTCTGCCCGAGAAGTTGCACGGCAATTACAGTGCAAAAATCAGCTCAAGCAAATTGGTCTCGCGCTCCATTCTTATCACGACACCAATAATTGCCTGCCACCTGGCTGGCAATGGGAGGCATCGAGGCAATCTGCTTATAGTTGGTCCGTGACGCTGCTACCATATCTGGAACAACGAGCACTCTATAGTCAAATTGACCGCAATCAAATCATCGAACATCCTTTCAATGACTCTGCTCGACGCACTTCGATTCCAGACTTCCTCTGTCCTTCAGACATCATTGATCCGACGTTTATGCTTTTTAAAGAGAATGAATTAGCTGGGACAATGTCGACTCTGTTCGAACTTCCGACTGCGAACTATGTTGGAGTATTCGGAACGATCGAGCCGGACGATGAGATTCCTGCCCCGCTTGGAGACGGGGCATTCCTTGAATCCAAACCCGTCCGCTTTGCCTACCTACAGCGCGGTTTAAGCAACACCATCATTGTGGGAGAACGAACGATGGCAAAAGTACCATCAACGTGGCTGGGCATAGACTCTTCTGGCGAAGATGCAGCCTGCCGACTCGTTGGAATGGCAATGACTACGCCTAACTGCAATTTCTGTGATGAGTGTGAATTTTCCAGTCGCCATCCAGGTGGTGCAAATTTTCTGTGGGCCGATGGCCGTGTTCAGATGCTCTCGGAAAATATTAACTCTACGAAATACCAACAACTGGCCCGTAGGACAACAAAGTTTTGATAGTGAAGCTATTTCATGTTACCAAATAAGTGTATTTTTCTTTTTTTGAATTCAGTTACGACAATAGATTTAGTGATCCATTCGCGTGGAAGGAATATTTATGCCTGAACTTCATCTGACCAAATGCGAACTCGAAGTAATGGACGTTGTCTGGCGGAAAAAACGTGTCACTGTTCAGAATGTTGTCGATACTCTCGAACGCCCACTGGCTTATACGACCGTCATGACAACGTTGAAGATACTTGATGAGACACGCGGAGTCGTCCGACGGATGAAGGAAGGCCGCGCCTATGTCTATGAGCCAGCGGTCTCGCGCGAGAAAATTAGTCGCAACATGGCTGATGACCTTACTCAGCGGCTCTTCGGCGGATCGGTGAAATCGCTTGTGCTCAGCCTCGTCGAAAGCGATTCAATGTCGCGATCAGACATCGAGGAATTGAAACAGGCAATTCAATCCTTGGAGAAAGACTCATGACGTCAACACAATTCCTTGAATTGGCTATTTCACTCTCCGTGCAAGTTGCGCTCGTTATTATCGTGGCCCATTGGTTAGGACGGCTCGTAAATAGCGAACAGATGCAGTGTCGCTTATGGACCATCTGTTATGTGGTTCTACTTTCGCTGATCGGAGTTGCCCTATTGTTACCCCATCCCAGATTATTCCAGCCTTGGGTTTCGATTGGTGCGCAGCACACAACAACGCTTGTAACCATAGAAATGCAGTTAGGACAAATATTATTCTTTGTTTGGCTTGCCGGAGCCAGTGTTTCCTTGATGGTATTTTTCTTTCGCTCTTTTCAAGTCAATCGCTTTCTCAATACTTGCCAACCTCTTGATCTCGACGAATTTGTTTCTGAAGAGAATCAACTCGACATTCCTGAACTGACATCCTTTCCATCGAAACAAAGACTTCGATTATTAACAAGTACGAGGTTGACGACTCCATTTTGCTCCCAGTTCCACTATCCTTACATTGTAGTACCGGAATATCTGCTCGGATTTGATCGTCAGAAATTAAACTTCATCATCCGGCATGAATTAGAACATCTCAAAACCGGACATCCGCTGCAATTATTTCTACAGCGTGTAGTTGAAGTGATTTTTTGGTTTCATCCAATGGTTTGGTGGGCATCGCAGCAGTCTTCCATTAGTCGGGAATTCGCCTGTGATGAGGCGGCAATTGATTCACCATCAGATATCGTCATGTATTTGCAAACATTACTTACAATCATGGAATACAGTGCATCGCAAGCGGAAGAGACGCCCACATCACTGGCATTTGGAAGAGGAAAGAGCATCGTTGCCAAACGCGCTCGCCGCCTCACCCAAATTGCCAAGAGAAAAGAAATCGATCGTCGATCCCGAATTTTGGGTCCGGCGGCGTGTTTCAGCCTTGTGATGTTGGCAACCTTGATTGGATTTTTGTGGCTACCAATTGATGTGCTTGCATCGTCTCGTACTAATTGGTCGCCTTGGCCAACTTGGTCTGCAGGCGTCTTACATGACTTTGATATTCCCGCTCGTGACTTCGAAGTTTTCGACCCCCGAATTGAACTGCACGAACTGTTGGAACATCAGACACCTGAGAGTATCGATGACGACTAGTTGAATGAAAATTCAAATACCCATTTTTTTGATCGCAATTACTAATGTCTTAGGAGGTGGGCTTCTTGTGATGCAAAGCACAAATACAAAATTCAGTACAGATATTCGAGTTAGTGAATCGACTTGGCTGACAGGGTTGAGCATCATCGGAATATCCCTCGCTTATAGAAGTATTAACTGGCGTAGTTTGAAAGGTCGGGAAATTTAGATTCTTTGAATCCCTTTTTTTACTACGAACTACTAAGCATTTAGGAATTCCAATGAACTCAAATTGAACACTTGATTGTAAATATGACTTCCGTTGAACGGACTAAGACACCTCCTTATTCGTTTGAAATGACGCTTTGCTCTCCTATCTGTCCGCTGGCAATCATTTATCGATGATCACTTGTCTGACAGTATTACACTAAACATGAGACTTTTCGAAAAAGGACTTTCGATACATGTCAAAAAACTTTTTACCATCAAACATGCTTTCAGGATTATCCAATCCGGGTCCAAATGCATCGGGCGAATTATCAGAAGGCGCTTTGAAGGAACATTCAGGCTTCGTTTATACCGTAGGGAACTGGTATTCCGTTTTATCTGAATGGTCGGGTCGGTATTTCGTGATTGCCATTATTTTTGCAATTACTCTTTCGTATCTGTTGCTTTTGCGAACCATCATGGTGGTGACCTATGCAAACTTTGACAAACTCTCTTTCGGGGATGGTCTCAGTTTGTTTTCAGTGGGATTGCAGTTTGATGTACTCGTTGCGCTTTGCTTTGTGGTGCCTCAGTTATTTCATATCACCATCTTTTCGAACCGCAGAGTCAGGGGGAAAACGAGTCGCCTGTTGCTGGACGGGGCATGGATCATTGCCTTTTTGTTTCTGCCATTTATATGTATTGCTGAATTCATTTTTTTCGATGAGTTTCAATCACGGCTGAATTACATTGCCTTTGAATATATAGTCTACCCTACCGAAGTGTGCTGCAACATCTGGGAGTCATATCCACTCATTGACCTGATAGCCATTGTTGGTGCTTGTGGAGGAAGTCTCTGGTTTCTATTGCGAAAGAATTTTCATAAGAGGATCGCAACGCCAATGCCCTGGAAACGGCGTTATGGATTTTTGGTAAGCTGCCTCACTGGGATGATGATCTTATGGTCCACAATCGGAGCAGACAGTCGACAGATCTCTCGCGACCGTGTCGCAAACGAATGCACCTGGAACGGATTATATAGTTTTGTGTATTACGCTTGGACTTGCCGGTTTGAATTCAAGGAAAATTATGTCACACTCGACGGTTCTGATTCTGTTCAACGGTTACAACAACAGGTTGTAGGAGAGGGAGACAAACTGAAAACAGGATCAACCAATCCTGTCGACCGAATTGTTGACACCGACGGACCTAAACAAAATTTCAATGTTGTGCTGATTTTGGAAGAAAGCCTGGGTTCTGACTTTGTTGGTGTTTTGTGTGATGGCCGGAAGCTCACACCCCACTTTGATGAGCTTACCCGCAAAGGGATCTTATTTGACAATTTCTACGCCACGGGAAATCGAACTGCACGTGCATTGGAAGCGGTGCTGACCTCCATGCCACCGATTCCCACCGAGTCCATTCTTAAACGAGATCATTCCGACCGTGTGTTTACTCTGGCAAACGTTCTTGCCAAGCGTGGCTACGAGCGGCTGTTTATGACCGGAGGCCGTGGGCTGTTTGACGGCGTGCGTTCATTCATGAAGGCGAACGGTTTCAATCATTTCATTGAACAATCAGATTTTAAAGACCCTCTCTTCGCCAACGCTTGGGGAGTCAGTGATGAAGACTTATTTCGAAAGGCTCTTGGCGAACTCGATAATTTACACGGAACTGGAAATCCATTTTTTGCCACAATCCTTACGGTATCCAACCATCGGCCTTACACATATCCAGAAGGGCGAATTCCTAATAAGGAACAAACACGCGAAAACGCAGTAAAGTACGCCGATTGGGCATTGGGTTATTTCTTTCGTGAAGCACAGTCGCACGATTTCTATCGCAATACAATCTTCATTGTAATGGGTGACCATGGAGCCCGAGTTTCCGGTAGTCAGCTTTTTCCAATGAGTTCCTATCGAGTTCCGGTTTTGATGATTCAACCGAATGGAAAAGACCAGGGAACACGCTGCAATACTTTAGCTTGCTTACTGGATATCGCGCCAACCATTATGGGGCGACTTGGCGGCGATTATCGGTCTGTCTTTTTCGGCTACGATGCGCTTCTGGCTGATCCAAAGAAAGGACGCGCTGTCATGCAGCATAACCACGACGTGGCATTACTCGATTCTCAGAATCGCATGGTCGTTCTGGGGTTTGGTAAATCAGCAGAAGGCTTCGAACTTGATCAAACCAACCATCAGCTTGAACAAAAAGAATCCCCTGACTCTGATATGCTACAAAACGCAGTATCACTTTTTCAATCAGCTTTTGAACTATATTATTCTGATCGATGGTTTCCAGGTTCCGGTTGATAAGAGAGAGGTTACTCTTTCAGAATTTGATAATCCTGAAACCAGCTACTGTGAGAAGAATCTTCTTGAGCGGCCCTTGACGAGCAGGATTACCACGTTTTACATACTCTGACTCATATCGATTTGATCTCATCATTTGGGTTCTCATTGTCTGAGATTTCCTGATTGACCTGAATCCCTTCCCAACTTCATCTCGACCTTGGTCATTTTTACCTAATATTTTTGTAACCGTTTCAGGAAATACACGGTCTATCAACGGGCATCGAAAGATATGCCTTTGAGAGTCATGAGTAACTGAATCACTGTCGGTTCAGCGTCGGCGGGTGTAGTGAGCTTCGGGGTGTTGCTTCAGCCATTGGTCCGGCAGCAGTTCTTCCAGACGATCGGAGGCGTGATCGGTTATCCGACTCAGCACATCTCTCAGATAAGCAAACGGTTCTACTTCGTTTGCTTTGCAACTGGCCATCAGACTGTAGTGCACGGCGGCGGCCTCGCCGCCCCGATCACTGCCGACGAATAGATAATTCTTCCGGCCAATAGCACAGGGACGCAAGGTGCGTTCGGCCAGATTGTTGTCAATCGACAGAATGCCCTCTGTACAATACCGCGTAAAACCGGACCAACGACTTAACAGATATTGAATCGCCGCTGCCACCGGACTTTTCGGCAACAGACTGCGCACGGTTTCCGTCAACCAGTCACGGAACTGTTCCAGAATCGGTAACGCCTTTTCCTGTCGTAACTGCCGGCGGTGCTGCCAACAGCGTTCACGACCCTCCGGCTGTGGCAGATCCGACTTCAACTCGTCGGCTTCCCGTTCAATCGCGTATAACTGTTGAATAAACAATAATGCCCGATGGGCGGCTTCCGGCTGCACGGTCCGCGCATCGTAAAACTTACGTCGCGCATGCGCCCAGCACAAGACCTGCTGAATCCTGCCTGACCGGTATAGTTCTTCATAGCCGGCATACGCGTCTGCCTGCAGATAACCGCAAAAGTGTTCTAAAAACGCCTGGGGACCGGCGCGCTCCCGGTTCGGTGTGAAATCATAGACCGAATACGGGTGCGCGGCATCGCCACAGTAAACCCAGAACCGGCCGGTCCGCGTGCGGGAAAGCCGTTGGTCCTGGACGGGAATCGTCGTGTCGTCCGTATGCACGACATGCGACTGTAAAACCCGGTTCTTCATCAGATCGGTTAACGGTTGCAGTAATTCCGCGGTTTCCAGTACCCAGCGGCTCATCGTGCTCCGTGAAAGCTGCACGCCGTTCCGGCTGAGAATCGATTCATGACGATACAGGGGGAGATGGTCTGAGTATTTCCCCACCAGGATCGTTGAGAGCAGGCCGGGCCCGGCAAAGCCTTTGGCAATCGGCCGGGCAGGAGCTGGAGCCAGCGCCACATGCTCTTCACACTCCCGGCACGCGTATTTGAAACGTATGTGTTCGATCACTTTCAGGCTGGCGGGAATGAATTCCAGTTGTTCGTGGCTGACCTTTCCGATCCGCTGCCGTGTCTGGTCACAGCAGGGACAGCGTTTTTCCGATTCGGTCAGGTCATGTTCTACCCGTTCCCGGGGTAGATGATCGGGTAGCTTGTTGCGGCCGCCGCCACGACGGCGATGTGCGGAAACCACAGTGGGAGGAGGTTCATCGTCCTCAGGATCGGCTGTTTCCTCCAGGGTATCGGGTTCGTCAAACAGACTCATTTGATTGGGGGCGATCTTTTCAGAACGGGCACCAAAGCGTTGTCGCAGCAGCCGATCAATGAAATGTTTGAGTTGCTCGACTTCCCGCTGTTGCTCTCCCACGGTCTCACCCAGTTTATGAATCATGTCATGGCAGGATTGGACGTCGTTCGGCAGTGAAGATCGTTTCTGGTTCATGTCCCACGTCTTAACATAATCGTTATCAGGCGGGAACTGTTTTTTTATGAAGTCGATGCTTTTTCTGAAATCTGATAGCGTTTTCTGCGCTGCACGCTGGTCAGGTCGATGCCCTGCAGCAGGAGTGCCAGATCGGTAGAGGACAGTTGCAGGCCGTGTATGCCCTCCGGGCTGGAGAGACGCTGGTATGTGCCCGCTTCCAGCCGCTTGTACCAGATGGCCAGACCATCGTGGTCCCAGTACAGCAGCTTGATGCGATCCTGTTTTTTGTTGAGGAACACAAACAATCCCCCGTCGAGTACGTTTTGCTGCAGGTAGACTTCGGTCATTCGCAGCAGGCCGTCAAAACTTTTACGCATATCAGTGGGGACCGTGCAGAAATAAATGCGGGTCGGCAGATTCAGCATGCGCGCTGCTCCAATGCGGCGAGCACGGTTTCGAGCGTGGTCCGATCACAGCCGTTACCGACGCGAACCGTGGTGCCATGGGAGAAGACGATTTCAATCGACGTGGCAGGGAGATGGACTTCAACGGGCAGAAAGGAAGCTGCAGCGGTTTTCGCGGCATCGCGTTTTTTCAGTTCCCGCCGCCAGTAGTGGTAAGCTGGTTCGCTGAGTCCCTCACGCTGACAGAAGGCACGGATCGAGAGTCCGGACTGCAGTCGGTCTGAAAGGGTTTGTCGCCAGAACGCTTCACGGTTCGGGTTCCGTCGCTGGTCGGCACGCGGGGTTGGCTGGGATGCGGACATCGCTTTTGCTCCTGAATATGCTGGTGATTGAAACACATTCAGAATACGATACACGTCAAGGTGTATTTGGTGGGCCGGTTACATATTTTTAGCACGTAGCAGTTAATGAATCCACTGAGAACGCTGACATTGCAAATGCAAAATGCGCTATTCTTGGCGAAAGAATTCCAAATGCTGGTCTCTTTGAGTGTGAGCGCGCTCGTTCTATTAACAGGATGTATCACCACCACCAAGACGACTCGAATCGAATCATCCATATCAGGTCAAATTAGTGAAATCGCTCAACCATCAGGTTACCAACAGATCAGTGATCCAATTAAAAATGATGATAACGAATCTGGAATTGCCAGCATTGTTGGTGACAGTTCGTCTTATCCGAATTGGTTTGAGCTGACGCCAGACCTGATCAGCTCTCTCCCACTGCATCAGCAGCTTGAAACGGGGACAACTCACTCTGGAGAGGTAAACGAACCACTAGGGTTGGTCACGATCGAGGGATTCCTGTCAAACAACCTTCCCGATGATCCCGCTGGATTCAATTCCGTTTTCGACGACGACATGCAGTTAGAAAATCTGACTCTCTGGAAGCGCATTAAATCTGACCATACCAACTACTATTCAAAAGATTCACTCACTTGGTTAGCAGGCGGCCTCGGCGTGGGAGCCATCATGGCAAATACATCAATTGACGAGGGAATCCAAAATCACTTTCAGACCAGCGTTCACAGTGCGAGCTCAGACGATTGGATCGAAACGTTGCATGCGCAAAAAGAATGGGGCAACGGGCGCTATACGTTGCCGATTTTCGCGGCAGCCTGGGTGGCGGGAAAACTCTTTGAGAGGGTTCCACTAGCAAGTACAACAGGGGAATGGGGCGAACGCTCGATCCGGGCGATCCTGGTTGGCACACCTCCGATGCTCGCCATGCAATATGTAACTGGTGCCTCGCGCCCAGGAGAGACAAGTTCCGGTTCAAGATGGAAACCGTTTCAAGATAATAACGGGGTAAGTGGTCACAGTTTCATGGGGGCAATACTATTTCTGGCTGCTGCAAAGATGACTAAAAAACCACTTCTTAAGTTGGCTTTCTACGCCGGTTCCACTTTGGCACCGTTGTCCCGAGTTAATGATAACCACCACTACCCCTCACAGGCTTTTCTAGGTTGGTGGATGGCTTGGATCGCCACGAACGCCGTCGATGCAACACAGAAGGCAGATCGAAACTGGTCCGTATTTCCGATTTCGTATCCAGGTGCGAGTGGTATTGCTGTGGAATTTCGGTGGTAAGTATCCAGCATCAGAGATTAGGACTAATCCTGCGGCCATTATTCTGGAGGAAGTCTGTATTCTAACTGTAGTTGGCAAATATCACTGACCCATGAGCAGGTCTAAAGGCATGCCGGTCGCGCCAACTAAGAGAGCGGCGGACTGAGCGAGTTCGTTGAATAGGTTGAGTTGAGCGCGTTGATTTTGTAAAATACTGGTTCGAGCCTGGATGATCCGAACAACATCCACTTCTCCTGCAAGGAATTGTTTCTCCAAACTCTGCAATTCTTGTGGCAACTCTGAAATACTGTACGTTTTCTCTTTGGCGAGTACGTCAAAAGCGAGTTTGTATCGTTCGAACGCCGCCTGTGCTTCTAACTCAGCTTTCAGAAGCGTCTGGCGCCATAATGCAGTCCTCTGATTTAGTTCGGTCATACGCTGTGTTTCGAGAGGTCTACCTGTATTAATAATTGGCAGGTTCAGTTCTGCCCGGAGTCCAAAACGTGCCAACCCATCCGGGTCTTGCTGATAATAAGGTCCCATCGTCAAATCGGGAACACGGTCTGCAGTAGCAAGATTTAAATTGGCTGATGCTACATCGATATTCGCGTGCGCCACAAGCACATCGGGCCGGGATGCGGCCCAACTCGCCATCCACGCCTGATTGTCGTTGGGAACATCAAGACTTTGAAGACCCATTCCAGATGTCATCGATCCCTCGTTCCCCGCAGTGGGAAGCAGCCATCGGATCATTCTCAGGTCACCTTCAATCTCTTCGGGAGAGTCCGGTGGCAGTCCAAGCTGGCGTCGAAGATTACGAAGTGCTGTCTGATAATTTGCTTCTGCTAATCGCAATTGCTGGTTTGTGGAGCGTGTATCGATACGAACCGTAGCAAGGTCAGCACCAGAGATATCACCTGCCTCAAATCGCTTTATCAACGATTCGAGCAAACGCTCATTATTGCTCTGACTGGCCTCTGCTATCTCCAAAAGTCCTCGCTGGTAAAGTGCCGTGAAATATAACTGTGCAGTAAGCGCAGTCGTTTGAAGTTCGGCTTGATGAATATTCCAACGCACTCCATTTAACGATGAATGCGCTGCGTCCTCACGGTACTGTTGTTGATGTGCTAACTGAATTCGTTGCATCAATAGTACATAGTGTGAAGTGGTCCCAGGTCCTCTATTGGGAATCTTTCGGTTTTCCTGACTGGGAGTGACCTGTACCTGTACCATTGGGTTAAATGGATAAGTTTCAGCTACTCCCACAGTGGCAACGCCCACTTGTTCCGTTTCACGGAGGGCAACCAGGTCCGGGTTCCCTTCCAAGGCCAGCGAGATGCTATCGTAAACAGACAATGACTGCGACTGCCTTGCAAAATGGGGGGACTCAGTAGGAGTTTTGGATTTATCTGATTCCGTAAAATTTAACGACACTTTTTTTATGTTGGTATCTGGTTTGCGTTTAACAGGAACTGTGACTCTGGCTGCCTGAGTTTTTATCACAGGAGATGGGGTACTCGAAATGTCTTTCATAGCGCTCAGGTCAGATCGAGATGAACCGCTGGTTCTGCATCCGCTGAATGCCAATAGCAGCAACAAAATCAGGGTGTGAAGATGAGCCATCATGGCGTTTCTATCCAGTAATGATATTCCGGGAGGGAAGCACTCCGTCGATTCCCATGTGTCAGGCTAACGCCTTACTCTCTCCTTTCGTCAAAATGCACACCATCGATTCAATACGAAGTCCCTTTTTAAGTCAGAGTTAATCTTCCCGATGATGAAAGTCTGACTCTACGAATCACTTTAGGGGATCTACGTTGATAGTCCGGGTTGATCTGATTGAAGTGGGGATCGACTGAATTCTGCCGCAACGGTATTTTTGGAGGCTGGCATTGCCTGTTTCCCCCACAAGAGGTAGAGCGGCGGCAGCAAAAAGAGATTCAAAATGGTTGAGGTGACGAGCCCCCCGATGATGACGACAGCCAGCGGATATTCGATTTCGTGTCCCGGTTTGTTCCCCGAAATCACAAGAGGCAACAGCGCCAGCGATGTGGTCAGTACGGTCATCAAAATCGGAGCGAGGCGTTCTTCAGCACCTCGAATCACAAGTTCGAGACCAAACGACATCCCCTCTAACTCCTGGAGATGCCGGTAATGACTGACCAACATGATACCGTTCCGCGCGGCGATGCCAAGCACGGTGATGAATCCCACCAGCGAGCCGAGAGAGAGTACGCCCCCCGTCAATGAGACAGCAATCACGCCGCCGACGAGAGCAAACGGAATCGTCAGGCAGACCATTAATGTCAACCGAGCAGACTGAAAGTCGATATACAAAATCAGCAGAATTCCCATCAGCGCGACTGCTCCCAGTAGAAGAAGTCGTTTCTGTGATGCCTGCAGAGTGGCAAATTCGCCCAAAAACTCGGGATGATAACCGCGTTCAAAAGGTATGCCGCTCACAGCCGCCTCAATATCTTGCGCAACAGAACCGAGGTCCCGGCCTTTGGCATCACAGGTGACATCAATGCGCCGCGAACCGCTTTCGCGTTTGACTTCATTCGGAGCGGGCACAATGCCGATTTCTGCGACATCTTTGAGGGGCACTTGACCGCCATTTGGCAAGTCGATTCTCAATTCATGGAGAGCATCCAGATCCGTTCGAGACTGTTCCGTTCCCCAGACCATAACGTCCATTTTCTTCTGGTCTTCGAATACTTCCCCAACTTTTGTCCCCCGCAGCATTGTTGTGACCGCTCGTCGGACCTGCCCGGGTGTCAATCCGAATCGTTCGACTGCTAACGGATTAAGGCGGACGTCAACTTGAGGGACCAGCACCTGGGGTTCGACCTTGAGGTTGTTGACGCCGTCAATTTCTCCCATGACAGTCGCGACATCATGCGCCTGCTTTCTCAGTGAATCCAGATCAGGGCCGTAGATCCGCACCACGATACTGGAACTGGTTCCGGTCAGGACTTCCTTAACCCGCTCTCTTAGATACGTCAGCACATCACGATACAAGCCGGGATAACTGTCTACGACCGCCTGGATCTTGGCAAGGGTTTTGTCATAGTCCACATCTTCGTCAATGCTGATCCAGAGTTCCGTGAAGTTCGGTCCGACCACTTCGTCGGCAACCTGAGCGCGTCCGATATGACTGCCAAAATTGCGCACGCCAGGAATGGCCCGCAGTTCGCGACTCGCCTTGATCGTAATGCGATCCATCGCTTCAATGGAGGTGCCGGGCTTTTCGACAAAATGCATCAGGAAGTCGGTCTCCTGAAAATTCGGGAGCAGCTCCTGTCCCAGGCTTTGCAGTAATACAAAGGTGGCAGCAAAAGAGAGCGTCAGAATACTGATGGCTGACTTCGGACGGACCGCGAACCACGGTAGCATGTTGCGATAGGGAATCTTCAGCCACCGCGTCAGAGGAGGCTCATGCTGTTTCATATTCTTGCGCGGCAAAAGCAGCAATGACATTGCCGGCGTCACAATAATCGCCACCAGCAGGGACGCCAGAATGGCCAGGATATAACCGAGTGCCAACGGTCGAAAAAATGAACCGGGCAACCCTTCCAGAAAATAGATCGGCAAAAAGACTAGCACGATGATCGCCGTCGCATAAACAATCGCACTGCGGACTTCCATTGAGGCGTCTAGAACCACATAAAACGCAGAACGCGGGCGATCGGCAAGCTGGTTGAGCCGCAGGCGGCGCACGATGTTTTCCACGTCGATTACCGCATCGTCAACGACTTCTCCCAAAGCGATGACCAAGCCCGCGATAATCATCGTATTGATAGTCATGCCCCACCAGTGAATCAACAGCACCGCAGAAATCAGCGACAACGGAATGGCAGTTAGACTGATCACCGCCGTTCGCCAGTCAAACAGGAAGGCGATCAACACGATCACCACCAGCACACATCCAATCATCAGCGCGTGGGTCAGATTTGTAATGGAACGTTCGATGAACGTTGCGGGGCGAAAGATAGTGGAATCGGCTTTGACCCCTTTCAGTCCCGGCCTGAGCAGATCCAGTGCGGCTTCGACTTTGCGAGTCACTTCCAGAATATTGGCTCCCGGCTGTTTTTCGACGATCAGCAGTAAGCCAAGCTGGTCATTGATCACGGCATCGCCTATGGCAGGAGCCGCCCCGATCCTGACGTCGGCAACATCACCCAGACGCAACGCGGCGCCTCCGTTAAAAGAAACTACCGTTCTCGCTAAATCTTCCGGACCGCTGACCGGAGAAAGCTGGCGTACCGCCATACGCTGGTTTGGTGTGTCGACAAAACCACCCGCATCCAGCACGACCGCATCTCCGGCAGAACGCAGGACGGAGTCCAGCGTAACCTGATGGGCCCGCAGCCGATCAACGTCCACCATCACCTGCAACTGTTTGTCTCTCTGTCCCCAGATGGCTACATTAGCGACACCCGGAATTGCCATCAAACGCGGCCGAATCGTCCAGACGGCTAATTCCGACAGTTCCTGCTGCGAGAGTGAATCGGACCACATCCCGATTTTCATCATACGGCTGAGTGAGGAAAGCGGCTGCAGAATTACGGGGGGGCGTGCGACTGTTGGCAGACGCGGAGCTTCCACAGCCAGACGTTCCTGTACCAGTTGCCGCGTCTGATAGAGATCCACATTTTCCGTAAGCAGCATTCGAATCGAGGACAGTCCAAGTACTGACTTCGACCGTAGCGTATCTAGACCGGGCGTGCCAATGAGTGCGTTTTCTAACGGAAACGTAATCAGGTTTTCGACTTCTTCCGCGGACAGCCCCGGGGCTTCGGTCTGTATCTCAACATAGGGCGGAGAAAATTCGGGGAAGACGTCAAGCGGCATCTCAGGCACCATCCGCAGCCCTCCCACGATCAACAACACCGCTGCAGCGATCACCGCGATGCGTAACCTCAGGGCCGTTTCAACGAGCCACCTCATATTTATCTCCCAACGTTATGAACAGTCAATTGATGTTAACTTAGTTGTAATCTGTTGCTGATTGCTGAGTTATTTCGCAAAGCCGAATTCGGTTCCGGAAAGTTCTGCCGCTCCGGCAGTCACTATCTGCGCACCGACCGCAGGTCCGCGTAAGAGAGCGACTCGTCCGTGATCAACCCAGCCGACCTCGACACGGCGTCGAACGTACTGGCGTTCTCCCACTTGTTCGTAGACCCATTGGCCCCCATAAATATCATAGATGAGTGCCGACCACGGCACGGTCTTCATGCTAGCCTCGCCAGTCAACGGCAGGTGGGCTGAAACTTTCTGGCCGGGGCGAAATTGATGATTGTCGTTCGGAACTTCGTAATAGATGTCAACCGCAGCCGAAAGCGGCATCGCGGTAGGTGGAAGTGAGACCGGTTTTGCCAGAACATCTTTGTTTGATAAGTGACCATCCAGCAGAGTTAGGCGGGCGGGGCGTTTCATATCAATTTCGTCGAGTTCCCCCACATAAACGGGAACTTTGATCCAGAGGACCGCATCATTCATCACCTCAAACAGCGGGAGCCCGGCGGCAATCAACTGACCCGGTTGAACGTTTGTGGTACGGACGATGCCTGACAGGGGAGAATGAATGGCGAGCGGCTTGAGCGTGCCGGCATCTTCATCCAGTTTAATGCTGTCGACCAGTTTTTTGCGACTCTTCGCTGCCGCCAGAACTTTATCTGCCAGTTTCACTTTAGCTTTGGCATCGTCAACGGCACGTCGGGTGCCTACATTGTCCTGTAACAGACGCTGTGCCCGCGTCAACTCGATTTGCGCCGCTTCCTTCTGCACATTCGCCTGCTGAAGTATCCCCTCTGCATCGATTTGAGATTGTGCCACCGCCGCTTTTGCTTCCGCGAAGCGAATCCGCTCAGCCGGGGTTAAAACGGACCGCTCAGGCGAGAGCAACGGCAACAATTCCAGTAACGTTTCATCCTTTTTAATACGCTGGCCAACCTGTGGGAATAAATCGCCGTGTGGATGCCGCAGTGTTCCGGCGAGCGGGGCAGAAACAATCACCGAAGCACCTGTCGGCAAAACCATTTCAGCGCCATAAGGCCTAGTGCGAGGCATTGAGCGGATTTCCACAGGCTGCGTTTCCACTCCCAGACTTTTAACTGCCTCGGGACTGAGTTGAATGATATTTAGATCCGCTTCATTCACAGGGTGAGTGGTCTTCGCATGGTGTTCTACATGTTTGGTTTTTGTCGACGTACTTTTCTGTTGTGCTTTACGATCGCGATCCCAGATGATGAATAGCAGCCCTAAAATGAGACAAAACCCCAGAAGTGCCAACGTTTGTTTTAGAATTTTCATTTCAAATTTCTTTCTCATGTTTCGTTTCGCTCAAATTGGCTCTGATCTGGCTGTTCATTTAAGAGGAGCATCACACCATAATTTGGTCTGTGGGAGTGGGACTCGGTTCATCAGCGTTCGTATATAATCGCAGACGAACCATCACTGTCGTCCCTTGTTCGGGCTGACTTTGAATTTCAATGGTGCCTTCGTGCATCAAAACGGCAGCTTTGGCAATTGAGAGGCCCAGTCCGGCTCCCCCGCCTGAATATTGACGCGATGGATCGACCTGAAAAAAACGATCGAACAGATGCGGCAAGTCGTCGGCAGAAATTCCGATGCCCGAATCCTGGATTTCGATGACAGCCATTTGTCCTGAGACATTCAGACGAGCCGTCACCTGTCCGTCACAGTGTGTGTACTTAATGGCATTATCCAGAATGTTGAAAAACACCTGGCTGAGGCTGATATCATCGCCGAGGACTTCGCATGCCGCTTCAACTTCACAGTTCAAGGTCACACCACGATCGTCTGCAAATGGTCTGAGTTGATCGACCACATCCAGCAGGAGCGCGTCCAGTTGAACGGGATCATGATTGCAGGGCACGATTCCGGCATCATGACGACTAAGATTAAGCAGTTGATCTGCCAGTTTTCCCAGACGTGTTGTTTCCTCAACCACGACAGCCAGCGTCTGAGCGTATTCTTCTGGAGTACGAGAGGAACGCAGGACCGACTCGGATTCCAATCGCAGTGCTGCGATCGGTGTGCGGATTTCATGTGAAGCATCCGCTGTGAAACGACGGATTTCATTCACAGCACGTTCCAGCCGGCTAATCAGCGAGTTCAGCGCCACTGACAGTTTTCCGATTTCATCATCCGGATTGGAAACATTGATCCGATGGTCCAGACAGGTAATGTTGATCGCATTCGTGGAGTCCACAATCTGCTGGACCTGCCGGAGTGCGCGTCTCGCCAGAAACTGACCGCTGGCAATCGCCAGCAGAACCGCCACCGGTAGCAGGAAAGCGACCGCCCAATGCAGGGTGTGGAGATCATTATACAGCGGAATGAGAGAGGTCATCACCTGCACGTTCAAGGTGCCGAACGAGCCAGACAAAGTTGTGCTCACAATGCGATACGGGCCCAGGCCATTGAGTTCCCGCGTTTCCAGTATTTCTTCTGGTAGCGGTGTGATCGGGTGAGACAAAGTGACCACAGGTTCCTTCAGCCCTGTACTGTTAAAAATGACGCGCCCCGATTCATCGGTGACTATAAATTCATAAAAATCATGCTGGGAAAATCGAGCAGAGGCTTGCGACGCGAAAACAGAGGCACTGTCGGCGAGCGCGATTTCCAAACCAATTTCCTGCAGTTCTTCACGCAAGCCGGTATCCGTACGTGCCAGCACCTGAGACCAGACCAACAGGCAGAGTACCAGAGAGAACACGCATAACATCACTGCCAGCGCGAATGCGTACCAGAGTGTTAACCGCCAGCGAATCGAAAGCTGTCTCATGGAGGATCTCCCAGCAGATAACCCTGGCCGCGCACGGTATGCAGAATGGCGGTCTGCCCGGGTTTCTCAATCTTCTTGCGCAGCTGGTTGATCTGAACCTCGATCACGTTGGTCCATGTCGCCGTCGATTCCTTCCAGACGTCGCGGGAGATCATCTCTCGCGTCACTATCTGATTGGCATGCGAAATCAGATAGGCCAGTAACTCCAGCTGTCGGTTCTGCAAGGAAATTGACCTGTCGCCCCGACGAACGATGCGCGAGACCAGATTCACCGTGAGATCGCCGAACGAGAATTCTCTCTCGTTCGCTTGTGCGTCCCTACGCAGCAATGCGCGAATGCGTGCCAGCAGTTCATCGAGGGCAAATGGTTTGACCAGATAATCATCAGCACCCATATCGAGTCCGGAAACACGATCTTCAATGGAATCACGGGCTGTTAAAATCAGTACGGGGATTTTGTTCCCTGTAGCGCGGAGTTGCTTCAACCATTCCAGGCCGGACCCATCGGGCAGCATTAGATCCAACACGACCAGGTCAATTCTTGAAGACATTTTTTGTGTTGCCGCGCCTAGTGTTTCTGCCGCATCTGGTTCGAATCCTGATTCGCTCAATGTGCGCATAATACTCCGTAGGAGATTCGTTTGATCTTCGACGATAAGTATCTGAGGCATTGCAGCGTGACCCAAAATAAATTTAACACGGGTTGATATCATGAAAACAGATGAATACCACTTCTTCAAATTCCATTATCAGCTATGCAGGCACATAATAGAAGCCGCAATTATACGATATAAACTCGAATTAATCTTACGGGTAGTTGATTTCGAAAACATTGGGTTCTGTTGATATCACTAGCAGAGTGTAATACTGATTCTACAGTGCCATTTAGGTATTTCGATATTCACTCTGGTTTTCGAGGACTGATGCTCGGTCCAATTGATCTACCTATAGAGCAAAATCTGTCAGACAACCTACTTCAGAAACCGAATATCAAAACCACTCATTTTGATGGTAAGTAGGAACTATAGTGTTCGAGCTGCAGTACAATTGCGTTGAAGTAGTTAGCCCATAACTCAAGTGCAATTCTGTTCGTTAAACTCGTCATTCGTCGTACTGTAAATATTAACGACCGTTTTCGCTTGCGCGCGTTGTGTCTGAAGCCGGTAGGCTTTAGGTTTCATACCGCTTCGCGGCCGTTCCCTGCCCAGGGAGCCGTGCGTGACCCACGAGAGGCGACCAAAGGGAGACGCGAGGCCGAGGATGGAGCCATTACGTCCCTGGAATGTGTTGGAAGTCTCGGCCTCGCGGGTTCCCGCCCGCGAGTGGTGTCACCTCATAAGAGATGTTTTTTGGCTTTGCCAAGCCCCGTTCGGTCGATTTTCCATCGCCAACGGAGGATGTTTTACCTCGCACCTACCTGCGGGGGCAAACGCGGGGGATACCGCTCCCCTACTCACGTGGTTTTTTATTGAGGCCGCTTTATTGATTTCCGTTCTGAAAAATTGATTTTTGATCAGCGAAAATAAAAATCATGCCGCTGCTTCAGTGGACTGATCCTGGCTTGATTCCAAAAGTCGCAAGACCTCAAAAACGGGTTTTAACTCGTCTTGGCAACGAACCAATCGGGCGCGAATGATGCTGTTCTGCTCTAGCTGAATCGCTTGATTGTAGAGTGTCCGTTTTTGATCTGCGGAAAGGCTTTTCCATTGGACAAGCTGTTTTTCGCGTACTTGCCTGCGTTTTTTGTCCGCTTCCGTAGCTTCAAGCTCAGTCTGTTCTTCCTGTGCATGAAATTTTTTCTTCTGTTTTGACGTTTCCGTCACCGGACTGGCCCAATTTTCTTCAATTGCTTTGCGTAACAATCCCAGACGGTTTTGCTTCGGATTGCGTTGCGCGAGCCAGTTAATCTGCTTTTGAATTTCATCCGGTCCCCTCCCCTCTGCCAGTTCTCTGGCGATAACCTCATCAAAACCGGCATTTCGTAACAGTTGAACTGAATCCAATTTTTCAAAAACAGCAACAGCAGATATTTCCTGTTGTTTGTCCGTGTTATTTTCAGGTGTCTTTTCTTGAGTCTGGTTTTTGAACCGTTCGGCTGGTGGGGTTTCTGAACCGTTGCTGGTCTGGTTTTTGAACTGCCCTGCCCCGGCTGGTCTGGATTTTGTACCGTGGACTTCGGAATGGGCTTGCTGATGCCAACGAATGGCATAGGTAGAAGGTCGTCGCTGATTGCTGCTCGGATTCACCGAGCCTTTCTCGACACAATGAATATAACCCGTTTCAATGGCATGTTGGATCGCGGCACTGAGAGTGGACCGATCACTCAGACCGGCATACTTCTGGATGTAGCTGTAGGAAAGCGGAGCGACTTGACGGCGTCCCCCAAACTGGTTCTGATAGCCGACCGTGTGACGTAAGACAGTTCCGACGACTTTGACCACGGCCAGCGTCTCTTGTCTTACGATGAGATCAAAAAAACTATTCGGAATCGGAGTGCGATTCCCCTCCCCCGCAAAGAACCCGTTGAATGTTTCAGGGGTCTTTTCATAATGACCGTCAGTCGCCCAGCGTAGGCGGTAATGAGCAGTCTCAGCTGTCTGATTGTGTCCGTTGGCCCTTCCCGGTTGCAGACAGGCAATAAAACCACCGGCAACGGCTTCATCCAGTGCACTGCGAATTGCACCGCGGCTGATACCCGCTTCATGGATCAAATCGTGATACGAGAGACCGATATTCTGCTCTATCGGATTCCCCTCTGCATCCAGCCAGCCCAGTATTTTTCGCAACATGTAAGCTACCAGACGCACGGTTCCCCGTGAATGGTGCGGCAGACAGACATCAAAAAACTGATTCGGACAGTACAGAAAATTGGCCGTCAGATGCTCGAAACCGTTAAATTTCATTTACGGGATAAGAAACGGTTCAGAGTGGGGGTCTCATACCACTTGGGCTTACTCGCTTGGGTCTTGGTAGATGGCTTTGATTTCGGAGTGACGGAACGTTTTGATCGAGTGGCTGTTGTTGATTTTTTGGGAGTACCTTTCTTGGTCCCCTGTTTTGCAGAAGTTTTCTCTGCTTTCTTCGGTTCTTCCACAATGACCGCTTCCATTGTCGATCCGTTTCCAAGATCAACGACCTTGTCTGGGTCAGAGTCTGTCTCACCTTTTGGGGGTTCATCATCGGACGGTCCTTTCTGAGAACTGAGCCGATTGACGTCCGCCAGTTTTCCCATCACTTGATGCACCTCTTTCAAAAGCTCCTTCGTATCGGTGTGATCTTCCTTCAATGTGTCGAACATGTCCTTAAACATTTTGATCTGTTCCATAAACGATTCCTTGTCCTGCTGATGTTCCTGGGAGCGGCGATCATTCTCCTGCTCGAGTCGGCTGATCTGGGCTTTCAAAGTGGAGACCAGTTCGTTGTCTGTCGCGGTAGAACTCGGTCCCTCTTCTGGCGTTGATTTCTCTTCCTGCTCAGTTTGTTTTTTCTGCTTTTTTGCGGACTCTGTTCCATAATGTTTCTGGACCCATTCACGGCGGGCATACCAGGTCGGCGAGAGCCCCTGATTGGAAAGTTGTTGAATCTGTTCCAGCGTCACTGTGGTCCCTTCAAATTCCTTACCATCTTCGGTCCTGAGTTTGAGATTTCGGAGAATGTCTGAGTCCCCTACTCTGACCGCCTGACTGAAGTCGCGGGTTAATGAACGGTGGGAACGCTGGAACGCTTCTTCGATCTCTTTCTTGGTGAGATAACCGGCGGTGGGAGAGACTGACATAGTGCTGACGGGATGACAAAATAAGGCTGCTTCAGAATAGCGCGAAAGCTGAAAGGATGCCAACTTTTTCTGTCACCCTGCCCTTCAGGGTGTCAGACTCCCTGTCATGTGTCAGAGGGGGGTGACAACTAGCAGATTCCGCTTTCTAAAGCGAAAAAACAGACACATCAAACTTCCGTGCCAGACCATCATTTCTGTGTTGTCAGCCCCCGACAGGCTGTCAGTCATGGTTTCAGACGGGGAGTCCTGTCAGGCCGTCATTCTCCTCTGAAACAGGGTGACAAACCATCCCACTGGCAGGCTGTCATCAGCCTGTCGCATGGGGTGACGTCCGGCCTGACAGGCGGGGTGACCGCAGTAGGGGATTCGGTCTGCCCTAGTTTTGTGAGCAATAAAAAAAACCCGATTGACGAGGCTTTTTTCTTTGAAAATTACTTCGCATGGCAGTGACAATTGGCCCAAGGAAGATGGCAGCCCGGACAGTTGCCAATCTGAGCGTTGGCCTGAGTCATCACCGCATCAACGGCCTCTTGTGAGAGGGGATTGTGGTCCATGGTTTTGAGGGGAAAAGAAGTAAAATATTTTATATTGATTCATGCCAGCGATAGTCGAGGGCATCGTACAACTTTGACCAATGCTGAACATAGAAATTATAACCGGCACCATGAATGCCGAGTAGCAATTCCTCATCGAATTCGATGGCATAGATTCCTGTCGCGGCCACTGCTTGCCAACCGGCATCTCGAAAACTGATAGATTCTTCGTCATCATCTTCAATTGATTTCGTTAATTTTTCAATATTCCTAATATCGGCTGAATCTTTTGGAACAAACAATGTTCCCCACATTGGAAGTGGCAGCCATTCACTCCGATGTTCACTCAACTCCTCAATCCAGCGAGAGGGGATTTGTGAAAACAAATCGACTAGCCGGTGGACGACTCTCCGTCGCGAGGCACATTGACTGCAGTAACAATTCCAGTAAGTACCAAAGACATCCGTTCCATGAGCCGGTGTTGTTAAGTAGGCAGCAGAAACCATAAATATAAAAGGAAAGAAATCAGAAACCGGCATTTGCTCGCCGGTGCTCTCCTATTTCTCCCGAAGTCCAGGTGGAGTTGCCTCAGCAAACAACCTTGACGAGGGAGCACAATGGAAAGACCGCGAGCAGAGACGTAGCGTAAAATGATTCCTAATCGATTTACAGTCTTTCCAAGAATGTGAGCAAAAAAAGCCCTCGCTAACTGAAGTCAGCGAGGGAAAATGCATAAAACAAACCTGTGATGGGACTTGTCTACCTTTGACTCAGCATTTTGCGGGCTTGATGCTCATCCAATTCAATCCCATCGAGCTTGTACACGAATTGCATGTGCTCAACCAATGTTTTCGGTTGATACGTTTCAGAATGCGCTTCGCAAAGATCGAGTCGAAGCTCCGGGTGGCCTTTTACTCGCTGGTAGGATTTCAGTTCGACCAATGTTCTGTTCTCGTGATAGCAAATATCACAAATTCTTATTTGCATGATAAAAAGGGGAATCAAAATATAAAACTTGTGGGGAGTTCATTTGTCTTTAGTGTTAGCGATGGCCTTAAGAAGTTCAGGAATAGCACGCAGCATCGAAAATGTCACATTAAAATCGAAGTTCCAGAGAACATCATTATCGATCAATTCTCCATCTGCGTTATAGACTGCATCAGACTTGGATGGATGCTCGTCATAGCTCAGAACAACATTCTGAGCAGATTCCGTTAGATCATCGAATGTGTATGCGCGGACAATGGCATAGTTGCTCATAGGGAAAAATGGGAAAGAAACAAAAGCTCCGCCAGTCGAAATGAGCGGGAAAAAAGGGATTACTGCTCAATCGGTGAACAGTGTGCATATTGAAGGGGGGAGAGGAAATAAAGAACGCCGATTGCTCGCCGTTGCTTCCTCCTCCTGCCCGACTGCAAGGTGGAGACGGCAAAGCATCGCGCGGCCGTACAACCTTGCGGGAGTGGCGTACAATTCAAACAACTGCGAGCTATCCAAACAACAAGGAAAGAAAAACAACCCTGTTCGCCAGACTCAATTTTTCACTGCTGTTGAATGTCAAATAATGCCAATGACAGCCACTCCGCTCACTCCCAAAACACTCCCAGCGGCTTATCACTCCATTCCAAGCAGCTTGTATTATAGGTTTCACGAGTATGAGCCCACCGACTTCGGAACCGGAGGCAATCAGATACTTAGTCGGGTGTGGAGTTATTTCTGGGATTGAATTAGCTTTCGTCGAAATTACCTAAACTGACCTTCATAAGCCTTGATACAGTTTTTTTAGGCAAGTCAAAATACGGGCTGGTTTACACTCTCACTATTCAGAATCGATAAGTGGTAAGCCGAGGTCATCTCGAACGCGATTGGCATCTTCCAGAGTGATGTGATAGAGATAGATTGAGTAACCAGTCATAGCCACGGGTTTGAAGTATTTCAAAAAGTAATCATTCGAACCTTCCCGTGCATGCAACATGTGAATACTGATTGCATACCAGCCCGGTTGTGGTCCACATTTTTGGGCATCAAAGATCGGATCCTGAGAAGCTAATATTTTTTTTCCCGGTCCCGGAGGAGGTTGAGAAGCTTTGATCCCCAAATGAACCGGTTTGACAAGGCCATGACACAATACATGCAATGGTCTTGCTTCAGGAGGAGCAGCATACCATTTTTTTAAATACAACATGACCTGTCCCCAGTCGATGTTAGCGTCAATAAGATACCAGTGACCTCCCTTGGGGCCCCCGCTATTTCGTTGAAATATGACATACTGTGAGGATAAACAAACAAACTGCTACCAACCGACCAGAGTAATGCTGCACTCATCGGAATTGAGATTATCCACTGGCGGAATTTGATGGATTGAGCTACCTTGCTGATGAAAATGAATAAGAAAGGAAAAGAGGGAAGTACATATCGCAAGTATCGACTGAAACCGGTTTGTGAACTCACAAATAAAAAAATAGTTGCCGCTGGCAATAGCAACACAAGTTCATTTCTCCAGGAGGATCTATAATGTCGATTAAAAAAAGTCAATCCCATAGCCAGTAGAAACAGTCCCCATGTTCCCAGCGGCACTTTCATCATCAGTGCATAGAGGTAATAATACCCCCCACCCTTTTTCCACTCACCATTCAGGTATGACCATTTTTTTAATTCAAAGTCGACCTTTTGCAGGTCGATACCTCTCAAGTAATTTTTTGGAAACGGAACGGGAATTTTTCCCATCCAACTCCCGGTAAAGCGATTACCTCCTCCATTTTCGTCTACAACGGATTCATTCCCGGCCAGTGTCCGGCTTACAAATGTGTAATCTTCAATTGGCTTGAAAGAGCCTTCGAATCCGTAACCTAAATTCAGCACATAGACCCCCAATAGAATGATCACGGCTAATTGCACAATCTGCTTTTTACAGCTTTCCATATTTGAATCGAGACGCTGACGCCAGATCCAGCAAGCCCAGGAAAGAGGCCATAGTCCGAGCAAAATAATCCAAGTCATTTTAGTAAGTAGAACCAGTCCCAATACCAGTCCTGCAAATGCTGCTCGTCACCATGTTGGTTCTTTCAACCAGAGCCAGAATACGTAGCAACCTGTCACCCCCAAAGCAGTCGCGCCAGTGTCTGGAGTAATTGTTGATCCCCAAGCAATCACATTTGGTGAAAAGCACCAGAGAATGAGCAAGGAATCCGGAGGATGTTCCGTAAAGCTCCCTTGACCAGCGATAGCACACATAGCCTCCCAAAATGCTGAATGGAATACAGGCCCAGCGAGCTAACGTGAAATACCAAAATGCCTGTGGTCCATTTACCTTGATAAAAGCTGTGCCAACAGACTGACATGATACCATGACCGCCGTGTCAAGCCTCCTCCTTAAAACGTTAAGATGAGTGTTCCGGTTATCCATGATCTGAACATTCTACAAAGGAGGCAAATCCATGCGGCACATTGGTATCGATCTTCATCGGAGGACGGTTGTCATGTCGGCGGTCAATGATTCTGGAGAAGTTGTCTCTCCTGTGACAATCGAGTGTCAGAACACAAATGCCATTCTAGAATTTCTGCAACCACTCAAACCGTTCCGGGCGGTTATCGAGTCTACTGCGACCTATCGCTGGCTTTATCAATTGCTCTCTGAGGAAGGAACCATTCTGTTGGCCCATCCTGCGAAATTACGCTTGATGATTCAACGACGAGCCAAAACAGATCGTCTGGACTGTCAACTCCTGGCGAACCTGCTACGGATTAACCAGATCCCACTCTCCTACATCCCCCAGACGATTATCAGCAACTGAGAGAAATCACACGCCACCGCACCCGACTGGCCCGTGACAGAGCTCAGATCAAGATTGGTTTACGCGCATTATTGGCGCGTAATAACCGGGACGCCCCCTATCGAATCCCTTTTGGTCCTCGAGGGATCAAATGGTTCCGGGATCAATCGTTTTCGTCCATTGACAATCTGATCCGTGATGAGCTAATCACTCGGCTTGATCACTTTACAGAGCAAATTACTGTGATTGATCAGCAACTGGAAGAACTACGAGTATCCTTTCCTCAGGTAGAAGCATTACTCAATATTCACGGAATCGGACTGTATACGACTCTGGTTATTGTCGCCGAACAGGGGGAAGTCGAACGATTTCGCTCTGCGAAACAAGTAGGGGCTTATGCAGGATTGACATCGAAAGTGAATCTATCGGGAGGTCACTGTTATTATGGCTCCATTACCAGGCAAGGACCTCCCTGGTTACGTTGGGTTCTGACCGGAGTAGCGATTCACGTGATTCGGCGCGATGTTCCCTTGAAAAGGTTTTATACCCGAATTCGTAAACGATCTGGAGCCAAGAAAGCCCGGGTTGCTGTACCTCGCAAACTCGCGGAGATTTCCTGGAAACGATTATTCCGTTGGCAGACTGAGCATTCAGTACAGCCGGTTTGAAAGAGAGAAGAGATAAATTACACGAAAGCAGTGAGTTCGGCCCGCGAAGGGGGCTGGTGAGAAATACTCTGTACCGGTGACGTGAATGGGCGGCTCACTGATTGAATTGTAATCTGCGCGACGGCGTTCAGCCGGACGGCGCGAATGGGTGCCTATATCCGCGTAAATTTAAAATCGAGAAAACAATTGAAACGGAGGCTTGACACGGCGTAGTCATGGGTGCCCCCTTTAACCGAAACCAGAGCTTGATATACAATTCAGGTTTCTGGACCATTAAAAGGAGGCGATTATGCCCACGAAACGTCATTCATCCGAACAGATTATTTCTAAACTTCGGGAAGCCGAGATTCACCTCTCCCAGGGGATGACCATTCCCTTGATGTGCAAGAAACTGGGAATCCATCAGCAGACCTATTACAAATGGCGTCGTGAATATGGTGGGCTGCGGATGGATCAGGCCAAACGTTTGAAAGAACTCGAAAAAGAGAACAACCGTCTCAAAAAGTTACTGGCAGAATCAGAACTGGATAAATCGATTCTGAGGGAAGCTGCCTCGGGAAACTTCTAAGCCCGTCGAAACGGAGCAAGGCAGTGAATTTCGTACGGGATTCTATAGGAAGGGATCAAGTCTCAGAATGCAAGGTCATTAATTAACAAAATCTCTCATATTTCGTATGGATCAAAAAACGGGAGGGATGTCAAAGTCTATGTTTTTCCAGTAATGCACTCTTTACCGCATAGTATTAATCGCATGAAAAATCATGATCGTAGGAGAACGGCAATTGAGTGACTGCCGACGTCATAATAAGGGGTTTCCAAAGTTATTGATGGTTTCTCAACAATATCTTCGGGTGTATCGAGCGATGTATCTATCACTCTCATCCATTGACCTGCAAAGCCTTCGTGGATCCCAAACTTTAATGTTT
>NZ_CP036343.1:5929356-6209356 GCF_007746795.1 Gimesia algae
CGTTCTGAATCCATTGGTTATGACTTTTGTTGCGACTGGATAAACATTATCGAATAGCAAGATCCTGTTGCATCAAGCCGGTCGGCTGGTGAAAATTGATAAGATAGGAAGACTTAATCCGATTTTTACCCGAATCAGTCTGAAATCATTGAGATCCTGCCAATTTTCGTAAGTTCTTATAATTCTTCTCCGGTTGCGATACAATGCATTATGCCTCGAAATGGAATCTGCCTGAAGATCAGTTTTCAGGCATCATTCCCACTCTAACTCGATTCGACAGAAATCTATTGTCAGGATAATCAGCATGCAAACCTCCGATTTTGATATGCAGACCGCCCATCGATTCTTCGCCGCTGATAGTTTCAATAAGACGTGGGAGTTTCTGGAAAAACAGGACCGGGCTCCTACAGAAAACCTGGAGATGATCTCCACCAGTCATGCTTCTTTGTGGCACTGGTCGCAATTTGAAGGACATACAGACGAAAATATTTCAATCGCCTACTGGTTGCTGTCCCGTGTCTACGCCGTCACGAATCAGCCCAGTAATGCATTCAGCTTTGCGATGCTCTGCCTCAAAATCACTCAAGACAAACATTTAAGCCCGTTCTGTCTGGCGTATGCCTATGAAGCACTGGCCCGTGCTGCATCCATATCCAATAAACCGGAAGAAATGTCAACTTACGTCGAACAGGCTAAAAAAATTGCAGAATCGGACCTGAAAGGCGATGAAAAACAGCAATTACTGGATGATCTGAATACAATATAGAAGTCGATTCGCTGCCGGTCTCTTCGATTCTGAGATTCTTTGCTTTCATATCACGATACATTTGCACAAATCTATGGATAAGCTGAAACAACTCCTGGAATCCTATTTCGAGATCCCCGTTGCGGGACCGGGCCAGGGTTCTGCCTGGAATTTACAGTGGAGTTCTCCCTGGCCTGGTTGGCTGCCAGACTGGGCTGTGCTCCTGCTGGGCAGCGGGATAGTTTTTCTATTGATCTATGCGTATCTGAAAGATACCGCTCATCTGAATTTAAAAAAGCGTATCGTCCTGATTGGGATGCGACTGACACTGTTTGCCATTGTCATTCTGTTCCTCACCCGGTTCACATTAACCATTCATAGAACCGGTTTGCCATTCGTTGCCGTCCTGATTGATGATTCTGCCAGTATGGGACTCGAAGATGACTACGCAGAATCCGCTTCCGCCAGCGTGAGCAAACCGTTCCAGCAAGAGAGTCGGGGGAAAAACCGACTGGAACTCGTCAAAGATCTCCTGCTGCAAAACGAAGCCCGGTTTTTGACGGAACTTCAGGATAAACACAAACTGCGACTTTATCATTTTTCCGAAGAATGCCTGCCCCTGGGTGCACAAGGCCTGATCGATCTCCAGGATTATCAGCGGACACAGGAACTCATAAAACAGCTGGAACCGGTGGGAAAAGAAACGCGTCCCTTTCATGCAGTACAAAAAGTTCTTAACGACTTTCGGGGGACTCCACCGACGGCCATCATTGTGCTTAGTGATGGTATATCCAGCACCGGTGACCTGGACCTCCTGTCAAGAGCGGGCGCACTTGCAAAATCCAAACTGGTTCCCATCTTTCCCGTTGGAGTCGGCAGCGAACAACCAGTCAAAGACCTGCAGTTGTATGACCTGCTGGTTGATGATGTCGCTTTTATCAACGACCCGATCACGGTGTCTGCCAAGGTCAAATTCTTCGGCATTCAGTCCGGTAACATGACTGTCAGTCTCAAAGAAGCGCGCACGGGTAGCCCGCTGGCGTCACGGCAGTTCCCGATCAATACCCAGAAAGATTCTCAGAAAATTGAACTGACCTTCACACCCACGAGACCCGGGTTACTCGAATATGTCATCCAGGTAGAACCTGTGAAAGGTGAAGTCAATCTCAAGAATAATCAGCAGACCGGTCAGCTATCTGTACTCGACCAGAAAATCCGTGTCCTGCTGGTCGATTCCGTTCCCCGTTATGAATACCGCTATCTCAAGCATCTGCTGGAACGGGATAAAACAATCGAACTTCGCAGTATACTGCAGGAATCGGATCTGGAATATTCATCAGAGGATGCCACCGCCCTCGATTATTTTCCCGTCAAAAAAGAAGACCTGTACCAATATGATGTCGTCATTGTGGGCGATGCCGATCCTGCCTACTTCAGCCAGGCAGTATTTGAGAACCTGGATCAGTTCGTTCGGGAAAAAGGGGGAGGACTGATCATGGTTGCCGGACCTCGTTTTTCTCCACACGCCTATACAAACACCAGTCTGGAAGAACTGCTTCCAGTCGAGATTTCCAAAAACAGGCAACCAACAGAATACAAACCGGTAATCGAAGGGTTTCAGCCCGAATTGACCACAGAAGGACAGTTCAGCACATCCATCTTTCGGTTTGCAGACAATGCCGAAGAAAGTCAGGCGATCTGGAATAACCTGCCGGAACTTTACTGGTTTTATCCAGCAGATGAGATCAAACCGGGCGCCTCCGTGTTTGCAGTGCATCCCACACAAAAAGGAAAAAATGGTCAGAGAATCCCCATCATCTCGACCCAGCGTGTCGGCGCCGGCAAAGTGATCTTTAATGCTACGGATGACCTGTGGAGGTGGCGGGACCTGGTGGGTGACCTGTACTATTCCCGATTCTGGGTTCAAACGATTCGCTATCTGAGCCGATCCAAACTCTTAAACCAGGAACAGGCTGTGGAACTGGCTCTGGACCGTAAAACTTATCAGCAAGGCGATACCGTACAGTTTCGTGTCAAATTTCTCGATGAGCAGTTAATCCCCTCTGATTCAAAAAAAGTGACGGTCATGCTCGAACGCCAGGGAGAGGCTTCGCGGCCCCTGCAGTTAACGCCTCTGGAAAAATCACCTGTAATTTTTGAGGGCAGCGTGTCAAATATCCAGGAAGGCGCCTACCACACCTGGGTCTCTCAACCCATTCTTCAGGGAAACCCGCCGTCGGTAGATTTTCGTGTCGAAATTTCTCAACGTGAACTGGTCAACCGGGATATGAATCAGAGTGATATGAAAAAAACGGCCCGGGAATCGCGTGGAAAATATTTCCCCATCTTTGCTGCCGAGCAGCTGCCTCAGTCCATACCGGCGGGTCATCCTGTTCCCCTGGAAAATGAAGAACCGATTCCTCTCTGGAACCGCTGGGAATTCCTGATTCTGTTTACTTTACTGATCTCAGCAGAATGGCTGTTAAGAAAACGTTTTCGCTTAGTATAATAAACCATCGTCATTTTTTTGCGTCCCGATGTTCTCCTGAAACCTTGATCATGCAACATTCCATACGCACACAACTGGAACAACTGCATCACAAAATCCGCCAGCTCATCTGGCTGAATGGTTTGTGCTGGGGACTGACGCTTTTTCTTGGACTGGCGGCATTAATCATCAGCCTGGACTGGATGCTGGATATTTCAGATCCCGCCAGCAGACTTTTACTCGGCCTCGCAGCAGGTTCAACAGTGATCTGGATCCTCTGGAAACATCTCATCGTCCCGTTAAAAACTCCGCTGACCGATTTAGACCTCGCACTGAAGATCGAACGTCGCTACCCAATCCTGCGGGACAGTTTTTCCAGCAGCATTCAGTTTGATCACCAGTCAAACACACAGTTTGCCGGCTCTACACAAATGCGTCAGGCTGTGATTGAAGATGCTTTCCAACGGGCCTCTCAGATTAATTTTCTGGAACTGATTGATACACACCCCCTCAGAAAGATTATGTTTTCGGCAACATTCCTCTGTCTCTTAACGGCTTTCTTAACCCTGCTGCATCCACAGGAAGTGATTCTGGGGCTCCATCGTCTGATACTCCCGTTCTCTGCACCGGATTGGCCACAAAGGGTTGAATTGCAGATTCTGGACGAAGACCTGGTCCCCATCGAAACCGGGCCTAATAATCCTTATCAGGTAGTCGAAGGACAGACCTTTCAGTTTTTCGTTGAAAACCGCAATGGGACACCTCCCGAAGATCTCCGTATCGAATATCAGACCCGTCAGAAACAACAGGCTGCAGGTAAAATCTATTCTGACCCCCTGCGAATTGTGTCGGTTCCCGATGCTTCGGGAGTTGCGCACGAACTGGGTACAGGGTCTTTAGTAGTTTCCAATAAACTACTCAAACTGCGCGCTGTTGGCGGTGATGATAAACATATGCCCTGGCTCAATATCGTCTCAGTCCCTCCCACCATGATTCAGCTGGAGCAGGTCAGACTCAGACCACCTGCTTACACTCAACTCTCCGAAGAAATACTTCCTGCCGGCATAGGCAACTTCAAAGTGCTGGTTGGCACACGTGTGGAGTTCAAAGCCAGTTCTAACAAACTATTGAAAACAGTAGCGCTACGAATCAAAAACAGCGAACCAGTCCCGCTTAAATTACAGCCGGATCGAAAACATTTTGCAGGCTCATTTGTTGTGAATGCGCCGGGAACTTATTCCTACTGGTTTGAAGCGGAAAATGATCAGGGCTTTAAGCCTCCCGCACCGGAACATTATGAAATCACAGCGACCAGCGATGGTGTTCCGGAAGTCTTTCTGGAAGTCCCCGATACCGATCTGCAGGTGACGCCCGCTGCTCAAATCCCCCTCATGGTCGTAGTCCATGATGACCTGGGGATTGAAAGTGTCCTCATCCGTTATCAGAAATCTTCCAGCCAGGAGTCACTCTCACGCGCATTGCGTACTGACCGCGAAAATTTTTCATTCCCCCTGCCATTCAGCTCAGAGTCTTCAGCAAACCAGCGGGAAAGCCAGTTGAAAGATCTGACACTGACAGACAACTGGAAACTCGCCGCACTGGCGCTCAAGGAAGGTGATCGGATTATTTTTCGAGCCGAAGCCCGTGATCTATTTCAGGACAGTACCTCAGCAAACTCGCAGGAAGGTCAACCTGTCGACTCCCATACAGGAACCAGTATTTCGCGTGTTTTGACGATTGTCAGCCCTCAGTTTAAAGCCAATGAACTGGCAAACCGCCAGGCAAACCTGCTGGAGGAGCTCGCTCGTATCCTGAAGGACCAGCGTCTGCTGCACACTGAAATCAAAGACGTCCAGCATCAGCTGCAACGGGTAGGCCAGGCACGTACCGAAGAAATCGATACGATTAAACAGGTGGAAATGGATCAGAAGCGAATTGCCTCTCAACTCCACAGCCCCCGTACAGGCCTGGAGCAACGCTCCAGTGAACTACTGCAGGAACTGGAATGGAACCGCATTGAAGACCCGGCCATGCAGCAGCGGCTCGCTGAACTCAACACGGAGCTTTCCCAGTTGAATCAGCAGGTTTTTCCTGAGATTCAGGAACAGATCACACAAGCTCGAAAAAAGATGCTGGCCAAAGTGGATGCCCGCGCTTCCCAGGATCCGGGTATCACATCGGAAAACAAAGAAACAAAGTCCGCTGATGCTGAAGAAAATAAGAGAACAGGAGCAGAGACGTCACCGCTGGAATCACTCACCGTCGCCGGGAAAGGGCAGCAACATGTGATCGAAAGACTGGATAATGTTTTAAAATCACTGGCGCAGTGGCAGAAAACAAGGGATCTGGTTTCCGAGCTGGATGAACAGATTGAGCAACAGCGAGACATTCAGAACCAGACCGAAAAGCTGGCCAGAAAAACCATCACCAAAGCATTTGGCAAACTGAAACTGCAGGAACAGGCAGACCTGGAAAAGCTGGCTCATCGCCAGGAACAACAGGCGGATCACTTCAAGGCGTTCCGCAACCTGCTTGACTCACTGAACGACCAGGATCAGGATATTTCAAATTCCGAACAGCAGCGAAATCAGGAAGGGATCGACTTCCTGCGGAAAAATTCTATTTCCGAAGTCATGAAGCAGACAGCCGACAAATTAAAACAAAATCAGGTAGGACAGGCTTTACAGGAACAGCAGCAACTTCAGGAGTCGATGCAGAAATTAAAAAACATCTTTGAAAATCAACCAGCCAGTTCGACTGGAGAGGTGCTAGACGAACTGATAAAAAGAGAGCAGGAATTAAACCTGATCAAACAGAAACAGGAGGACATATTACAAAAGCTGAAAAAAAGCGGGAATGCACTTAACAATAAAGAACAGCAGGCAGAACTGCTGAAGCTGAGAAAACAGGAACAGGAATTGAAACAGCAGATGCAACAGCTGCAACAGAAACTGCAGCGGCTCAGCCTCAATAAAGCGGCAGATTCGCTGCAGCGAAGTGGTCGGCGATCATCTCAGATCAATGAGGCATTACAGCAGGGTAAGACAGCAGAAGCGCAAGAGCAGCTCCAGGAATCACTTGATGATCTGGAGCAGGCCCAACGGGAACTGGCTGCCCGTCGCAACGAGATGGAGGAATCTCTTGCCTTTGAAGAATTTATCAAGCTGGAATCTGAAATCAAAGGACTGGTTGAACGGCAGAAGGCTGTCATTGAGGAAACCACGCGGCTGGAACAGGAACGCCTTTCACGTGGTCGCTGGTCACGGGGACAGTTAAAATCTCTCAAACTGCTACAGCAGACTGAACAGGACCTGCAACTCAAGTCAGAAAAAGTAGCAGAAAAACTCGCAAAAGCACCCGTTTTCAAACTGGCGATAGAAAAAGCAATCGATCACTTGAAAACGGCAGTCGACCGGCTGGACCAGAGGCTGACGGACGAACTGACACTTGACGCTGAACAGAATGCTGAATCCAGATTCAAAACTCTGTTGCAGGCGCTGAATGAAAAAACGGATCCAGAACAGACGGAAGAGCAGTCAGGCGCGAATCAGCAGATGAGGCCCTCCGATCAGATTCCCATCATTGCACAACTTCGTTTACTCAAGCTCCTGCAGCAGGATATTCTTGATCGGACGACCGCATTCAATGATGCGTTGACACCACAGAAAAATATAACGGCAAAACAGCTTGAATTAAGAAAACAACTTTCAAAAGAACAGGCTGATCTGGCAGAACTCTCACAGGAAATATTAGAACTATTTAATCAACTCCTGCCTGACGACCCGGAACAGAAACTTGAGATCCAATAATGCAGACGAGAAATAGAAAAACAACACGTTTCGTATTACTGCTGGCTATTAGTACGACCATCACTTTCTTTGACTCTGTACCGCCAGTGATAGCAGATGAAAATACCGAAACAAAAGAGCCCAGCAAGACGCAGGCAAAAAAAACAGAACCGGACGAACCTGCCGACAAAGACCAGTCGAACAAACAGATCGAAAAACTTAAAAAGTGGGCTCAAAAAAACCAATTACCCATTGAACCAATTATTAAAGAGATGGAACGCGCCGGGAAACTGATTGAAAATCAGGATACGGGTAAAGAGGTGCAACAGGTTCAGCAACAGGTCGTGAAAGACCTGGAAAAACTGATTCGCCTGGTCGAGCAGGCCCCTAAAACTTCGATGCGTCTGCAAAACCAGAATAACCCGCAGAACCAGGAACAACAGCAAAAGCGACAAGACCGTGAAGGGATGCAGAAGCAGAAAAACGAAAGTCAGCTCTCTCAGGGACCTGCACGGCAGTCGACCGATCGACAGAATGAAGGCCAGGCAACCACAGGCAATCTGAATGACAAACACAATTATGCAAAAGATGCCTGGGGACATCTGCCACCCGCGATGAGGCAGCAGCTATTGAACATCTACACCGAGAATTTTCTGCCCCAGTACGAAGATCAGGTGCGGCGTTACTATGAAGCCCTGGCAGAAAAGAAAAAACGTACTCCCTGACCGTTTCGGGAAAGTCAGAGAAGTACGTTGAGAGAGAGCATATTTGCTATTTGAAATATTTAACCGTGATCAGGGAGCAACAACGTTAAATGTGTCGCTGCGATAAATTGTGGTATCGTAGCTGTTTCCGCTATACAGACGCACGTAATTCCAGCGACGGGCTCCCCGTAATGCAAATCCGGGAGTGGTAGCCAGTTCGGGTGTGCGGTACGCAGAACGGCTTTCAGGACGCGGATAACGTGCAGCGACTTCAGGTGGCATATCATGGCTGTAGTAGGAACGGCTAAACGCCCAGTTCTCTGCTTCTGCACGCTGATTACCACTGCTGATGCTTAAAGCGGCTGTTACGATTCCAAGCATCACTAATCGTGTAGTAGACTTTCCGATTTTTGCAGATTTTTGGAATTTCATAAGACTCACCTCTTCAGAATTTGTTCAACACGTTGAATTTTTGCAACATGCTGATACTGTTTTGAAACGAATGTTGATTTGGATCAACATTCACTCTTCAATTCAGGGGACGAAGAAGTAAGACGCAGATAGTATGCCAGTCGCGAACCATTTCGATCAATCGAGCGGAATACCTGCTTTTTTATAAAGCTCTTCTTTTTTCTTATTATCCTGGAGCACCAGGATTGTTCCGGACTCAGCATCATACCCGTACATTTTGTATGGCGGAAGCTGAGCGAATTCGATGCGATTCTCTTTCATCATCTGCATATATTCCTCATAAGTGGGGAACCGGTCGTTCAGCGCTTTATGAGTTTTGATCGCCTGCTGCATTCCCAAAGTACTGACCTTGGATGCCATAGAGACATAAGCACTGCCTGCCTGAGTGAAGGGGTCGACTCCTTTGATTTTGCCATCCACAACTTCAATAGCCGGGTTTTCCATTGCCTGTTTTGCATCCACCACAACAGCAGTTGTCTTGTGAATAATACTTTTCTTATTGTCATTCGCATTGCCTGCCTGTTCGTCGGCAGCTGCATTTTCTGCTACCGGTTCTTGAGGCGCTTTGTTTTGCGGTTTTTCCTCGATTGTTTCACCCTGTTGACGGGCAATTTCATTAGGATCCTTACATCCATTTCCTGCCAGCATGACCAGCATGACTGCCGACAGCAGGCTCGTTCGCTCAAATATGCTTCGGGTCTTGTCTTTCATCGCTCACACTCGTCCATTTTTGTTCTAAGATCAGATTTCGAAAACGACATAATCCGAACTGAAAGAGTACCATAACCTGGTGAGAGTTTCATCTCGAGCGCATCACATTTAACCATAGCGTCTCGCAATCTATTATACTCGGTCCAAATAGTCCTGGAGTCGCTGTAGAAAAACTGGACACAGTCTCAATCCTGAAGATTCCATCATAGGAAACAACACGACTCCCCACATGGAAAACCCTATGATTCCCGGATTCCAGAGATGAATTCTCGATTTTCGCAATTTTGTATGGTAAATCTCAACGCTTTGAGAACAAGTTTCAATAGGCAATCAGAATTATTTACTTGAAAGAATACTAATCGTATGTATTGTGAATGACATAAGAATTGGCGAAGATTCCCGTTCCAAGGCAAAGTTTGCTTCAATTTAATTTTAATGATCAGCTGATTTCATTATGATTAAACAATTGCAGATTGCCAGAATTTCTTCTGAACGGAGTTCCCGACTTTTATGTCGACTTCCACATCGTCTTTACATTCAGATACCCGGGGGGTGTTTACATCTTTACTGAGTAAAGATCGTTTACGAATTTTCGGTTATATCCGAACACTCGTCCCCAATAATTCAGACGCGGAAGATGTTTATCAGCATGTCTGTTTAACACTTTGGAACAAGTTTGATGAATTCGATCAGGAACGGGATTTTTTCTCCTGGGCCTGTGGAGTCGCTTTTTTTACTGTATGCAATTATCGAAGAAGCATTGGAAGGGATCGACATTTTTTCAATCAGGAACTCATTGAAACAATGTCGCATGAACGGGAAGAACATTTAAACAACCACGACATTCGACTCGATTTTCTTCAGGACTGTCTGGAGAATTTGAGTACCTCAGACCAGCAGTTACTCAAAAATGCCGTATTTGAAAATCAATCGGTGAAAGACATCGCCAGGACTGCTGGAAAAACGATCCAAACTCTTTATAACCGCCTCTCACTACTCAGACGTGAACTGGCGGCTTGTATATCTCGTAAGCTACAAAGTGAGCGTCAGGCATAATGTCGGTACAGGACATCCCACCGAAATTCGAAAAACTGTTGAACCGGCTTCTGGATAGTCCGGAGGGAGAATTTTCAGCTTTAGAGTTCGAAGAATTTCAAACGATTCTGGAGAGCTGCCCGGAGGCGATGCTCCAGTATTTTGAATACATCGATATCAATACCGGTATCAAATCCGATTGTAGCGAACGGCTCAAATCTCTCGAACAGATTGTCACTCGCGAAACTCCTGATACGATTGATAGCCCTCCTCCCGTCACTCAGATCAGCAGGCAGAGTCCGCGACGCGCTTCTGCGATTCACTACGCGCTGGTGGCTGCCGCATCCATCATGTTATTTCTGTTCCTGGAATGGAGTATTACCGGCGGCGGCTTCTGGAATCGGCCCCAGATAGTGAATATCGAACCACAGGTCACAGACCTGCCTTACTTCGCCACACTCACGCGTGCTACCGATTGTGTCTGGGGTGGAGACTCTCCCCCCAAATTTTCCGGACAGAGACTGTTATCACAGGACCTCTTCCTGGAAGAAGGCTATGCAGAATTTCGCTTTGACACCGGAGTTCGCCTTGTGATTGAGGGCCCGACAATAATCAAGATAAATTCTGCCTGCTGTGCGACCGTTTCATCCGGGAAGGTGGTACTGCATGGCTATGAAGCGGCTCCGGAATTTGCATTAGTCACTCCAGAACTCACGTTCCACGATATTGGAACGGAATACGGCGCCAAAATCGACGCCGACGGTGAAGTCGATCTGCATGTGTTCGAAGGATCCGTACGCGTTGATCCCAACCAGGATAATAAACTGTTCGCTGAATCCGTCATCATTACCGAAGGTCAGGCGAAGCACCTCAAAGAGGACCGGATCGACGATATTCAGATCAAACCCGAAGATTTTAAACGGGAAGTCCCTACCAACCCCAAAAATCTTCAGGCGATTCGCGAGGAAACCAGGGCATACGACAGCTTTCATCCCGTCGTCATCAGTGACCCGGCAAGCTTTTCAGACTGGAGAAACGCCGGGATTGGCTGGAAGAACCCCTGGCGAAACAAGGTCAATGGTGGCGATCCCGCGCGGGGTGACAGCCAGCCTCTCAAATCACTGACTGGCTCCGAACTGGCTCAAGACCAATTGGGCCTCGTCGAACTGAGAAAAGGAAATACGGCCTGGCGCACCTTGGAAAGACCAGTCCGCCTGAATAAAGATGCCATCTACTATTTGAGTTTCTATATCCAGAAACAGAATTCAGGGAATGGCGCAGAAAAGCAATACGGCAACCTCTCCCTGCAAACTTCGAACCCGGAAAAATATCAGAGCAGAATTTTACTTGGTATCACTTCACACAATTACTCTACCCTGCAGGCCGGAATGGAAGTCATCGAAAACGCTCCGCCTTTACAGACCGGGAAAACCTATTTCTTTGTCGCGAAGATTGTCGCCAGCGAAAACGCTTCGGATCAGGTCTTCATGCGTGCCTTCGCACCAGAAGAAACGATCCCCAGCCATGAGCCCCCCGTCTGGACTTGTGCTACGGGCCCCTTCAGAGATTCCTTTGTGTATGATCAGGTCAGACTGCACGCCGCCCGTAATGCCGAATTTCTGTTTGACGAACTACGCATTGGCACAACATGGGATTCAGTAATCAATACGCAGTCCCCAGAAATGGCTCCCTGAGATTCAGCCTGACCCAGATTAACCTCGTATTTTTGCTGAACGTACCCCGGGAAGTTTGCCACACGCCCCAAGGTGAATCCCCATTCCCAAAGACACGGCATTAACCTCATATATCGCGATTTCACGATAAATTCATATTTCTGTGTTTTTTAATAGTAGAAAACGAGACTTGAATGACAATCACTCTACAGCAGGCGACCCTTGAATGTAAGCAGGCTTAATTCACCTGAGTAGTCAGGTATTTTATTCAACTAGTCCCTGAACGGTGGGGCTTGAGTTATTTGCTCAAGCCCCATTTTTATTGTTCCTGAGCTTCTGAAACAAGCCCCTGAAACTGCATCCGGATCATCACGCGGGCATGCTCAAGATCTCGATTGCGGATCGCTGCCGCCAGCTCTGAATGCTCCCAGATAATTCGCGCTTTCTGGCCTGAACTGGATTGACCGGTCTCAGAGATGTTTCGAAAATACTTCGCCAGAATCTGCTGCATCCCTGCTACATACATGGAATTTGTCATTTCCAGTACCAGAGAATGAAACGCCAGATCTAGTTCGATTTCCTTCTCCCAATCTTCTCGCTCAAGATATTGCTCCATCTCAACAACGATCTGATCCAGTCGATCCAGTTGATCCACAGTCGCATACTTGACCGCCAGCTCAATGGCACCAATTTCCAACACATAACGCAACATTCCCAACTCACGCTGCTCCTGCTGAGAAACAGCCAACAAGGGAATGCTGTCTGAGAGTAGCTGCATCAAGTCAGGACACTGCACGACCAGCCCTTTACGCTGCCTGACATCCAGAATCCCCAAGGCCCGTAAACGGCTGACCGCCTCTCTCACAATGGGCCTGGAAACCTGGTACTCCTCAGCCAGCTGCCCCTCAGTCATGAAAACATGGCCTTCAGGTAGCTGTTCCTTCATAATCCTCCGACGGATTTTCTCCGCTAAAACTGTCGCCATCGAATTTTGTAGTGGTTCAGCCATATTGCACTTATTATCATACATTTAAGTTATCCCTGTCAATTTCCAAAAGAGTGAATTCACAGCAAATAAACCGTATTAAAAGACTTTACCCAGCATTACCCAATAATTCCCCTATCACACTTGCGGACTTTATTATCATACAATAACGTAATATCCTGAAGTATTCACACTCCTCAATACAGAAACAGGAATGACTCGATGAGAGCCAGCCGTATCAAACACAAGCTCAGCCAGGACGAACCGGTACTGATTACTCAGTTACATCTGCTGGATCCCTCACTCTTCGAACTCACCAGCCTGATGGGCTTCGATGGCATCTGGATGGACATGGAGCACCATACTTATAGCCTGGAGACAGCCACACAACTCATGCGGGCAGCCCGCGTCGGCTCCTCCGATATTCTTGCCCGACCTGCTAATGGAGAATTCATGAGAATCGGTCGCATGCTCGAAGCGGGGGCGCAAGGCATCATGTATCCTCGCTGCAGTAATGCTGCTGAAGCAGCGGAAGTCGTGAAGTGGTCCAAGTTCGCCCCTCTGGGGAAACGAGGTTTCGACGGGTCCGGTGCGGACATGCCTTACTGCACCATGCCTGTCTCTGATTATGTAAACCAGGCCAACGAACACACTTTTATCACCATTCAACTCGAAGAACAGTCCGCCGTCGATCAGGCGGAAGAAATCGCTGCAGTCCCAGGCGTCGATGCCCTGATGCTGGGTCCTGCTGACTTCTCGATTCTTGAAGGTTTTCCCGGGCAGTTCAATCATCCACAAATGCAAGCTGCGATCGAGACGATTGCCACTGCCGCTGCCAATCAGGGTAAACACTGGGGCATGCCTACGTTTAATCTGGAACACGCCCAGGAATTGCTGCAGCGGGGCGCAAGAATGCTGTATCACATGGCTGATATCATCTTCGTCAAAAACGGCCTCGAACAGATGCAGCAGCAATTCAGCCAGATCGGTTTGACATTCGATAATCAGCTGACAGATTCAGCCACACACTACACGCAGGGAAAGAAATCATGACTGAGTTTTTACCCGATGATCAGGAACTGTTTGCCAGCCAGCTCAAAGACTTTGTCCCCCCCGACAGTTTTGATGCCCATGCCCACCTGTATCGGCCACAGGATGCCATTACCAGTCTGCCATCCGCCGCCGAAAACGAACAGGGCTTTTCAGGCTGGAATGAATTCTGTAAGAACCTGGAACTCTGGATGGGCCCCCTCCGCCCTTCTGCGGGACTGTTTTTTGCCATCCCCAAGCCAACCCTGGATCGCAAACCCGCCAATCAGTTCATTCTGAGTGAACTGGCAGATCAGCCCGGCTGTCGTGCACTCCTGCTTGTCACGCCTGAAGATTCACCGGAGGAAGTAGAAGCACAAATCCTCGCTGGCAAATACAGCGGCTTCAAAGTCTACCATGTCTACGCCAATCGAAAAGATACCCTGCAGGCAGAGCCTCAGGAATACATTCCGGAATGGGTCTGGGAACTCTCCCACCGATACAGCCTGGCCATTATGCTGCACATGGTCCGAGCGCGGGCCATCGCAGACCCCATCAATCAGACCTATATCCGCGAGCACTGTCTGCAGTACCCAGATGCGAAACTCATTCTCGCACATGCGGCCCGGGGTTTCTGTGGAAACCACACCACGGAAGGCATTGCATCCCTCCGCGGTCTGGACAACGTCTTCTTCGACACTTCTGCCGTCTGCGAGTCACAGCCTTTTGAAGCCATCTTGCGCGAATTTGGTACCAGTCGCCTGCTGTTCGGAACCGATTTTTCTGTCAGCGAAATTTATGGTCGCTGTGTGAGCATCGGCGACGGTTTCCTCTGGCTGGGCGAACAGAATGTGGAATGGGAATCGTCCACCTTCGCTAAGCCAGTTCGTGTGGGACTGGAATCACTGCTGGCAATCAAACAGGCCTGCCATACACTACGCCTGAATGATGCGGACGTCGAACGCATCTTCTGCCACAACGCCCGTGCCATGCTGGGAATTGAAACAAACTCAACCGCTAATATCACTCAGGACACCTATAAACGGGCCAAACAGTTAATTCCCGGTGGTACCCAGCTACTGAGCAAGCGGCCTGAAATGTTCGCCCCTGACTGCTGGCCCGCCTACTACCGGGAAGCGAATGGCTGTGAAGTCATCGACCTCGATGGAAAAGTTTATCACGACCTGTCCACTTCGGGCATCGGCTCCTGCCTGCTGGGCTACCGTGATCCTGATGTGACCGACGCTGTGGTTCGTCGCGTTCAACTTGGCTCCATGAGTTCTCTGAATTCACCCGAAGAAGTTGAACTTGCCGAACTGTTAACCACCCTGCACCCCTGGTCCGACCAGGCTCGCTTCTGCCGGACCGGCGGAGAATCGATGGCCATCGCCGTCCGCATCGCCCGCGCGAAAACAGGTCGCGACGAAATTGCCTTGTGCGGTTATCATGGCTGGAGCGACTGGTACCTGGCAACAAACCTGCCTCGGAAATCAACAGAGCCCGGAACGTCCCTCGACAAGCATCTTTTGCCCGGTCTGGATCCGGCCGGTGTCCCCGCTGGCTTGTCCGAAACCACACATCCCTTCACCTACAATGACATCGACGGCCTGAGACATATTATCAGAGAACGAGGATCAAAACTGGCAGCGATCGTGATGGAGCCAACGCGTTACATTCACCCTGACCCCGGCTTTCTGGAAGCAGTCCGCGAACTCTGTGATGAATGCGGCGCGGTCTTGGTGATTGATGAAATCACAACGGGCTGGCGTCTCGCTCTGGGCGGCGCTCATCTGCACTATGGAATTGAACCGGACATCGCTGTCTTTGCAAAAGCATTGGGGAACGGGCATCCGGTGGCGGCTATCATCGGCAGACGTTCCGTGATGGATGCAGCCGAAACTTCATTCATCTCCAGTACCTACTGGACCGAAGGCGTGGGCTCCACGGCTGCCCTGGCCACCATTCGGAAAATGCAGACGGTCAATGTCCGCGAACACATCCATCAGATTGGTGAAGCCTTCCGCACAGGCTGGCTGGAACTGGGCCAACAGCATGGAATACCAGTGAAAGCCGTCGGTCATGCCGTCCTGCTGCATCATCAGTTCGACCACCCCCAGGCTGCCGAACTGGGCACACTCTTCACCATTCGTATGCTGGAAAAAGGCTTCCTGACCGGGAGTGGCTTCTATCCCACGCTCGCCCACCAGCCACGTCATATCCGGAATTACTTCGCTGCTGCCGACTCGGTTTTTGCCGAACTCACATCGGCTCTCTCGTCTGGCGATCTTTCCAGCCGTCTTAAAACACCAGTCAGGCACTCCGGCTTCGCCCGACTGACTCCCAGCCCGAAGACATAAATAGTGATGAAACGTTAAGAGCCTGATGACCCCGTATTCACCACGGGCTGTGTATGCCGGTCACTGCATAAGACAACCAGCAGGTTGGAAACCAGTGCTGCGCGTCGATCTTCATTCAATTCCACAATCTTTCCCTCGGACAGGTGTTTCAACGCCATATCCACCATGCCGACAGCGCCTTCTACAATTTTGGTCCGGGCAGCAACGACGGCCTGCGCCTGCTGTCGCTGCAACATTGCGGCGGCAATTTCCTGTGCATAAGCCAGATGACTGATACGAGATTCAATGACTTCCACACCCGCTTTTTCCAGACGCTCCTGAATATCGACCTTCAGTTGATCACAGATATCCTGGGTATTGCCTCTTAGAGAAAGTTCATGATCCTCACTGTCATAAGGATGGCGGCTGGCCAGATTCCGCAACGCCGCTTCGCTCTGCACCGAAACAAAATCCTCGTAATCATCCACTTCAAACATCGCCTCTGCAGTATTCACCACACGCCAGACCACGACCGCTGAAATATCGATCGGATTCCCATCCCGATCATTGACCTTGGATGGCCGCCCCCCTGACCGTATTTTGTGCTGGATGATATTCCCTGCCTGATCCTTCTGCTCCGGCGTAGAAACTGAGCCGGTTTCAAAATTCCGGATCCTTAAGGAAATCTTCTTCTTGGAAAAAAACGGATTGACCCAGAAGAAACCAGACTGCATTACCGAGCCTTTGTATTCTCCAAACAGCAACAACACGCGCGCCTGATTAGGGGCAATCGCCATGCAGCCAAACAGCCCGACCAGACAGGCAGGACCAGCAAGGACGCCCAGCAAGACCAGCGGGACACTCTCTTGAACGGCCCCAAAAACAAACAGGAGCCCTGCTGTCAGCATTCCTACCAGGCAGACGGTCAGCGGAAACCAACCCGGCATCGGATGATAAACACGTTCTTCAGTCATTTTCACTCTCCCGGTTGAGGATGCCTCGATTCAGTGATATATCCAGTGAAACGAACTCTGATCAGATGCGGATTAAACTATTAATAATTTCATCGCTTCTGGCAATTTAAAACAGAAACCCACCGTCACCAGTCAGATTACCGGAATTTCTGCCTCCCGAAGTACCTGAAAACAGGAACATTCACCAGGGAGAGACGGTCGGATCGGTAAAGCCAAATCTACTTCGACTTTTTCAGTTGATCCAGAGAAATGAAATTAGCAGGTTCACCGGAAGAGGAAGGGCAACCAGAGCAGGCCCCCCCGGCGCATCCCGAACGCTGTTTGAAGAAACGAAGACAGCGTCGTACCAGAAACAGAACTGCAGCAGCAATGCAGAGCACTGTCATTACCATTTGCCAGTTGATCTGATTCATCGTGACACCCCTTTTCTATCAGAACGCATTTCCAACCCCGAAACACATCGAAATCAGATTAACAACATGCCGACCTGGTAAGAAACCAGGGCTCCCAGATAGGCCAGTGTCGTCATGTAAGTAAATGAAACCACCGGCCAGAACCAGCTGTTGGTTTCCCGCCGCATCACCATTAATGTAGCAGCACATTGGGCACACAAGGCGAAAAAGACCATGATCGAAATTGCCACAGGAATATTAAATACCTTCCGACCGTCCGGCCAGGTGGCAGCGCGAATGGATCCAATCAGCCCCTCGTCATCTTCTCCCACATCGCCTCCCAGGCTGTAGATCGTACCCAACGTGGAAATGATCACTTCCCGGGCAGGGAACGATGCAATCACTCCCACTCCTATCTTCCAGTCCCAGCCTAATGGCTTCACAACGGGTTCAATCAGGTGACCTGCCTGGCCGAGATAACTGTTTTCGATCAGTTGGCTGCTGACATGATTTTGCCGTTCATACAGCAGCGACTGAGTCGCCTCAAGATTATTCAGCTGGACTTCCAGGTTTTCTACATTTTCCAGAGTATCTTCTTTCGCTGCTGTCAGTTGTGCTTCTGCTTTCTCCACAGAAGCATCTACTGTTTCGATCTGCTCCTGCAACGTGAACTGCTCGCTGTGATCGCCGGGAAAATAACCGGCTGCCCAGACCAGAATCGACGTTGCAAAAATCAGGGTGCCTGCCTTCACGACAAATGACTTACCCCGACTATAGACGCGATAGATCACATTCCGCGGTGATGGCCATTTATACCCGGGCAGTTCCATCACAAACGGTGCCACATCCCCCTTAAAGCAGACGCGTTTCAGAAACCAGGCGACAGGAATGGCGACGACTGCGCCAATGGTTGACATGGCAAACAGCACGATTCCAGGCAGAGTCACCACTGTCACGCTGCCGATTGAGAAGTACACAATATTAGGAATGAATGCGGCGATGAACAGTACATACACGGGCCAGCGTGCAGAGCAACTCATCAGTGGCGCCACCAGAATTGTCGTCAGGCGTTCGTGACGATTTTCGATCACGCGTGTCGCCATGATCCCCGGAACTGCGCATGCATAGGATGACATCAGGGGGATAAACGATTTCCCGCTCAGCCCCAGACTGCGCATCAGCCGATCCATGATAAACGCAGCCCGTGCCATGTAACCGCTGTCTTCCAGTACGGCGATAAAGAAATAGAGAATCACAATCTGTGGCAGGAAGATCAGAACCCCTCCCACCCCGGCAATAACACCATCCACCAGCAGACTCCGCAGGGGACCGGGGGCAATCATCGATTCGACCACTCCTGCAGCCGCCCCTCCCCCATCATCGATGAGATCCATCGCAGGACCAGCCCAGGTGAACACAGACTGAAACACAAAAAACATCAGAAGAAAAAAGAACAGAAAACCAAACGCAGGATGTGTCAGCCAGCGATCGATTTTGTCTGAGGTCGTTTCCTGTTGAACCTCCGGTTGCTGAAGCACTCCCTTTAATAGCTCACGTGTCCAGCCGTAACGCACACGGGCTTCTGTCGCAGGCACCGCACACCCGGATTCCTTCAGGCGTGCACGCGCTTCATGCAGCTGATCAATCAACCCATGATGAGAATGGTGCTCAAAATAAGATTCGACGTATCCACCCACATCCAGTAACAGCCGGTCGATCAGAAAATCAGGAGGACTCTCATCCTGATCAGAAGCCAGTTTTTCCCGCAGCTTTGAACGCTCTGCATAAAATGCATCCGGAAATAACTGCTGAACTTCATGCCGGCTACCGGGATCAATATTTAAAATCGCCGACTTGAGTTCCTGAATTCCTTTGCCGCGATGGGCTTCTGTGCAAACAACAGGTTGCCCCAGTTTTTCTGACAGCGCCTTGGCGTCTATCTCAATACCACGGGACCGTGCCATGTCACACATATTCAATACCAGGACCACAGGTGTGGACAGATCAAGTACCTGGCTGAACAGATACAGGTTCCGTTCCAGGTTCGAGGCATCGGCTATGCAGATAATCGCATCGGGCCGCGGGACCCCTTTCTGCCTGCCCAGCAGCACATCCACTGCCAGCATCTCATCGATCGAGCGGGGCGCCAGACTATAAGTCCCCGGCAGATCAACCAGATCGATCTGCCGCCCGTCCCAGTTCACACTGCCCACTTTTTTTTCGACAGTCACTCCGGGAAAATTACCGATATGGGCATGCCCCCCCGAGAGCAGATTGAACAGTGTGCTCTTTCCCGTATTCGGATTCCCGATAATGGCAATCGTCATCTTCTGTTGTTGCACAGTTTGTTGTTTTGGGACAATGGAAGAGTTGGTCATGGAATTTAAAATCTGAAAGCGCAGCTTTCATCAGGAAGGACAGGCAGAACCCTCTGATTCAGAGGGGGGTTGTTTTATACAATCTCGACTTCAACGCACTTGGCCTCGTTTAAACGCAGGGATAACCGGTAACCTCGCACTGCATACTCCAGCGGGTCACCCAGTGGTGCTTTTCCCAGCAACTGAATCTGCTCTCCATCGATGAGTCCCATTTCCATCAGGCGAATGGAAATGGCGTCTTCACCTTTGATCCGTGTGATTCGTGCAATTTGACCTTTAATAAGTTGATTCAATGTCATCACTGTTTGGAAACTCAACACAAAAGAAGCCGGAGGGAGGAGGTCACCTTGTGAACTTTCAGTAGAGAGTACTCCAATATAAGGAAATTGAGACTCAGTTTCAACTAAGATCTTAACTTTATCAAAGGCTGAAATAGATGTAACCCATTGCCCTGCCGGATCGAATGCGACTTCGAGATAGTCTGGATTCTTTTCAGCTCACAGTGATACGACCTGAGAATGCGATTACTGCAGGACCTGTACACAGTAAAATCCCCTTCAAAATCAGCTACTTCGTGCTAAGCAGATAAAAATGTACATAAAAACATACTTATTATCATGAAATAGAGGGGTTCCATGAAGATATTAAGAATCCTGTCATTGCCTCTCCCCAGCTCAATTCTTAAAATACAGCGTAGCTTTAACCTGTTGCTGAACTTTAATTTGTGTTCAAAACGAACAGATATCAGCGACTCTGATCGCCCTGCTGTTACCTGCAGTTCAACAGGCACGCTCAGCAGCGCGCCGCTCAACGTGCAAAAACAATCTCAAGCAGATTGGACTCGCCTTGCACAACGATCATGACAACTTCCAGATGTTCCCACCGGGGGATGTCCGCAGAACTTATGGCTCAGGTGTGAGTGCCGTCCCAAACAGCAACCTGCGGAAGGAAAAACTTCCTGCCGTCCGCTGTCCCAGCGATTCTTCACATCAGCCGGATGGCAACGATGGCCCCACCATCTGCCTGGCCTGTCGGGGCACAACCATGAACACCGCAAGTGCCCCTGTTACTTTGATCTTCTGGAACAACAGTAACACGAAGATTCGTGAAGTCGGAGATGGGATCACGAATACAATCATGGTTTCAGAAACGTACGCCAGCGCAGAATTCTGCACCGAGCAAACTACTGCATCGAACGGCGTCTGCCCAGCAACCTGTACCAGTTTCAACGGCGGTTTAACAGGCGGACAGCAGGTTTACTCGTGGATGTACGCGTCTTTATATGAAGCCACATATTTCGGAACTGCCTACACCCCAAATAATAAGCAGCCCGACTGTGGTGCCAGCTCAAGCTCGCAGGCAGCACATCTGGCTGCACGCAGTAAGCACACGGGAGGCGCTCATGCGTTGCTCGGTGATGGTTCCGTGCGGTTTGCATCCGACAGCATTGACTCCCAGATCTGGATTAATCTGGGGAATCCCGCTGACGGAAACGTGCTGGGTGAGTGGTAAGCTTATCGCTTAACTCTGCAAAGCAGAAATTTCTGAGCGCCACTTGATTCAATAATCAAGTAGCGTTATTTTTAAAGTAGTGAGATTAAATTATCTCGGATCCAATCAGAAGCGGTTTCTGTGAGATCCCCTCCTTATTCCTCATAGCTCTAAGAATTGGATCAACATGATGCGCTACATTCTATCCATCCTGATGCTGACCTGTGTCACGACGTTTCTACAAGGATGCGGAGGAGAAGAAGCTCCGCCGGAAGAAACGTTCAATGAAATGGATCAACTTGATCCCGCTGAAGAAGCGGCGGCTCAAAAGAAAGCCATGCAGCAAAACTGATTACTCAAGCACTGTCACGCTGATTCAGACTGCAAAGTCTCTGTTACCACAGAATTTTGCAGTCTTTTTTTATCGTGTGTGGATAATAGAATTGATAAAAAGCAAAGAGTGTTCTCAATCTCAGCCCTTTCTAAAGAAGGTTGATTATCGTTCACGTGTAAATCTAGTAAACATAAGCGTTTACAAATATCATTTCCCTCTCCTTTTCGCAGATCATACTGGATTTCTTCCTCTGATTCCTCTATAGTAGAGGTATCTAAATTACTGGTAATTTCATGTATTTTTCACATGAATTTACTCAGGATGTGGCTTCTACCAATTTATTCACATTCTTGTGTTAGCACACAACCCGAAGCCAGAAATCTGTATTCAATACCTCTTAACTCAACTGAAACATTATTGCTGCCCCAGAAACTGACTGTCTGGCAATGCATTTTTACATCTATCGATTTACTCAATGTATTCCTCTGTTTCATTTTTTTTTCAGGAGTTCAAGTTATGGAAAAAGTGTTGCTCACTAAAAAGCGTGGTTTCACGCTCATTGAATTGTTGGTCGTGATTGCCATTATCGCGATCCTGATTGCATTATTATTGCCAGCCGTTCAACAGGCGCGTGAAGCTGCCCGTCGCTCAACTTGTAAAAATAATCTCAAGCAGATTGGTCTCGCTCTGCACAACTATCACGACAACTTCCAGATGTTCCCACCGGGAGATGTCCGCAGAACTTATGGTTCCGGCGTTCAATCCTGGACTACGAGCCAACTGGGTTGGATTCCCCGCATTCTGCCTTTCCTGGACCAGTCGGTGATCTATAACCAGATCAACTTCGAAATGGAGCATGGAGTGAGTGCTGCTCCCAACAACAGTCTTCGCGCAGAAAAACTGCCAGCCGTCCGCTGCCCCAGTGACTCTTCACGCCAACCCTCGTCATCTTACGGTCCCACCAACTATATGGCTTGCCGTGGTAACAATACAACCACGACCAGTAACAAAGGGACTTCGATGTTCTGGAATAACAGTGATGTCCGGATCCGCGATGTCGAAGATGGGACCACCAATACCATGATGGTTTCAGAAACATTCGCGAGTGCCGATTTGTGTACGGAACAGCCATCGGGGGGCGTTTGCCCTGCCACATGTACGAAATATACTGGAGGTGCCCAACAGGGGTATTCCTGGATGTATGCTTCATTATACGAAGCGGCCTATTATGGAACGGTTTATACCCCCAACAATAAACAACCAGACTGTGGCGGTAGTTCCAGTTCACAGTCAGCCCACCTGTCGGCACGCAGTAAGCACACAGGTGGTGCCCATGTTCTGCTCGGCGATGGCTCAGTTCGCTTCGCTGGCGACAACATTGACACAACCATCTGGAGAAATCTGGGGAATCCCGCTGATGGAAATATTCTGGGTGAGTGGTAAGCCTCTGCACTCACACAATGTCTGAATCAGCTAATAATTCAACGCCACCGGGTCTTTCGATCGGGTGGCGTTTTTTTTGAGGGATCTCCCTGCAGTGAAGATCAAACTACCAGCTACTTCCTAGGTCCAATCCCTCCTGCAGTACATTTTCCGGATACATCAGATCGTGTAATGGATAGAAACACCTGTTTTTCAATTTGTTTTTGCAGATTCTTCTGGAAACATGCTTCAGATCAGTTATAGTAAAAATAGCGAATTAATTCGCAACTTCGTGTATTTTCATTGAGAACATAATTTCTCGGCAGCTTCACTTTATCTCATTTTCCCGCGCATTCGCGCAACCCGAAGCTCTGTTAATACATTCGAATTAAAAACCGATCATCTTATTTATTTTCATCCAGCTCTCATATGGTGAAGCCTTAAGCCTCATCGTAATCATTTCGTTGCTCACGATTTTTTTATTTTTTGCAGGGGTTCAAGTTATGGAAAAAGTGTTGCTCACTAGAAAGCGTGGTTTCACGCTCATTGAATTGCTGGTCGTGATTGCCATCATCGCGATCCTGATTGCCTTATTATTGCCAGCCGTTCAACAGGCGCGTGAAGCGGCCCGTCGTTCGCAGTGCAAAAACAATCTCAAGCAGATTGGTCTCGCGTTGCACAACTATCATGATAACTTCAATACGTTTCCTCCCGGTGATGTCAGAAGAACCTACGGTTCAGGCGTTCAATCCTGGACTACTAGTATGCTGGGCTGGATCCCCCGCATCCTTCCCTTCCTGGACCAGTCTGTGATTTACAATAAGATCAACTGGGAGATGGAGAGTGGCGTCAGTGCTGCTCCCAATAACAGTATCCGCAGGGAAAAATTGACGGTTGTCCGTTGTCCCAGTGATTCTTCGCGCCAGCCCTCCTCTACTTACGGACCGACAAACTACATGGCCTGTCGCGGTACGGGTGCCTCATCTACCTCAAATATTGCAGGTTCCATTTTTGCACAAAACAGCAATGTCCGAATTCGTGACATTGAAGATGGTACCACGAATACCATGATGGTCTCGGAAACCTACGCCAGCGCCCCATTCTGCAGCGATCAGCCGTCAAGTGGCGTCTGCCCTGCCAGTTGTCGCGTCACCAGTGGGTTCCCTTCATATACGGGAGGCGCTCAACAGGGTTATTCCTGGTTCTACGCCCAGATTTATGAATCGCATTATTTCGGGACGGTTTATCCACCCAATGATAAATTCCCAGACTGTGGCGCAGGCTCAAGTACAACAGCAGCACTGCTGGCCGCCCGCAGTAAGCATGTGGGTGGAGTCCATGTTCTACTGGCTGACGGATCAGTCCGTTTTGGTTCAGAGAATATTGATCTCTCGATCTGGAAAGACCTGGGACATCCCGCCGATGGTAATATTCTTGGCGAATGGTAAGCCTGGTGTCACTTCATTATATTGAGTTCAAGATCTCGTCACCTGATGGCTCTGTCAGGTGACGAGAGTCTGACTCGAAAGATCCTGTTGAAATGCCACCACACAGTTTTGCTCCGTTCTGGACTATTTTTAGAGTCAGTTCTATTACCGGAATTATTAATCCCATGCTCAAATTGATATACACCACTCTGTTGATCACTTTTCTTTCCGTCCTCTCTACGGGGTGTGGTGAAGAAGCACCGATGGTTGAGGGAGAGTTTGATGAATCTCAGCAGATTGATCCTGCCGCAGAAGCGGAACTGGAAAAGCAGGCTCGAAAGGACATGCAGTAATTTCAGCCTGACACTCTCATTTTCGCTGAACTTATAAGGAAACTGCGGGCAGCTTCAACCGGGTCCGACAGGTATCCAGAATGACGCGTGTGGCACTGGCACCGACGCGGCTCACCCCCAGATCACGAACCTCAAGAAGTTGATCCAGCGTACGGATGCCCCCTGCCGCTTTGATTTGCACCCGGTCGGGACTGTGTGCCCGCATCAACTTCAAGTCATCCAATGTGACGCCTCCCGTGCCATATCCGGTCGAGGTTTTCACCCAGTCCACGCGCAGACTGGCACAAATGCGACACAGCCTGATTTTCTGATCTTCGGTCAAATAACAGTTCTCGAAAATCACTTTGATTTTCTGGCCTGACTGGTGCGCGATTCGGGTGATCGCCCCGATTTCGTTCTCCACATACTTCCAGTCACCACTAAGCACCCGCGAAAGATTGACGACCATGTCCAGTTCTTCACAACCATCCAGAATCGCCTGTTCTGCTTCGCGCTGTTTCATAACCACCGTATGTCCCCCATGCGGAAAGCCAATGGTTGTGCTGGGGTGAACTGTGGAATGTTCCAGAATTTCGGCACATCGCTTGAGGTAAAATGGCATAATACACACACTGGCCACATCATACGCCAACGCCAGTTGACAGCCCGCCTCCAGTTCCGGAACAGTTAATATGGGACTTAACAGGGAGTGATCGATCATTTTTGATATTTTTTTAAACTGATCTTCCATGAGTATTACTCTCGACAGGGAATATAATTTCGCAGGTAAGTATGACACTGTCTCAACGCAGCCAGACACGATTCTGTGGAGCCTTCATAGGCACGATCCTCAACTTCCACACACACCGGTCCCTGGTAACCAATCTCATTCAATTGTGAAAAGAAACTGCCCCAGTCAACCTGACCCAGTCCAGGTAACTTGGGAGTATGATAATCCAGGGGATACGCCATAATTCCTACCTGATCCAGCCGATGCTGATCGACACGCACATCCTTGGCATGCACATGGAATATCCGATCGGCAAAATCACGAATAGGAGCCACATAATCCATCTGCATCCACACCAGATGGGAAGGATCATAATTCAGGCCAAAATATTTACTGGGAATATCCGCATACATCCGCCGCCAGATCGCAGGAGTGCAGGCCAGATTTTTCCCGCCCGGCCATTCGTCCTGGGTAAACGACATCGGACAGTTTTCGATACCGATGCGTACCTGTTGCTGTTCCGCAGATTGAATAATCTCAGGCCAGGTCTGCAGAAAACGAGGCCAGTTCTCATCGACCGACTTTTTCCAGTCCCGGCCGATGAAGGTATTCATGCGATTGATCCCCAGTTTTCCCGATGCGGCGATGACCTTCTGAATATGCTCCATATACTTACCGGCCTCCTCCGGATCGGGACAGAGAGGATTCGGATAATAGCCCAGCGCACTGATCTCGATACCGAATTCATCGGAGAGCTGTGAAATGGTCGCGACATCGGAATCGGTAAACTGTTCAGCAGAAATATGGGTAATTCCCGCATAGCGCCGGGAATCGTTTCCTTCAGGCCAGCACATGACTTCCACACAATCATAGCCGATTTCTGCTGCCGCCTGAAATACACTGCGTAGATCATAATCTGGTAAAATGGCCGTCACAAACCCCAGTTGCATTCTCTAATCCTCCCTGCTGCCGATAGTGTGAGTCTTTCCGGAAAACCTGCTTCCGAGACTGATATCATAAGCAACTAAGAAGAACAGGTCTACAACCCGAAACAGAAACGGTCAAGTTCAAAGCGGCTGTAACATGATGGGGGGAGGCAGTTGTGACTGAATCAAGCAGTCAAACAGCAGGTGGGGTTACCAGATTTCTTTCAGGTTAAATTCGTAAGCCTGCATACGGCGGCCTGCTCCGAATTCTTCCGGGGATTCTGCCAGGACACGCACCCAGACACGCTCGCCTTGGTATTTCCCTTCAATGGAAATATGGCAACCTAACTGATCATCATAATCGACGGGTAATGCCTGCCAGTATAAAGTCTCTACTTCCTCAAATATCTCACCCAGATTGAGGATATTGAAGCAGAACTTGGAAGGCGCCAGGACACCGTCCCACTCGCCACCGACAATCTCGGTATTGGATGCAAACAATGACACTTCCCACTCGTTGCGGCTACTGTTGTGGAAATAATGACATCCGATCGGCGAAAGCATATCGACATCATACATCAGCGATGCCACTTGATTTGCCATTGTTTTCAGCCATGAAGGTGGGGCAGGCATCTGAAGTATTCAATCTAGTAACTGGTCTGGAAGTTGGGTGAATGACTTTATCCGCAGTTAATCAATTTACACTTGAACTCAGGTAACGACAAATGAAGTGTTTTCACACGACAACCTGTTTCCCGGTTTAAATGCAACTAATCTAATCAATGGAAGTGCCTTGCCTGAGGCTACGTTTTATTTAGCCATATTTCTTGCTGCAAGACAGCAATCCAGCGAATATTCGAAAGTGAGTTGTTTCATCGAACTACGTACTCAAACACTCTCGAATGCCCGATTCAGGGATTACTGTCGCAAAAAAAGTGCCAAAGAGAGATTGATAAAAGAATTAGTGACTGACGCCGTTTTGTTAATCAGTAATCGTTAAATATCTCGCTGCCTTAGTTCTGAAAAGCAATTAAACTGAAAGGGATTCTTTCAGAAAATAAGTCGTAGATCGGACAGGTGAGATTGTGTGTAAAAAAATAAACACCTTTGATTCACAGAATGTTCAAAGGTGTTTACATTTTGTTGTTTTCAGGAAACAGCAGCGGCGTTTCTAATCAACTTGTCAGAAGTCCATTGATCATCATAATCGCAGCCGGCCCTACCAGTACCACAAAGATACCAGGGAAAATAAACAGCACCAGTGGGAAGATCATCTTAACGGCTGTCATCGCCGCCTGCTCTTCGGCCAGCTGGCTGCGTTTCACGCGCATACTGTCTGACTGCACACGTAAAGCCTGGGCAATCGACGAACCAAATTTATCAGCCTGAATCAGAATCGCCGCCAATGCCCGCATATCATCCACACCGCTGCGAATACCCAGATCATGCAATACTTCCCGTCGTGGACGCCCCATCTGTAATTGCAGATTACACAAGGCAAACTCACTGCACACATCAGGCGCGGTCTCTTCCAGCTCCTCAGAAACCCGTCGCATGGCGGCATCCAGCCCCAGACCAGCCTCCACGCACACCACCAGCAGATCCAGCGCATCAGGCAGTGACAGAAAAATACGTTCTACCCGCCCCTTAACCAGTAGACGCAGTATAATTTCAGGAAGATAAAAGCCGATTCCCCCGGCAATCACCAGAGAAGTCCAGCCATTTTGAGACATCCCAAAGTTATAAAAGCCATAGCCCGACCCCAGCAACACTCCCAGGAGACCTAACGCAACTTTTAACGAGAGAAAGATGGAAGGAGCCGCTTCTGAATTATAACCGGCATTCGCCAGTCGCACTTTTAACTGATTTTCTTCCAGTTCCGATTTTGGTGTTAAAGCCTTCGAGAGTGCGGGAGCTGCCTTTTCTAACAACGAACTGGTTGAATTCGCATCATCGGGATTATTGCGCAAATGGGGATTTCGTAATTCATCCAGCCGCTCGTTGGCACGTGAATGATCTGAATTCAGTTTGTTGATCAGGGCAATCACCCCCACAATCACCATTCCGAATATAGCCCATGGTATTAATTGAACAAAGTCCATGTTTAATTCTCCAACATACAACGAATGAAATCAGCAGTCATGTTATTTCAGATATCTATTCACCTGGCAAAATCCGACGGATTCCAGTCTGATCAGATTTTGATATTTACAATCTTTTTAATCCACAAGGCGCCCAACACCTGCAGTACGATACCACCGGCAATCATTTTCCGCCCCATTTCATCCGTGAACAGGAGCATCACATAATCGGGATTGAGATAGTAAACAGCAAAGAACAATGCAATCGGCAAAGCCATCAGCACGACTCCACTGATACGACCTTCCCCCGTCAAAGCCTGGACCTGTCCCATGATTTTAAACCGTTGTCTGATGATGTAACCGATTTTGTCCAGAATCTCAGCCAGGTCACCCCCGGCCTGCCTCTGGATGACAACCGCTGTCACAAAGAACTTCAAGTCCAGGTTCGGCATCCGCTTCAGCATGCTTTTCAATGCTGCATCAATGGGAACACCCAGATTCTGTTCTTCATACGCTAACGCAAATTCTGTAGAAATCGGTGGCGGCATTTCCTGAACCACAACGCTGAGCCCGGAGGATAAACTGTGCCCGGAACGTAACGCACGCCCCACCAGTTCCAGTGCATCAGGTAACTGTTGCCCGAATTTTTTGAATCGCCGATTGCGACGGAACAACAGCCACATAAACGGCAAAACCCCAGCTCCCATTGCTGCCACTGGGCAAAAGGGACCAGGTGCATTCGTGAACCAGGCGACAGCAAAACCCAGCGAACCGCAAACTGCGGTCATTAGTAGAAATGTGTCTGCTTTGAACGGCGCTTCAGCCTGCTCCAACAGCAGCTTGATATTTCCAAACTTCTCAAACAGGTGTGCCACCTGATCAGACAGGCTGTTCAAGCCTCCCTTCACAAATTCTTCTTTGAGCAACGAGGCCGACTCTTCCGTTGATTTCTTTTTGCCAGTAATGACGGCCAGACGATCTTCAGCCTTGCTGGATGAAAAATCCTTAATAACGAAGATGACGGCCCCTGCAAAAGCCATCATTCCCAGAAATGCAGCGATGGAGATGATGAGTGTCTGATCCATCTCGGATTACCTTTATCGTTTGAAAAGTCGTGTTTTATATCTGTTAAAAACAGTATTTATTTCAGCCCTGCAAGACGCGATTGGCAAACAGGTTCCCTGGCAGACGAACACCTGCTGCCTCCAGTCGATCCATGAATGCCGGTCGTACTCCGGTTGCTTCAAAATGACCAAAAGCTCTACCGTCAGCATCAATGCCGTCCTGAATGAACAGGAAAATATCCTGCATAATCACAGTGTCCTGTTCCATGTTCAGAACCTCTGTCACGTGGGTTACCTTTCGAGGCCCCCCCTGCAGTCGGTTCACCTGAATAATCAGATCGACGGCGGAAGCGAATTGTTGCCGCAACGCTTTTAGAGGCAGTTCCACTCCCCCCATCGTAATCATGGTTTCCAGACGGGATACAGCATCGCGGGGAGAGTTGGCGTGAATGGTGGTCAGTGAACCTTCGTGACCGGTATTCATCGCCTGTAACATGTCCAGTGATTCACCGCCACGGCATTCCCCGATGATGATCCGGTCCGGTCGCATACGCAATGCGTTTTTCACCAGGTCCGTTGCGGAGATCGCACCTTTGCCTTCAATGTTGGGAGGACGGGTTTCCAGGCGTAAAATATGTTCCTGTTGGAGTTGAAGTTCCGCCGCATCTTCGATCGTAATTACACGGTGGTCACTCTGAATAAATCCCGATAATGTATTTAACAGCGTCGTTTTACCAGAGCCGGTACCACCACTGATGATGGTATTAATGCGTGCTTTAATGGCTCCTTCCAGCAGCATGGCGATTTCCGGAGTAAACGCCCCGAACCGCAGCAGATCTTCCAGCCCCAGCGGATTCGATCCGAATTTACGAATCGTTAACGAGGGACCATCCAGTGCCAGCGGAGGGATGACGGCATTCAATCGCGAGCCATCAGGCAGACGGGCGTCAACCAGCGGAGAAGTTTCATCCACACGTCGTCCGACCTTGGAAACAATCCGGTCGAGGATCTGCAGTAAATGCTGATTATCGCGGAATACGACATTGGAACGTTCAATCCGTCCATTCTTTTCCACGAACACATGCTTGGGACCGTTGATCATGATATCCGCAATATCCTGATCTTTGAGCAGCAGTTCGAGTGGCCCGAAACCAAAGGTCTCGTCCAGAATCTCTTCAATCAACCGCTCCCGTTCAGAACGGTTGAGCAGTGGATTTTCCGTATCACACAAATGCTCGATGACCAGTCGGATTTCCCGACGCAGTGAATCACCTTCCAGATCACCCACACGAGACAGGTCCAGTTTTTCAACCAGCTTGCCATGAATCAGTCGTTTCAGATCATCAAAAGCCATATTGGAATCGGCGTGCGAAAAGCCAGTAGCTGCCATCTTATTCATAACTCCTTGAAGTTGTGTCTTTTATTTCAAAACCAGAATGTTCTGTCCGACATCGACATCCGCGATCACATCAGATTTCCAGAGAGATGTGAGGGTTTTTCAGTTTAAATTTAGTTCATAAAATGACATCAAGTCGGCTTAAGAATAAAATGTGGCTGAAAAGCAGCATCTCTGCATCAGATAAAGCTGGTGTGACTTAACGATTCTGCCGATGATGTCCTCTCTATGCTCTCTGAGGATCAATCCGGTTGATCCCATCGCAATCCTGATGGACCATAAGATTGCTATATTCAGCTGCTTTTCACACCTGCGAGGTGGATTTTCATGAGTGTCACAACAGAAAATCAGATACTTCCAGCATCCCCCCTGCTGCGCTCTGACATACAGCAGCAGTAATCCCTGACGGTATTACCGTTACAATCCAGAAAAGTAAAAACATTGCTGCAATTATCAATCATTATTCCAACTTATTGCGAAGCGGAAAATCTGACGGTACTCATCCCGCGTGTGAACCATGCGCTGACTGATGCCGGACTGGATGCGGAAATCATTGTGGTCGATGACGACAGCCCGGATGGGACAATTCAGGTTTGTAAAGAACTGGCTGAAAACTTTCCCCTCCGATTGATCACACGCAAAAAAGAACGTGGACTCTCCACCGCCGTGATAGCAGGACTGGATGCAGCAACAGGAGACATCCTGCTGGTCATGGATGCAGACCTTTCCCATCCTCCCGAAAAAATTCCGGAACTGGTATCAGCACTTAATCAGCCGCAGACGGACTTTGTGATTGGCAGCCGCTATATCGAGGGAGGCTCTACCGACCAAAGTTGGGGCTGGTTCAGAAAATGGAATTCACGGGTGGCAACCTGGTTATCCCGCCCTTTCACCAAAGCGAGTGACCCCCTGGCCGGTTTCTTTGCACTTAAACGACAGAGCTTTTTGAAGTCTCGCCAGATCCTGAATCCGGTGGGATACAAAATTGGATTGGAACTCATCGTCAAGAGCCGATGTCAAAACGTGACCGAAATCCCGATCGATTTTGCGGATCGAGTGGCGGGGACCAGTAAGCTCTCATTCAAGGAACAGCTGCGCTACCTGAAACATCTCAAACGACTCTTCGATTTCAAATTTCAGAACTATGCCTATTTCCTCCAGTTCGCACTGATTGGGCTTACGGGAGTCTTTGTTAATCTGCAGATGCTTGCCCTGCTCTCAAACTGGATGATTTCTCCAATCGCAGTGGCACTGGCGATCTGGACCTCCATGAGCACAAACTTCCTGCTCAACCGGAATATCACCTTCTCGTATGCGAAGCATGCACCAATACTGAAACAGTATCTGAGATATTGTGGCAGTTGCCTGACAGGGGCCATCTTTAACTGGCTGACGACGATGGTCCTCAGCCGGTCCTTCCAGTTCTTTGAGAAGCGAATCCTGCTGGCGGCATTTATTGGGATTCTTGTCGGCATGGGCTTCAATTTTCTACTCTGCCGATACCTGGTTTTCTCCAAGCACAAACCAGCAGACGAAACAACACTCACCGATAAGGAACTCAGGCATACAGAGTAAATAGCACCTGTAGCGCGTCAGATACTTTCTGTTCCAAACCCTGAACCTGTCAGCCTGGCAGATCATCCTGCTGTGGAGGCTGACGTTTCTGTTGCTGGGCGACTTTTCTTTGAAACTGCTCAAAGGAATGCGTCAATGAATCCAGCAGGCGAGGAATATTCGGCGCGGCCAGATGAACGCGGGCAGACACACACGAACGGGGGAAAAACGTGGTAATGAAATCGAATGAAAATTCCGTCGCCGAGTGTCCAATCCGAACGGCATTCGCATACGCGCCGCACAGCATTTCATCGGGCAGCTTCAATTCATCATACAGTTCTTCTGCTGAAGGTGGTTTCTGGGCAGATTCTACCGGGCTGATCTTGGTTTCTGAAGCCTCCTGATTACCGGATTCTGGAGTTCTTGTCTCTCCGACGACTCCCGCTCCGCCCGCAGCCGCACCCGAAACGGAATCCGCAACCGAAGATGCAGGCTTCTCCGTTTCAGAAGTTTCGATACCTGCTCCGACATTGATGGATTCAGAGGAACCAGTCACCGCGGGAGGCAAAGGCGTAGGGATGACAGGAGTTCCAAACCGATTTTCGTAGTTCGTCAAATTGTCGCGGAGTGCACGTATCATCTGGGGAACCACTCCGATCGGTAGTACGACCCGTGCGACAACCTGCTGAGGCGTGGAAATTCGTAACAGAAAATCGAGAATAAATTCGTGGCCTCCCTGCAGCACGACAGCTCCCGTACTGAAAACGCCACGCGAGACACCTTCCGGTACACGGGCACTGACCTGGGAATGCCTGATCTCCTGCGTATGGCGTTCCGGGTTGAATTCGGGAGAATCATCATTATCTTCTGCTGGCGTCGGATTATCACTCATGGCTACTGTTTCATTCTTTCAGGATTCTCTACGGTCTTGCGACTCTAAGATCTTGGTTTACAATAATCATAGTAGGGTCTCGGACGACACTCAGCAAACCAGGCAGAGCATTTTGATCATTTCCAACGATCTGATACTACGTCTGAATAGCTCGTAATTCTTTGGGGAGGGGAAATCGAACTGATTCCTTGCGGACAATCGCGTTTTCGATTTCTGCCTGATATTGATCTTCCAGGAATTGAATCAGTTCCTGCACAACGACTTCGGGGGCACTGGCACCCGCTGTGATCAGAACCGTTTCTGCCTGCTCGAACCATTCCGGTAGTACTTCTTCTACTCCATCGATCAGAAAGGCGGGCTTGCCGGCAGTCTTACCAATTTCCATTAATCGCTTGCTGTTGGAACTGTTCTGACTTCCGAGGACGAGTACCAGGTCCACTCGTGATACCAGTTCAGAGACTGCTTCCTGACGATTTGTGGTGGCATAACAGATATCTTCCTTCGGTGGACTTTCGATGGAAGGATATTTTTCCTTGAGACTGCGAATCACGCGGCCCGCTTCTTCCACACTTAAAGTGGTCTGTGTCAGAAAAGCCAGTCGCGCCCCGTCAGGAAATTTCAACGCAGCGACTTCCTCCGGTGTTTCGATCAGAGTAATGCTTTCGGGAGCTTCCCCCATTGTGCCAATGACTTCGTCGTGTCCCTCATGACCAATCAAAATGATATGATAACCAGCGTCCGCATACTTGATGGCTTCGGTATGCACCTTGGTCACCAGCGGGCAGGTTGCATCGATCGTGCGAATTTTGCGTTCACGTGCTTCGTTTCGAATCACCGGGGACACACCATGCGCGCTGAAAACCAGAATAGAATTTTCCGGTACTTCACTCACCGCATTGACAAAAGTGACCCCCTGATCCGTAAAACGATTCACGACATATTTATTATGTACGATCTCATGATAGACATAGACATTGCTGCCAAAAATGCGAATGACTTCTTCAAGACATTCGATTGCCATATTCACACCCGCGCAGAAACCGCGGGGATTCGCCAGAATTACTTTCATTGATTTTGTTCCAGTAGCACAGAAATTCGATTTCTTATTTCTGTTGAGGGGCGTCGTGTCCCAATCCCCAAATATTGGCAGAGGTGAAGTCCCGTCTGCAATGATGTGAAGCGTCAACGCTATCAGAAGCAATCCCTCTGACTGCCTCAGCTTCTATTCTATGCTGATCACGAAGCGAAACCAGATCCGGGAAGTTGATTTTTCCCACTTTCAACAAAGGAAAACCGGTTTTTTGCTTATTTCGGGCGAGAAACAGATGCTTTCACCAACTGCTGGCAGACTGACACGCGCAGCGACACACCATGTCGGGTCCAGATCAGTAAGTGATTTTCTGAAAATCAGTCTTATTCTACCGTCACACTTTTTGCCAGATTACGTGGTCGGTCGACATTACACCCACGCTGGAGCGCAATATGGTAGGAGAGCAGTTGTAAAGGAATTGCCGTGACGAGAGGCTGAAGAAAATCATCGACATCGGGAACATAAATCACATCGTCGGCAATATCAGCAATCTTATCATCTCCTTCGCAGGCGATGGCAATGACCGGTCCTTTCCGTGCTTTGACCTCTTCCAGATTGCTCATGACTTTGGGGTAAATCTGTCCGCGGGGTACGATAAACACACTGGGAGTAACTTCATCCACGAGCGCAATCGGACCATGCTTCATTTCAGCAGCCGGATATCCCTCTGCATGAATATAACTGATCTCTTTGAGCTTCAGCGCCCCTTCCAGGGCACCAGGGAAATTATACAGGCGTCCCAGATACAAAAAGTTATTGAAGTTACTGTACTTCAATGCGATGTCCTTCACCTGATCATTGCATTCCAGACATTTACGGATCTGATCGGGTACCTGATGGAGAGCATCAATAATTCGTTGCCCGGCAGGATGGGAGAGATGCCGCATCCGTCCCAGAAACAACGCCAATTGAATCAAAACCATCACCTGTGAAGTGAATGCTTTGGTCGAAGCGACCCCCACTTCCTGACCGGCGTGCAGGTAGATTCCGCCATCAGCTTCACGTGCAATGGTGGACCCGACTACGTTACAGATCGCCAGAGTCGGATGCCCTTTCCGTTTACATTCGCGCATTGCTGCCAGCGTATCCGCAGTTTCACCGCTCTGCGTGATGGCAAAAATCATCGTGCTGTTAGACATCGGAGGATTGCGATAGCGTAGCTCACTCGCATACTCAACCTCAGTCGGAATCCGGGCAAACTCTTCCAGCAGATATTCTCCCACCAGGCCGGAGTGCCAACTGGTGCCACAGGCAGTCAGTACGATGCGATCAATTTTTCTCAACTGTTGTGCAGACAGATTCAAACCACCAAATTTCGCAGTCGCTTCATCTTCATCCAGACGACCACGCATGGCGTTTTCTAAAGCCTGGGGCTGTTCGAAGATTTCCTTCAGCATGTAATGCTCAAAGTCACCCAGTTCTGAATCAACACTCACCTGATCGAGAGTCTGAATCGAAAGTTTCTGCTGACCTTCATCACGGTGAAAGATTTCAATCTCATCACGGGTGAGAACAGCCATCTCGTGATCGGAGAGGTAAATGACTTCGTCGGTATAGCCAGCCAGGGGGGTCGCATCACTGGCAATAAAATGTTCGCCTTTACCGACGCCAATCACCAGCGGACTCCCCAGTCGCGCGGCGATCATCGTGTCCGGGAGGTCCCGAAACATGACAACCAGGCCATAAGTTCCCGTGAGTTTTGTCAGGGTGATTTCCACCGCTTTCAGATAGGTGGCCAACTCTTCCGGGTCAGAACCAAATTTGATTTGTTCTTCCAGATGATGTGACAGCAGATGTGCTACAGACTCGGTATCCGTCGTCGTGCGAAAAACGTATCCCAGCCCCTGCAGTTGTGACCGCAGCGAGGTATAATTTTCAATCACTCCATTATGAACGATGACCACATCCTCATTCCCTCCCAGATGGGGATGCGAATTCTGATCGTTGGTTTCTCCATGCGTGGCCCAACGGGTGTGGCCGATACCTGCCGTACCGGAAACCGGACTCGACTTGTAGAGGGACGCCATCTCAAGGACGCGTCCTTTTTTCTTGCGAATCTGGATTGAAGAACCATCATGAACAGCAACACCGGCGCTATCATAGCCTCGATATTCCAGTTTCTGCAGACCCTTGATCAGAATAGGCCCGGCCTGTCGATGCCCGATATATCCGACTATTCCACACATGTTTCGCGCTCCATCGCTGGATGAGGGAAATTAAATATTTTGAGGACTCAGCGCATTCCCCCATCAGTCTGATAGCCTGTCATCCTTGTTCAAGTTACCAGATCGCAGAAATGAAAGTGGGAAGCTCTTAAGTCTTTAAATTGCCTGCTGCTAACAGCTAGATCGCATCACAGTTAACCATCGCGACTCTCAATCTAACATACTCGGTCCAAATGGCCCTGGAGTCGCTACAGTAAAACTGGACACAGCCTAGAAGTGCGGGAAGATAGCACAAGATTCGAAAACAAGTCAACCACGATTCCGCAAAGTTTCGCTGAACATCTGATCTCACCTGATTAGTTAAAATACTGTAAGAGATAAACTTACAGAAATGCTCCCTCAATCGGGCTGATCGACTTCTGTGGAGAACTGAACTCGTTCTGCCGCCAGTCGCGCGACCGCAAAGGCACAGGCAGAATCTGAAATAGATCGGTCAAATATCTCAGCGACATTAGTGATCATCGCCTGAGCGAGTTGCGGATGAGAACGAACTATTTTTTCCGCGAGAAACACGGAACTGCCACTGATCAAGATCGTCTGGGGAAGGTCATCCATTCGGCTCAGAACCTGATTCAGCGCCTCGGTGACCTGGTCCTGCTGTCGCGTTGCCAGCCAGCCAGCAACCTCAAGCGCCTCTGTCTCACTGAACTCTGTTGTATCACAACAGACAGAACGGGCAATTCGAGCAAACGCGTTTGCCCGTGTCGCAGGTCTTCCATCCGCCGTGTCGACATCCTCTGGAACTTCTGGCATATTTTCGAGCAGCAAATAGAGATCTGCTGACGTCGCAAAACATTCCGCCGCCAGAGGACAGTTCTGCCCGCGCAACGGGACACTTTTCTCCAGCATCGCCAGCGGAGTCCGACGACCACCGGTATAAACCAGTTCCCCCGACAGTAATCGTTCGACATCGGTTAATCCCTCGGAAACCGGTAACCCGTTCTTGAGAGGAATCAGATCGGTGGTCGTTGAGCCGATATCGATCAAGAGGCCACTCTGATCAGGAATCATCCGCCCCAACCAGGTTGCCAGCGCATGCCAGTTGGCAGCAGCAGCCAATAAAGGGAATTCGCGCGCGATCTCTGGGGTCAGAAATTCTGCACCGGTCTGCCAGACCAGCACAGGCACACCTGGCACAGCCTGTTCAACGGCCGTCAGGATATGATCGACCCCGTCCGCTTTCGTCTGAAAACAGTCTGCCAGCTCACCGGTCATCGTCACCGCGATCAGGTTGGGGCGCTGGTAAGAGGTCAGTATTTCTTTTAAGGCTGACTGTAATAACAGGGGAGTTTTCCAGAGTTCAAACGACATCGCCCTGGCAGCGCCATCGCTGTCTGCTGACTTAATGTTCGCGCCGCCAATATCCAGCCCAATGACATACATGTTAAGTTTCTCGATTAAGATTGCGGTAGCAGTGAAGAACTTCCATCAGTTCGAAACCGGACCGTTTCTCCCTGATTCCATTCGATGTGGGGGAACTCTGCATTCGTATCAATAATCCGCGCCGCCAGATTATCATGTGTCAGCCTGCGATAACCAGTGTAACTGGTCGTCAGTCTCGTATTGATTTCCACCAGCACGGGTTCGTTCGGAGCATCATCTGGCATGAGAATATCAAAGCCCACATATCCCGCAAGTCCCGGCAGTAAATCACAGACTCGATTCAGTAAATCATGAATATTCTGTAACGCACTGACATCAACCTCCACAGGGATGATCCCCCCCTGATACTCAAAACCCAGCTCCCAGCTGATCTGCTGCTCACCCACGGGAAAAAACTCGCGATGCCCTGCTCTGATCAGCGCCACAGTCGAAAGTGCTCTTCCTGTCAGGAAAGGCTGTAGTAGAAACTGCTCCTCTGCAGATCTCAGCTGATTCCATCGTTTCTGTAAATCATCCTCAGTTTCAAACGTTTCTAGTCCGAGACCTCCTGCTCCACAACGATGTTTGATCAGACAGGGAAGCGAAACCATTGAGCGAGGCAGTTTTTCCGACAGTAACTGAGTTGGAATCACGGGAATCGAATGCGCTTGCATTAATTGATATAACTGCCACTTGTCTGCTGTTAGCCGGATCGTGTGGAGATCAGAGCCGATGACTGTCGTTCCACAATCCACAGCCTGCTGCGTTCGGCGGAACAGCAGATCCTCAAACTCTGGTGCGATGATAAGCACACAATCGGCCATTCGACAGGCTGCCTTGAAGTTCTCACCTGCCTCCCCCGGTGTATTGGCACGGAAGATTTGTAACCGTTCCCCACGGTTCGCTTCTTCCAAGGTCGGAGATGTAAGTGAGAGTGTCTGCTGCAAGCCTGTCATCACCCGAGAGTGTGGAAGCGCAAGCAGATCAGTAATGACCGCTTCCAGCATCGCAAATCCCTCTTCGAGTAATCCGGATTCTGCCTCGGTCAGTTCACAGGCACCACTACAGAGATATTCTGTCACAAAGATATTCAAAGCCGGTCCTTGCCACGTTTTTTATTTCCGAAACAGGCTCAATTGAACCCGCCCTTCAGTGTAACATTCAGTACAGCTGGCATTAATCATACGATACTAAAAGCAGCTTCAGTCTAGAAACTCAACTCTGCTTTGTTAATTGCCCTGACTGATCTTCTCCAGGTTTTTAGTCTGTTTTTCATAAGCTTCCTGTTTCAAACCATCGAGACCGATTCTGGCGAAAGAATTGCACTAATCACTGTTACAAATCACAAAGTCACCGTAATCGAGACATCGATGATAAACACATGATTTACATATAGATTCGCGCAATTACTATTATCAATTTCCTGTATATCTCTCCCTGTCACACTCAAGTTTTCGTGATAAACTTTCAGTGTATCGTTTTGTTTTTAACCAACAGGGATTTCCTATGCCGGGTAGCAGAATTCGGCCCTTATCAGGAGCCGTATCAATCCTACTGTTGCTGTTGACACTCTCGACAGCAGCCTGCTCTGCCCTTGCGCCCAGTCAACGTTCTTCCTGGAAACTGACTGATCCGCCTCCACTGGATCCCCAGAACCAGCCATTGAACAGCCCTGTACCTCAAACGGCTCCCCAGTCACGTGAAACGCAACGCGTCAATCCCCAGACGATTCCACAAAGACAGCCGACTGCCCCTCAACCCCAGGAAGATCTGTTTGCGGTACCGGAATCGCTCAACCGAAATCAGCCTCCTCAACCGCGCGACCTGCCCGATCAGGTCATGCCTCGTCCCCAGTTGAGAGCGCCCGATATCCAAAGTAGATCGAAGCCGGAGTCTTTGCCAAAGCAACCATCAGGCCCTATGATGACAGCACCTGCGACAGCAGGACCGCTGGAGATGACAGTTGACGTCATTCCCAAACGCCAGCTGGGAAGTGGCGCCACATTCTATCTGATCATCAAAAACACGAGTGATCGCTCCGTCAGAAATGTACTGCTGGAATGTGAGTTTGATGCCGCGCTGATGTTCCCGGGTCGCCGCGAAAAGAAAATCGGACAGCGTCTGGGAACATTGCAACCCGGCGAATCAAAAGAGATCTCACTGACACTCTACAGTGACATTCTGGGGAGTCACTGCTGCCGTTTCCGGGCATTGGCCGACGGTGATGAACTGGTCTGGAAATCGGTTTGTGTCGAATATGAAAAGAAACAACTGGACCTGTCTGTCATCGGCCCTTCTTCGCGTAGTATCGGCAGTCGGGCAGAGTACATCGTGAAACTTTCCAATGTTGCAAATATCGATCTGAATAACATCCAGGTCGCCATCTCTTACGATTCCGCATTGATCCCGCGCGAAGCATCCATTGGTTCCACTCGGGAACCCGATCAGTTGACATGGTCGCTGGATACGATTCGTAGTGGAGAAGGTGTGCAACTCCAGGTGGAATTTGAATGCGAAGTCGCCGCCGAACATGCCTGCATGCGCGTGAACGTCACCAGCCCGGAACTCCCCAACGAACAGGTTTCGGCCTGCCTGAAAGTCACCCCTGCTCAAGGCGTGCTGGATGTGCAGGTCCGCGATACCAAAGACCCGATTGCCCGCGGCGAAGAGACGGTTTATGAAGTCAGCATCGAGAACCGAGGTCTGCAACCGGCCAGAGACATCGTGCTTCAGGCAAAAATCCCGCGTATGTTTCGCGTTGTTTCTGTCGAAGCGCACCAGGGAAATCAGAAGCTCAATCTCAGACCGGAAGTGAATCAGGACATCCTGCGTGTCTCTCCCGTTCGTGAACTTCCCGCCGATGCCTTTCTGCGCTATACGATCCTGGTCAAAGCAATTGGCTCTGGTGACGGCGAATTTAACGTCACGATAACCGGAGCAGATGCGGAAAAGCTGGAAACACAAGTGACTGAAATCACTACTGTGAATCGTTGATCGTCTCTGCCGCTTAGACTGTGTCCAGTTTTACTGTAGCGTCTCCAAGGCCATTTGGACCGAGTATACTAGATTGAGAGACGCTATGGTTAAATGTGATGCGCTCTAGAAGCCCTGGCGATTAATCCTGCTTGACATGTTCCGGAAAATCGCGTTCATAACGTTTCACCAGCGCATCCATATCAGCGGGAACGAGATAGATCTTCCCGCGAATGGTTTTTGTCTCTCCCGGCTGCAGTCCTCCCAGGCGAAAATCGGCGTGCAGACAGCGAATCACGCCCTGGAACAGTTCCTGGTACGGCTCAAACGCGGTTGCAAATATCCACTGACGATCGCCGCTGTAACATCCAATCAAGCCGTTACTGGGTATCTCACTGCTTAACGGTCGAGGGTTCACATCGGTGCGAGGCACATTCTGCGGACACCAGACCTGTCCGGGAATATAGCGTGCTTCTGTCGCCCAGTTGCGGGTCGGCATGAAGGCCGGCTTCCCATCCAGAAAGACAAACGATTTTTTGATATAGGCGTATTTATCATCAGTCGTGGAAGCTCCCAGGCCCGCAAATTCACCCACGCGGATACAGGGTTGTGCCCAGTGGGCTTCGGAGCGTTGTCCGGTCGGATTGTGCGCCACCAGTTGAAAGTCAACCTCATCCCCTTTCGCGGTAATCGTATGCAGTACAGTCACACCATCGGCTACCGTGCATTTCAGTTTCAGAACGGTCTGGTCTTCGTTCAGGGAAAGGGTCTGTGTTTCATGTTTGATCACCGTATGTTTGCCCCAGTCGGCATCAGTCGAATTTGCGCGACAGTAGGCTTCCAGATAATTGATGGGGATCTTTCCCCCTGGTATATGATCGCCGTGAATATACAGCATGTTTTTTTCGCGGGAGAGTGTCAGACGCGGTTTCCCTTTTTCCAGGCTTGTTGACTTTTCATTCCCCTGGCAGACGGAATCAGCAAAACACAGGCAGGAACCAATTAGAACTCCCAGCAGCAAAAGCGAATTCGCGAGCGACTTCATCACTTCCTCCGGTTTCAAATTTCAATGTGTAGTACTGTCAGATCATCTTTTTAATATGACTATATAAAAACAACCGAAGTGCAAACCACACTCCGGTTGTAGATTCAAATTCGATTGTCGGCCACTTTTATACGAATGGAGTCACACCGGGCGTCGCCACTTTGGGTTCGGGAAGAGACATGGTCATGTCGTATTTCTCGGGAGACAGGTCTTCCTTGGAATTCATGGCCTGTTCCCAGGTGAGCGTCTTTCCTGTGTATGCTGACATGCGGGCGATAATGCCCATCATGGAGCTGTTCGCCATGTAATCACCGTTATTGATGACTTCGCCATTTCTGAGGGCCTTGTACATCGCATCGTGTTCCAGTTGATGCATATTGGCACGACGGCGGGCGCCTTTCCAGGGGTTCTTACCTTCGATCTGGTATTTCATCAGCGTGGCAGTTCCTTCGGTGCCCGACACAGTATCAACAAACAGGGAACTGCATCCCTGCTGATGTCGAGTGGACGCGACAAATTTCGCTCCATTGGCATACTCGTACACAGTACTGAAGTGGTCAAAGATCTGACCGTAGTCTTCACCGGTTCGTGTCTGACGTCCGCCTGTACTGTAGCAGCGGACAGGATATTCTCCCATTACCCACGACTACTTATCCAGTTCATGCACGAACTGCTCGGTGTTGAAGTCGCCCGACAGCCAGGTGTAGTAATACCAGTTACGCATCTGGTATTCCATATCTGACCATTCCGGCTTGCGTTTCACCATTTTGGCAACACCACCCAGATAGCGGGTGCTGTGCAGGGCCACAATATCACCAATTCCACCTTCATGAATTTTATCGACCATCTGCTGCATACCAGGCTCATAACGCCAGCAGAGACCGGAAACGATCGTCAGATTTTTCTTTTTGGCTTCGGCAGTTGTTTTCAGTACAGAGCGAATCCCCGGTGCATCGACGGCAACCGGTTTTTCACAGAACACATGCTTGTCAGCATCGATGCAGGCCTGCAACTGCTGGGGTCGGAAATGAGGGGGCGTCGCCAAAATCACCAGATCTACACCAGAATCAATCAGTTTCTGAAAGGCGTCAAACCCGACAAACTTATGATCGGCGTCAACTTTGACGCGATCCTGAACCTCAGTCTTCTTCAGGTTCTGATAACTCTGTTCGAGATGATCACCAAACGCATCCGCCATTGCAACCAGTTCAACATTTGAATCAGCTCGTAGCGTCTGGGCAGCAGCCCCGGTTCCTCGACCGCCACAGCCAACCAGCCCGACTTTGATCAATTCGGTACTGGCAGCAAAGGCACCAGAAGTTAACGCCGGATTTACAACCAGCCCCGTTGTCGCCAGCGTGGCCAAAGACTGTTTCATAAATTTACGGCGGCTCTGGTTCGACTGTGGTTCAGATGCATTTTCGGACATGGAAAAGACCTTTCATTCGGTTGGTAGACAGTTTCAGACTCTGTATCTACTACGCAATTAATAGTTGAAAAACTAACTACAGGCAGGATTATTTGAAGATGGTCATCAACCAGCACGGCTTTATAAATGACCTGTATTTATTATCAGCCGTATTTCAGGCAAGATCAAGTGCACGATCCATGCGATCCGAAATATCCTGCAATCTTTGACGATCGCCTCCTTTGACTTCGGCAGTCGCCCAGCCTTGCGTGTAACCGATGTCATTCAAAGCTTTACGCACTGCAGGCCAGTTGCAGTCACCTTCATTAATCTCGACCTGAAACCCTTTCCAGAGCCCTTCATCTTTCTGTTTCTTGCGACTGTATTCTTTAATGTCAAGCTTTACGATGCGGGGACCAAGAATCCGAATCCACTGTTCGGGCCAGCCGAACCTTACTACATTTCCAACATCGAAATAAACGCCCGCCGCAGGGCTCTCCAGTTCATCGATGAAACGTGCCATTTCCAGCGGACTCAACAGAAAATTATTCCAGACATTCTCTACCAGCAGTTTAATGCCCTGCTGCTCTGCATAAGGCAAATGCTTGCGCAGCTTGGCCTGCTGTTGTTGATATACCACATCATACGGGTGCTTGTCATCGACACGCCCCGCCACGACCAGAACACTTGTGCCGCCGTAATATTTTGCCTGATCGATGGAATCTTTCAGCTCATCGCGGCTGCTGTTCAGAAACCCGTGAACCTGCACTCCCGTTGCATCAATGGCGCGCCTTACTTCTTTGGGATCCACTTTGGAGCGATAATGAATTTCCGTCCCCTCAAAGCCAAGGTCCTTCAGCATTTTGAATTTATCGAGCACTGAAACGGGTTCCGTAATCATCTGATACTTCACCGCTTTTTTGATACCGGTTTTTGGCTTTGCCGGCTCAGTCTCAGCAGCAAGTGAAACGCCTGTTTGCGACAATGTCCCTGCCAGCAATGCAGCCGAACCCTGTTTCAGAAACATTCTGCGCGAGGCCTGATGCGACAATCGCCGGTTTTCCAACTCCTGTTTTAACATGTTGCTGCTCCTCTGTTTTGAATTCAAGCTGCTGATCACGCTGATACTGAGAATATCGGTCCTGTCTGCAGTGCACAACTCTGTTTACTTTTCCGATTCATCTCCCGCGATTGGCTTTGACTTTTGCAGCAGCGTGACTTCGACTGCTCCGCTGTTATCTGCCAGTGCATTCCAGGCATCGTTCAAGCGGAAATAAACGGTCCCGCTCACGGGAGCCATCCAGCTGGTATTTGCACCAACCGGGTATTCTTTCATGATCGCATTGGGATAGGTCAGCTTCATGTCGAGATCCGGCTGAAGCATTATGATCAATCGCCCCAATGGCTGTCCGTTGAAATACTGAAAACTGATCCCTTCAGCGGTACTCTCCCAGGGCTTTGGCTCTTGCGCCAGAGTAAAGCGGCCAGTAGCGCTGATTTCATATACAACTCCCTGCGTCACACGAACGCCACTCGACTGCCAGCCCTGTTGGCTGTTTACCGTTGCTGTTGCACTCGTCTCAGGTGGCAAAGAAATACCGGTAGAGAATGTGACCGCTGCGTTTTGGGAATCGTAACCCGGTTGCAGATTCCGCGCAAACAACATCCAGGCATCATTCACTTTGGCATAATCATCGCCCAGCATGGCCTGGATTTTTTTCGGGAACTCGCTCCCCTGCATGTGATGGGCCAGTTCACGAAATGGTTTCGCATAGACAGGGTGCTTGTCAAAAAACTGACATAACGCCCAGGACCAGGCATACGCTTCATTGTTAAATATATAATCAGCCGGATGAGACCGCATGACTTCCTGTATCAGTTTCGGAGGTGCCTGTGCTACGGCTTCTTCAATCAGTGTAATTCGTCCCAGTCCCCCAAAGTCATTTTTGTTATGAGGCATCACGTTAAACTGAATCTTACCGTCTGAGTCCATGGTATGCGTCGCCATTGATTCCGCAATTCCCTCCAGATACCACACCGGAGCACTTATCTCGCCCATGATCATGCTGTAACAGTGCGTATACTCATGCAGCATCAGATGTCTGAGGTAATAAGGCTGACTCTGAGCGTCCATCCAGAACTGCGCCCCCTGATGCCGACCATTCACAATCGCCGGCAGCGAATCCAGAATCACGCCGGCTTCTTTGAACAGGGCTCGGTTCTGCATAATATAACCGGTAACCTGGAACTCGGTCCCTTCACGATCCGGAGGCAGCGGACCAAAATAGTCAGCCAGCGCGGTATAAGCCTGATCGATCACGGGCGGTAATGTGACTGCAATCTGGGGATCAATATCCGTGTACAATTTCAATCGCGGAGATTCATAACAGCGAATGCCTAACAGTTCCAGTCGTTGATTGTTGTGTACGGGTCTCTGATCACTGGGACGATATCTCGCCTTGTCCGGTTTCTGAAAATCGGGACTTGAGGTCGATGTAGTAGCGGGTGCGCTGTCCGGTTGAGGAGAAGCCAGTTTAACTGGTTGTGGCGCAACCGAGTCCTCTTTTTCTGTGCGCATCATTGGTTCACTTGCCTCAACCACCACATTTTCATCGACAGCAACTGAAGGCTCTTTTTCAGAGCTACAGGCTGCGAGCACACAGCCGGCCAAAGCCAGCCAGAAATAGAATGGTCCTCTGATACAATCCAACATGGAAGCAAGTCTATTCATATTATCTACAGTGTTCAGTTCAGGTAACGGATTTGAATCAACGCTGATCGATCTCTCCATTGTGACTGATTATGAGACTGGAGTCGAGGAACCTGTTCCAGGTGTGCCTGAGTTGATCAATTCGATCAATTATTGCAGAATGAGCAGAACAGTTCCTGATGGTTGAAACATAACTGTATCTTATCTTACGTAAGTTCAGTGCCGAATGGTGTATTGTTTCTACGTTTTTCTTACAGAGGATCCCCCCATGAGTGCTTTCCGTTACAGTCTGAATGCCAGTACAATCCGCACCACTCCTCTACTTGAAAAAATCCGCGTTACGACAGAAGCCGGCTATGAGGGGATTGAACTCTGGTTTGATGAAGTCGAAGCATACCTGGCCGCGGGTGGAAAACTGGAGACAATTTCGGCTGCCATTCAAGAATCCGGCCTGTCGATTCCCACGATGATCATGCTGCGAGACTGGTGGTCTGCCTCAGAAGAAGAATATCCGGCGGTCTTTGAAACCTGTCTGGAACGCATCAAAATCGCTGCCCAACTGGGGGTGGAATATGTCATTGCCTGCCCGCATCGTGAAGTTCCTGACTACGATCTCGGTGGATTACGATATCGGGAACTGCTCGATGCCGGTATGGAAGCGGGGGCAAAACCAGCAGTTGAATTTCTGGGATTTGTAGAAGCGGTTACTAAAATCGAAGATGCACTGCAGGTCGTCGAAAAATCAGGGCATCCCCAGGGGACTCTGGTTCTTGATCCGTTTCATGTATTCCGCGGCGGTGGAACCATGGAAACGATCGCGCAACTGAAGCCAACACAGATCGCCATCTCCCATTTCAACGACGCCGTCGACACGATTCCCCGGGAACAGCAAATGGACCCGGACCGTGTTTTACCCGGCGACGGGCACCTCGACCTGACTCACTACTGCCGGCTCTTAAAACAGATCGGTTACGACGGCTGGCTCTCACTGGAACTGTTTCGCGACGATCTCTGGCAGCAGGATCCACTCAGTGTCGCCAGACTTGGCCTGGAACGCATGCGGTCGATTGCAGAAAACGCCTGATCTGTCTCGCTACTCCATTTCACGATACGACTTGATTAGTCCTTTTGTTTTGCAGCGACAAAATCGGCCAGTGTACTCAGATTCTGGATGAAGACGCGTGTATCAATCGTACGCAGATTCTTTTTACCCGATGCTTTGAGATCGCCTTGTTTCAGCCAGGCACCTTCGGAGTTCAGGGAATCGATGGCTGATTTTGCCTTTGCCGTCAAAGAGGGAGTCAAGCGAACCCGACGTGTGGGAAACCGCATGGACGCCAGTTTCTCAGGTGAATCATCCAGCAGTCTACGATAACGGCCTTCCAGCGAATCGACACTGGAGTTAACGATGAAACCATAATGCGTGGGCAGATCATTGTCCTGATAGGTCAATTGATACTTTTTCGTAAAATACAGAGGACGATTGGTTTTTAACTCATAAAACCGGGCCAGCTTTCCGTCAGGCAGTTCTGACTTCTTTAAATACGCCAGCGCCGGTGGAATCGGTTTCAGATATTTTTTATCACCAGTATAAATATAAATCTGTATCAGGGTCTTGATGATACCTTGTGACTCGCCACCGGTCACGGCAGGGGGTTCGAACCTCCGGGCCCAGGCAGGTTGCATCTGGCTGTTATACTGCTGTGCCCAGGCAGGTTGTGGCTCGGGCATTTGTGCCAGAATAATGAAGTCTCCCGCTTTCAGAGCGGCCCGTTGATAGCGTTCATCCTGATACACATGATGTGCCAGAAACATCACTCCCACCAGATCTTCAATCAAATTGTCGTTGAACGTGTAGTAATCGAGATACTTTTCCTTACGAAACTCGCGCGGCCAGCTTTCCGGATAATTTGCTTTGATCACCGGATAATCTTTGGGATCAGGCGGACTGTCGAAACGTTGCGGCCAGCCTCCATTGGGATACTGGGCCTTCAGTAACGCGTTTAATGCATACATTGCTGCTTCATGAATTGATTGATCCTGAAATTTCAGTTCCTGGTCGATCAGAATCAAAAACTGTAATGCGGCCTGTGTCGTATTATCATCCAGTGTGGTTGTATTGCGTGCTTTGGGACCGCCGCCATTTACTCGATACTGATACGATTTGCGATCTTCGAAATCGATATAATAGTTCCAGCCCCCTGATTTCAGTTGTCCATTGACCAGGGCATATGCGGTTGCTTTCGCTGCTTTCAATAAATAAGGTTCTCTCGTTTTCTGATACGCTCTCAGATAAGCTTCGCCTACACTTGGTGTGCCCGGAGGCTGGACCCAGACACGAGAAGCAGGGGCCTGATTTTCCCCTTCCCGATCTTTGAGATCCTGACTGTACTTCCAGAGATAGCCGCCTTCGGTAGCAACCTGGCTCGTAAAATAATCAGTCGCCTGCTGCATCGCCTTGCGGGCAGCCGCGTCTGTCACTTCTGCACTCTGAAGATCTTCGGCGAAGCCAAAAAGGAAAACGGAACTGAGACAGGACAGCAAATACATTCTCATAGTTTGGCGCGTTTCAAACATGAACCAATTTCCTTTTCTCTATAGCTGTTGGACAGGCAGGAAAGAATTATCCTACAGCAAACAGAAATTAAACGGAAGCAATCCATTTCTTAATTTCCTTCAGTAATACGGCTCCCATTTCTACGGCGCGGTGGGTTGCGTCATAGTTCAATCTTTGTAATGCTCATAAACACTCGAAATATTTGCTTAAGATTTTTCCGGAGAAGCGCTTATGTTGGAAAACTATCCTTTTGTGATACTTGGCATCGGGATTGCCATTGTCATCGGCATGATTATTTTTCTGAAGATCAATGCGTTTCTGGCGCTGATCACAGCCGCAATGGCCGTCAGTCTGCTCGGGCCCGAATCTGCCGAGGGAATTAATCGCATAAAACGCGTCGCGATTGCCTTTGGTGACTCAGTTTCCGGAATTGGAATCGTGATCGCGCTGGCAGCGATTATCGGAAAGTGCATGATGGACAGCGGTGCCGCGGACAGAATCGTCCGCACATTCCTGAATGCACTGGGTGAAAAGAACGCCTCGTTTGCGTTGATGGGCAGTGGCTTCGTCCTCGCGGTGCCGGTTTTTTTTGATACAGTCTTCTATCTGTTGATTCCTTTAGCGCGTTCGCTGTATCGCAGCACGCAACGTAACTACCTGCTGTATATCATGGCGATTGCCGCCGGAGGAGCGATTACCCACACCCTCGTCCCCCCGACTCCCGGTCCGCTGGCAATGGCAGATTACCTGGGTGTTGACCTGGGAAAAATGATTTTTGTCGGCGTACTGGTCGCTTTACCGGCCGCTTTTGTCGGCATCCTGTATGCGAAGTTTGCCAATCATCTGATGGATATACCCATGCGGGACGTCGCCGAACATAAAGACCCCGATCCCCTCGAAGAACATAAGCTCCCCTCTCTGATTGTTTCGTTGCTCCCGATTGTACTCCCGGTGTTGATGATCACATCCAACACACTTGTCAATTCCCTGGTAGATGCCCAGATTGGACCTCAGAAGATTCTAACCAGCATTGGCCCCTATACGTCTATCATAGGTGATGCCAACTTCGCACTGTTGGTTGCCACAGCAATCTCTTTGATCATTCTGTTGCGGCAGCGCGGTATGACACTGTTACAGTTAAGTGCCACCGTTGAGCAGGCTTTAATGAGTGGAGGTGTGATTATTCTGATTACTGCGGGCGGAGGTGCCTTCGGGAAAATGCTGACGGTTGCCAAAATTGGCCCTGCTATTCAGGAGATGTTCAGCAAAGACTCTGATGGAACCGGAATGACCTTTCTGTTTCTGGGCTTTGGAATCGCCGCCCTGCTGAAAGTGGCACAAGGCTCAAGTACTGTCGCGATGATTACGACCTCTGCGATGCTGTCTGCCATGCTCACTACGACGAACCTTGATTTAAACCCGCTTGGTTTTGATCCGGTGTATCTGGCAACGGCGATTGGTGCCGGCTCATTGATTGGTTCCTGGATGAATGACAGTGGTTTCTGGATTTTCTGTAAGATGAGCGGCCTGACCGAAGCCGAAGCCCTTAAATCCTGGACGCCACTACTGTTTGTGATGGGATGCACGAGTATGGCGACTACCATCCTGCTCTCCATCATCTGGCCGATGACATGACGCGATTCTGACAGTCAGCTTTACATTGCTGAAATCAAGGTCTACTCTGAATGGAAGTCCCGATAATTTCAGACTCATGATTGCCGCTTGAGAGGAGTCCGTAGATGAGCGCCCTGTTTCCGCAATGCGGGATTGTTCCCCAACCCGATTCTCAATTCTCGTTTCGCATTCAGGGAAAGGAACGGTTGCGCTGGCATCATGCGTCCCATTATTCCCGCCCTTTTTTCTATCCCTTGACCGGTCCCGCGGGCGTCCCGTTAACCAGGATCGGACATCCCGGGGCTCCCAATCACGACCATCATCGATCGGTCTGGTTTGCACACCATCAGGTCCTGGGAATCAACTTCTGGGCTGAAAACACCAGCTCCAGCATCACGCAGAAGCGCTGGCTTTCCCTCGATGAATCCGACGACGAAGCGATTCTGGCGGTGGAACTGGAATGGCGGGACGGACATGATCCCGAGCCTCTGCTGCGTCAGGAACTGATCTCCGCAATACGTACGAATGAAAAACAGGAACTGTTTCTGGAACTACAGACGACATTTTATCCAACAGCGGAATCTCTGGAGTTTCAGAAAACAAATTTTGGTTTTCTGGCAGTGCGTGTCGCGAAATCAATTTCCAGTTATTTTGGCGCGGGGAATATCACAAACAGTCGACAGCAGACGGGTGAAAAAAACATCTTCGGAAAACCGGCGGAATGGATGGACTATTCAGGCCCTGTCACCCCTGAACTCACGGAAGGGATCACTTATTTTTATCATGCCGAAAACCCCGTCGCTGCAAGTGAAGGGCCTGTCTTGTGGCATGTACGCGAAGATGGCTGGATGGGAGCAGCTCCCTGCATGCACGGATCTCTGGAAACGACGCGAAAGCAACCATTGACATTCCGGTTTCTGCTGCATGCTCATGCAGGAGCGATCAACCATGATCAGGCAAACAGCATCTATCAACAGTTTTCAGAGAGTCTGCCTTATCAGTTGCGGAAGCCGGAAAAGCGGCACACCAGCGCAACTGTCAGTCGAAGACTTTCTCAGTAAACCCGCTTACCAGATGAATTCAAGGCCAGCAGTAATACCATCAGCTGAGAATTTGGAATGCTGCTGACGGACTTTGGTACCAGTTGCCGGATTTGTAGCGGTTCGGTCTTCATTGTAGTCAATAATATCGTAGGCACGTGAGATCTGACCAATAAACAGGTAATCGTAACCGACAAAACAGCGAATATGCTCGTTGACATTCAACTTGGCATAAACTGAAACCTGAAAAGTCGGGGAGAATTCATTGTTTTTCTGAACAGATACAATCGTCGGGTCAGTAGCTACAAACAGCTGATCCGTTCTCACCTGATCGGTATCGCGGTTGAACCCGAAGGTAAACTTGGGCTCGGCACCAATTGTAAAACGACTGTGCCTGTATTCTGCTCGAGCACCAATACTGGGACCGAACACACGGTTTTCAACTTTCGAATAAATGGTTGTCGTACGAGGTGTCCCGATTCCTCCGCCCGAATCCACGCCTACCTGGTTCATCGTTTCCCGCAGACTGATGAAACGAAATCCAAACAGAGGCTGCATCCGAAATCCTTCTCCCGGAAGATAGGGGTCCAGAACATAATTCACACCAGTACCAAACATTTCGGTATCGAGATTCACGTTAAAACTCGTATCGTACACATTCGTATTCGAGGCCAGATTTCCATTGACATTGAAGTTGGTAACTACGACCAGATCATCATCGGGAATCGAATTCGACTGAGTTCCATAGATGGATTCCGTGGGACGTGTCGAGTCATTTTTGAAAATCCCCCAGGCATTCCACTCGATCGACGCGTCTTCTACGGGGAACGCTAAAGTAGCCCGCATCCCGTTCGTCTCCATTGTGCGATCGATATAATTCACAGCGACACCATCACCGCGTGCAATACCAGTGGACCGGTCAAAGACAGCTGTGGGTTGAGTCGGATCTGGATCTCCCAGAATCGGTGCGCTCAATAAAATGTTATCAGGTCCTTCGAGTGACCAGTGCAGATATTCCAGTTTGAGAGAGCTCGAACGAAACATACCCTTGATCGACTTATCAATCGGAGAATCGTAGGTCCAACCACGGTCAACGGGCAACTGCCGAACCAGTGATCTGGAATAGGTGTTGACTCCCGAAAACAGTCCGGAATTATCAACAATTTCTTCATCCACCACATCGGCATCGCCGTGCATGACAAATTCGGTCGTGCCATCATCGGCTGCTGCTACTTTATGCATCCCGACAGGTAAGCCGGTCGAGCACAGCAACACCAGTAGTGCACTCAGTCTGAATGGAGTAATCATCATTACTTTCCAGGATGTGCGACTCATCGATTAAAACCTTACAATATTTGGATCAAAACACACCAGAGTGTTATTTAAACGAGACATTCTATTTGTTGACTATGGGAGCAGGAAGCCATTCAGGCTAATCTGGCCATCAAAGGTACCGCCACCAGGATTGAATAACAGGAAGCTGTTATTATTCCCGACAGAAGTGATATTCACGATATTATTAACACCGGTTCCCAATGTCAGAGGACCGTTTGTCATCGCATTGAAGCCTACAGCCGTATCGATGAAGAAATCGCCATCGAAAAGTCCAATCTGGTTGTTATCAATGATCACTGAAGATGAGGTGGCATCGATCAGATCAAAGAAGATTCCACGAGCACTCAGCCCGGTCATATTGATCAGGTTGGAATCAATTTGCACATTGGAGTTTGCAGCCAGATCAAGAAAACGTATCCCGTAGGAATCCGAGCCGCCCATGAGAAACCCCTGGGCGTTGTTCCCGGCGATCAGGATATTTGAGGGACCTTCAGTCGAAACTTCCATACCTCTACTGACGGTACCTGCGAAGGTAAAGGAGTTATTATTTGTTACGGTCAGCGTCATCAGGTCTGCAAGATCAGTGCTTGTCGCGTCAATTTCGATACCAATATTATTGGTGGCTCCAGTTCCCACAAAATTGTTGGCGTCATTGATAAACAGGCTCATTGGACCTTCCCAGTTGACATTCAGGTTCGACGTATTAGAAGTACTGTTCGTAACCGTATTCCGTTCCATGACGTAGCTTAACAGGGAATCATCGAGCAGACCGCCTGACTGAATGACAATCGCATCCGAACTGTCATCCGTAATCGTGTTGTCTTGCAGGATGATACTGAAGGCATCGTTGTTCGTATCATCAAGTTCGATATTCGCCGTGTATTCAAACGAATGTTCGGTGTTAGCGGTACCGTTATCCAGGAGTTCGGATTGGGACATCTGGAATGTACGTCCGTTGACAACTCGGATACCGTAGCCGAGTGAGTCTTCAACACGTACGCGTGTCAGGTTTACCTCGGGGCCGTCTACAACAGTTGTTTCATGCCATTCGATACCCGATGTCAGCGGAATCTGTATTTCCAGACCATCGATATTCACACGCCCGATATCTTCCATCCAGACACCATGCTGGGCATCAAGAATCGTTCCACCGGAATCAATCGTATTTCCATCCCCGGTAATCCCGAACAACCCGGGAGTTCGCACGAGGCGGATACCGGCACTGTTCAGATAAAACTCGGCATCACCGGCTGCACCTCCGGCGGTCAGGGGAGGCCCCGAGGTATTACTAGCAGTCACCGATGTCAGATTCAGAGAAATATTAGAGTCTTCAATATCAATCGCGGCAGCATCCGTAACGACAATATTTCCGCTGGTGGAACTGATTGTTCCCAAGTTATTATTGGCAATCAAAGCCAGGTTGTCGAACGCCGTAATGTTTAAAACACCAAAAGCCACATTCCCCGGGTTATCATGCACATAGACACCCACAGCTGGATTAGCGATGCCAGTATAGATTGCACTGTCCGCATTCACATTCAGCGAGGAAAAGCTGATCGCTGCGGTCGAATTAAGAATGTCGACAACCGGTGCATCCATAGCAAAGGTTCCGTTGGCAGTTGTATTGCCGAAGGATACAGTGCCGACAGTTCCCCCCTGGCCTGCATTATCGAGCAATAGAACAGAATTGGCTAAGCTGTTGTTCGAAAGTACTGTCGTGCCCATGCGGATCAGGGGACTGTCGTTGAGTACAATAAAGGCTTCATTTGCTGTTCCAGAAATCGTCGTCGTACCAGATACACTGAAGGTACCCGTGTTACCGCCATTATCGAACGAGATCCCCTGGCCGGAACTTCCCGTGATTCCCAGACTTCCGCCGAACGAGATATTCCCGGAAGTATTATTGATATCAATACCATGATCTGTGGCCGCTGAAGCACCATCGGTGATCGTTGTATTGCCAACCACCGCCATATTCCCTGTCAGATTTTCCACCAGGATACCGGCTCCATCTCGGTTCAGGATACTGATATCCTGCATTTGGTACACACCCGCGTAATCTTCGATAAAGATGCTGGGACCGACGGCCCCGTCAATCACTGTCGCGGCCTGGGCAGTATTCCTGAAGGTAATCACTGCATCCGCTGTTCCACCAGTCACGTAGATTCCGTCATTTGCCGTCGTAGGAACATATGTCCCATCTGTTTTCGTAATCGTCACGTTATCTAACACAGCACCACCGCCGAGATTATTGATCAGAATCCCCTGACTGTCCGTATCAGTGATTGAGGATTCCGTCATATTAATCGACCCACCGGTAGTATTCTGAATCAGCACGGCTCGCCCTGCTTCTGTGTTCGTGATGGAACCTCCCTGGAAGCGGAGCAGTGGATCACCGCCATCGACGACAAAAGCATCTCCTGCGGCGTTGGTAACATTTGTGGTATCAAAGGCCAGGCTGCCTGAGGTACTATTCAGGTAGATCCCCTCGTCAACAGCGTTGTTGACATCAACATAATTCACAGTCGTTTCTGAAACTCCAATACCGACCACACCGCGAGCACTGGGATCATTCAGGATGAAACCGGAAAACTCACTGTCGGATGCCAGGATGACACCATCGCCCACGGTATCGTTAAAGGTAGGTCTGACGAGACTGTCAGGCCTGAGAGGACTCCCATAGAGCGGAGAATTCGGTAATAGTTTTGGTCCGAATCCCTGAATATTGAAGTAGTGTTCCACCCCTTGACCTTCACCGAGGATTCGGTCACCGGCGGTCATAGTGATTGGTGCAGCATTATTATATACGCTGCCAGCATGAGTAAAGATAATGTCTCTGTCAGGTCCAGCCTGTGCATCCGGGATTGTCTGATAAGGGTCCAGTACAGAACCGGTTCCTCCTACACCTGCGTAGGAATCCACATGCGAAATCGTCCAGGGCAGGCCGGTTGCCGGGTTGATTGCAACCAGTCCGATATCAACGACTTTTTTCTGTTCGATCACAACATTGTAGTTTTTGCGAACCCGTTCAGCCATGCGATACATCTGGGTGGATTTTTCCATCTCGTTCCACTCAGGACGACCGGCAAAGGTCCAGGTAACATTAAAAAAGACGTTGGTATTAAATGTATCATCGCTGGTAATACTGAGTTCTGTCAGAACATTGGGTAATGGATTTGCCTGCAGCCGACCGCGCCAACCCCAGACATCCTCACTGCCGGACGCCTGGAATCCATAAGTACCTGCATAAGCACGTGCTTGGAAATTTTGAGCCAGCTGCCCCCAGATGGGAACCCCGACTTCCGCATCAAAACCACGCATCGCGGTTCCGATGGTTCGCGTTTGATCATACAGCACATTAAAATCAGAGAATCTCTGACTGCCCTCATTAAACTCCAGGTTCAACTGCTGCTGACGATTGCCAATGGGCAGATAAAAGTTACCGTTTGCATCCCAGTAACGCCCCATGGTTTCCACATTCAATGCCAGCTGCTGGAAAACTTTATTTGTCGAATCGTCCCGGTCATAGTAAAGACTGGCACCAAAGATCCGGTCAGAATCATAATTGTAGAAACGATAGCCCAGACCCGCGCCACCACCAAGGTTACCGCGATTCGTTCGCCACAAGCGAAAGTTCCCAAACATCATCCCGGCATCATCCGGGTTTTTTGTATGAGTAAACAGATAAGGCATGGCTTCAATGTGAGAGATGGATTCGTCCAGACCAACGGTTTTACCTGCCTGATGGCCTGCCCGAAAGAGTGTTCCCATTCCGTTACCCGGCACGACCGAAGAAATGCCATCCAGCGTATCCGTTGTTTCTGATCCGTCGGCGATGATCGTCGAAAACTCGACTTCTTCCTCGGCTAATAACGTTCCTGACATGGCGGATATCGCCAGAACGATTACGCCGGCAATCAGGCGAAATGCAATTTTCATAAATCGTCCAGAATAGCTTGATGTCAACACAGGCATCTGTTTCACCTCGGCAAAGCACGCTGAGTGCATTTTGGCGTTTTTGTCCCGGTCTGTTGTATTTTGATCTGTCATGAATTTGTTTTGATCTATGACAATATTTTCAGGAAAATCCATGAGATTATCTCAACTAGTAATCTTCTGAATTCGGGAATGAGCCAGGGAGATTCCTCCACAGACTCGATTTATCAAGTCGTATTTACGCTACACACGCACATTCAATGACAGATGATTCCACCACAGGCAGAAACAGTCCCCCTGCGGAAACAAGTCTGTTATTGAAGGTCTATCTTAAATTGATTGGTTTACAGGAGTGGGTTCAGTTCGACCGGTGAATCAAGATCAAGAGAGAGGCTGTGATCATGACTGTTTCCTCAAATGAGGCACTGGTCATCCTGATTTTGGATATGTTGTGACACAATCCGGGAAAAATCAGCTTTTTCACGGAAACGTGTTACGGTTATTTGATTAGTTAACGAGTTGTTTTTAATGTGAATTGTGACTCGGAAGAATCGTTGAACTGACTGAAGATCAGACAGATCCGGTTTGACAGTAAAATAAGTGAGTTCCGAATGGTTTACTTGTTTTATAGTCTGGAGAGAGAATGATTCTTTGAGTTTTAGAGATGTTGGGCGGGAACATATTCTAAATTCTGATCCGGTGAAAGACGAATTTGACATTTCCCATCAGAATTTTATGACAATTTTCAAAATAGCCCGCAAAAAACCGCTTCAAATTCCTGCCTGTCATCTGTCATTTCCGCTTAAGGCCTGCAAATAGTTATGAATCACCAGCCCTATTTACTGAAATTAGCACTTCGCCTGGCGGAAGGTCTGGAGAAGAGGCCCAAGGCATCTCTGCAGAAACACCGCCAGTTTATTTTATCGCAACAACAGCCTGATGGCGGTTTTTCCGGCAGAGAGGGAGAGTCAGACCTCTATTATACAGGCTTTGCGGTGCGTAGCCTGGGAATATTAGGCGGAGTGAAACCTGACGAATGTGAGAAGATCAGCGATTATCTCAGGCAGTTTCAAATTGAAAAACTGTCTACCATTGACCTGTTAAGCTGGCTCTACTGCGCATTAATTATTCAGGCTTCAGGTGGAGAGGACCTGCTGCAAACTGCTCCTGAAAACTGGAATTCAGAAATATCCAGTTCGCTGGAACGGCTCCGAACCGCAGATGGAGGTTATGCGAAATCGGAACAGGGAGCACTGGGAAGTACTTACCATAGCTTTCTTGTTGTGCTGATTTATCAGCTGATCGGCCTGGATCTCCCTGAACAGAACAATTTGATTCAATTCCTCTATGATAGACAGCGTGACGATGGCGGTTTTGTCGAAATTTCTCCGATGAAGCGGAGTGGCACAAACCCCACAGCAGCGGCAGTAGCGACATTGATTATTCTGAACAGCATGGATGACGAACTCAAAAGTGATGTCCAGGACTTCCTGAAACAGGTCAAAAGTTCCGAAGGGGGTTTTCAGGCCAATACCCGGATCCCTTTTGCAGATGGTTTATCTACATTTACAGGCTTGTTGACAGCACAGGACCTGGAACTGCAGTCATTGATCGACCTGGATCAGGTACAGAAATTCATGACCGAATGGCTGGAATTTCCCACAGGTGGATTTCGGGGAGCCAGCTGGGATGAGCAGGCAGACGTAGAATACACGTTTTATGGACTGGGTGTTCTGGCTCTGCTGGGGCACTGAGCTGACTGAAGAGGACAGACCAGCCTGGCCTGTGATTATTCGGAAGTCTCTTCGATATACAGCAGACGTCCACAAGACTTACAGAAAACCAGTCGCCCCGAGTTCAATTCAACGCGTAACTGCGGCTCAATCATGACATTACAGGCTGAGCAGAATTTGCCAGCAACATAAGCCAGGGCACCGGCTCCATGCGATCGTACCAGTCGTTCAAACTGGACTTTGATGCTTTCAGGAATGATCTGTTCTGCTTCCGAGATCGCCGCATTACACTCTTTGATCTCTTCATCAAGAGAATCGCGCATCGCCTCAAAATCTTTTTCCATTTTTTGCGCATCGGCGTGCGCTGTGTCTTTTTTCTTGACCCACTCCTGAACTTCCGTTTCAGTGGCGTCTATCTTATCCATCAGTTCCAGAATCTCATCTTCCAACACACTGTTGGCCATCTGGTCAGCCTCAATCTGACTTTTGATAATGTCAAATTCTTTGTTGGATGAAGCTGTATTCAGTTTTCCTTTGAGGCTCAGGATTTTTGCTTCATTGGTCTGCAAATCCAGATTCTTCTGGTGGACCTGCTTCTTCAGCTGGATGACCTGATCCTGCACCGCTTTGAGCTTGTCATCCTGCACCAATGCGAACTGTTCCTTCAGTTTAATTCGCTTGGGCCCCTGTTCTAATTTCTGATTCACATCATGCAGTCTCAGATACAAATGATGTAAAGCTTTCAAACTGGCAGCAGTCGTCGACATGTTAAAGAACTCCAGAAACGCTCATTTTTGAGGCTATTTAGTCAGCGCCTCAGTGCTTTTACCTTGTTATAAAGATTTTTGTACGAAATAGCCAGACATACGCTGTAAAACTGATCGATCTTCTGAGCCTCACCCGGGAAATCGAGTTTTCAGTACAATTCTGAATAAAAAAAAACGCCGATCAGAATTGATCGGCGTTTGAAGTTCAAATACTGGCTGATGCAGTGGCATCCGCCGTCTCTTCTTCGGTCTCGGCCTGTCCCCATTCAGGAACAAGACCTTCTATGAAGCCCTGCAACTGTTTGCTGCGAACAGGATGCTGTAATTTTCTGACCGCTTTGGCTTCGATCTGACGCACACGCTCACGGGTCACTTTAAAAATCCGACCGACTTCTTCCAGAGTATAAGTGTAACCATCCCCCAGACCGAATCGAAGTTTAATGATTTCACGTTCACGATAGGTCAGTGTCTTAAGGACATGATCAATTTTGTCCTTGAGCATTTCCTGGCTGGCTGTATTCACCGGGCTGTCGGAATCAGAATCTTCAATGAAATCACCGAAGTAACTGTCTTCGCTTTCTCCCACAGGTCGATCCAGACTGATGGGATGTCGCGAAATCTTAAGCACACGTCGCGTTTCTTCCAGGCTGATTCCAGCGACTTCAGCTGTTTCTTCCATCGTAGGTTCTCTGCCGTTTTCCTGCAGGAGCTGTTTACTGACCTTTCGCAATTTCGACATGGTCTCGATCATATGCACTGGAATTCGGATCGTACGAGCCTGATCGGCAATCGCACGCGTAATCGCCTGACGAATCCACCAGGTTGCGTAGGTCGAGAACTTATAACCACGCCGATACTCATACTTATCAACAGCACGCATCAGACCGGTATTTCCCTCCTGAATCAGATCCAGAAAGCTTAAGCCCCGATTACGATATTTCTTGGCAATCGAAACGACCAGTCGCAGGTTACCGCCGGAAAGTTCACGCATTGCAGTCTCGTAATCCAGATAACGCTGCTTGACTGCTTTGATACGTTCCCGCAGAGTTTCGGGAGTTTCCATGGTCATTGCCACCAGATCCTGCAGTTCGCGCTCCAGGTTGGCTCGGTCATCTTTGGAGTTTTTGATTCGCAGATCACCCATATCGCGAATCTGATCTTCCAGTTCCGTCATCCGATGGGAAATCTGCTCCAGGCGTTTCATACCAATCTGCAGGCGTTGTGTCCGCAGGCTTAATTCTTCAATCAGAGTGGCCATCTTGCGACGACGTTTCTGTAGGGAAGCATAAGCTTTCGTTCGTTCGCTCTTGCTCAGTTCCGGATTCACGAACTGCTGAAAATCACTTGCGTTTTTATGACTCAGATATTCGAGTGTCTTGAGATTGTGAGGCATCCGCCCCAGAATCTGATTCTTTTCCAGCCCTTCTGTCACGGAAACTTTGATCGTCCTGTCGAAAGGCAGTTCTGATTTATGAACTTTATCCAGGATCTCAATGGCCTGACGCATCGCATAGTCGCTGCTCAATAATTCACGACGAAAGCGACGGCGGGTGATTTCAATTTTCTTCGCCAGACGAATTTCTTCATCTCGTGTCAGCAGGGGAATTTCCCCCATCTGCGTCAGATACATCCGCACGGGATCATCAATCCGACGGGAAAGATCATCTGTAGACCGGGAGCGTCCTTTGGGCTTTTCCGGCTGTAAGATCGTAATAATCTGATCCGGAATGATGTCTAACTCTATCTCCTCGATCGTCAGCAGGAGATTATCCAGCTTCTCGGGATTCAGCGCTTCATCAGGCAGGTAGGCACTCACCTGATCGTAGGTCAGGTAACCCTGCTTTTTGCCGTTTTCAATTAGTTCATTCAATCGGGCGTCGAGTCGGTGCACGTTGCTTCTCCCAATCAGTCTGGTTAGAGTCTCTAGTGAATTTTTTTAATGTTTCGTTTTTGATGAAATTCTGATGCTTTTCTTAACAGATCTTTCGCATCAGAATTCAAACTCTTATTCTGGGCATTCTGGAACAGCAGCCCTTTGGTTTTTTCGTGGTGTTCCCGTTCTTCCCGCCATTGGATATTCTTGATGGAATGCTTCAAAAAATGCGGAATTCCCTCAAGCGGAGTCGGATCATTCAACAGCTTGTCGTGAACTGCTTTTTCTCGGGCATGGGCGTCAATTTTGACAACCAGCTGCTTGAGATCTGGATCAGTAATTCGATCCAGGATGCGATTGAGATCCGGTAGAACCCCCTCTTCAGTCAAATCGATACTTAACTGAAACAGGGAACGTAACTGGGGGTTTTTCAAGTTTTCGGGGGAGATATGCTGCAGGATCCGGGAGACACACTCGGGATACACAAAAATAATTTCAAGAAGTTCGCTCTCAAGTTGATTATCTTTCGTTGAATTGTCTGCTTCCTGGTGATATCCGGAAGTGTCGGTCGTTCTCGGAGTCGAGTCGGATTCGTTGGAGGAGAGATTCGTATTAAGACTCGTGCTTTTTTTTTGTTTGACTTCACTCAGTCGTTTTCGGACAACTGATTCGTTTAAACCCAGTCTATCTGCCAACTTTCTTAATATGATGTCTTCACGAATTTTGCCGGTTAGGTTAGGGCTTGACGCCAGTAACTCCAGCATCTCCTCTAAAATTCGGTGTTGACCGTCAATTGACTCCAGTCCAAATTTCTGGACACAAACATTCAATTTAAAATTCCAGGCTTCAGGAGCCTGCGCGATCAACTGCTTCAACTGCTCTGCTCCCTGTTCTTCTAAAAAATCGGCAGGATCTTTACCTGCAGGCAGTGTTAAAATTCGTAAATCAACTTCCTGAGCGATAAATTTTGCTAAAGATCGCTCCGCGGCCTGTTGGCCTGCATTATCCCCGTCAAAGACTAATACGACTTTTCGCGCCAATCGTTTGAGATAGGAAACATGAGTTTCCGTCAATGCGGTTCCTAACGTGGCCACCGCATTCGTCACGCCAAACTGGTGTGCGGTGATGCAATCAGTGTACCCTTCGACCACAACGACCGTTTCCGTTTCTCGAATGGTCTGGCGAGATTCATCCAAGCCAAACAACAGCTTACTTTTAGTAAAAATAATGCTTTCAGGACTGTTGAAGTATTTGGCAATTCCCTCTGCCCCCGAGCCCGGCAGGATTCGTCCCCCAAACGCAACAACGCGTTTCCGCTCGTCGCGAACCGGAAACATGACCCGATTGACGAAATAATCGGAATAGCGGGACTGACCTTCCTTCTTAAAGATCAGCCTGGCTTCCGCCAGCAGGCTCTCCGGATAGTGCCCCCGGGACCGATTCACCAGCCATTGCCAGTCATTCGGATGAAAGCCGAGTTGGAACTGCTGTATTGTTTCTTCTGTATAGCCCCGGTCTTCCATCAGATATCGACGGGCCATTTCTCCTTCACGGGTATTCACCAGGCAGTCATGAAACTGCTGTTCCGCCCATTTCATCACATCGAATAATGAGGTCTTCTCAACAATATTAGATCGAGGGGCATTATTTGACTGCTGAGAAAACTGAGGCATTTCCAGATGAGCACGCTCGGCCAGGATCTTCAATGCTTCAAAAAAGCCGACGTCGTCGTATTTCTCGACCCATCCAAAACAGTCTCCCCCGGTATTACAGACCCAGCAGCGCCAGGTTTCTCGATCCGGGTACACGACCAGTGAAGGATTGTGATCACTGTGAAAAGGGCAGAGACACTTGAAATCACGGCCGCTGGGAATCAGCTGGACTGACTCGGATACCAACTCGACCAGGTTCGTTCTCTGGCGGACCAGTTCTTTGAAATTTTGATCAAATCCTGGTGACACCAGTTTCTCCTGAACAGTTCAAAAAGCGGCCCCTGATGTCACTTTTCCGTCAAACAATGGAAAGTGAACATACAAACATGTCACAAGAGTGCTTCCCTGCTCAGCTTTGCTTACTTAATTCTACTCCATAGATTGAGTCGGTCAAGAATTTCCCTTTCACGATTTCCAACTCTGATCGTCTCTTAAGCTCAAAAATTGTATAATGTTACAGAAACACCTAACCCTTCAGGTGACTATAAAAGCATAAACCAAACCACGCTTTTGTCACTTGCTTAATCGGAATTCTCCGTGTCTGTTATCTGATGCATGCAGACAAGGCTAGACAGTTGGTTTATATGAATTAAACATATTATAGCTGTCAACTCATACTCTGCAATCATTGCGCAACAAATTTCCCGCTAAGAGCGCAGCCGTCGTCTGTTTTCACGATTGAGGAAACGCTGTTCGTGGCCGCTATTCGGCGACAGCTTCTGCAGGAACTTCTGTTTTCACGAGCTGATAGAGTGAGATGTTGCCGAATTTTTCATTGCATTTCGGGCATTTGGTTTTGGCAATCGCCTTACCGGCCTTCCCCCCAATTCGCTCTTTCTTGCGGGAATCTTCACTGACAATCAACTGACATCCCTGGCATTGTCTGCCTGCCAGAGTCAGTTCGATTTCGGGATCTGCTTCGTAAAATTCCAGATTTTCATTATCCAGAACTTCGAACGATTCCTCGCTGTAATGGCAGGTCACCTGTTGCATCTGATCCGTCAGCGGAATTCCTGAATCCTGTCCCAGTTGATCGATGCCAAAGAATTCTGAAAGCGCTTCAGTCAGTTTGCGATATTCGCTCAAAGAGAATGTCAGATACTGATTTTCCTTTGAATCCTGCTGTTTCGGCAAGGCGATCGCAATGCGACCTTTACCAAACACAGGAACTCCCGCAAACACGGATTCATGATCGTACATCGTCGGAAAGACCACACGCAGCTTGGAAATCTGTTCGGCTGTGACCGTTTGCACGCTGACTGCCGGAATTTCCGCTTCATCTTTCTCTTCGCGAAGATGAGCTGCGATTTCTGCTCTGGCTTTCTCCAGTTTGTCTTTGGATCCACTGCCGAGTAGACCGGCTTTAGCTACAACCAGAACCAGCATCTTTTCCGGAGAAATCGCCAGATCGACGTTCGTAAACGTCTTTTCCAGACTGTTCGGTTTCAATTTCAGCTTGGTCGGGTCAATCGCATGCAGTTTGATTCCTTCGAGCCAATGCGTGTAGGCCCCCGCATTGAAGCCTTCAGAACTCTCTGCTTCCGTCTGGGCATCTGCCGTTGCTGTCTGTTCTGCTTCCTGCTCACTGGGAACCGTCTGGGGGACCAGATACATGACATTGCACGCCGGACATTTTCCTGCAGCACCTCGATATTCTTCACGAACTCGAATGCGATGACCGTTCGGGCAATATACAACGATACCACCTTCGACTTTGCCACCTCTGCGCCGTCGACGACGTCCGCCCCCTTTACGTCGTTTTTTCTCTTCTTTTTCTTCTTCCAGGGCAACGTTGAACAGTACATCACCCCCGGTTGCTACAGAATGATCTTCTGCAGGAGCTTTATCGATCTGTTTCGCTTTGTCTTCTGAGGCAGGTGCCTCTGATTCCACATCCGAGTCTGCATGCTGCCTGGCTTCTACCTCGGATTCTTCACGCGCCAGCGGAATTGTCGTTTGCTGATCCTGGCTGGAATCCGTATCGTCGTTCAGTTGGAAATCATCATCACTGGCTTCATATTCGGTGACCGCAATACTTTGATCCAGTTCGAAGTCGTCGTCATCCGAGTTGGAATAACCCGTCATCGTCGCTGTTGTACTTGGGAACTCCTGCTCTTCCGAATGCTCCGTTTCTTCAGGCAACGGGCTGAAGATCATAGGAGCTGGATTCTCCTGCATTTTCCGATAGGCTTCTGCTATGTCTTCCCGCATGAAGGAACCACAATTCCAACATCGGACCAGTCCTGTACGAACCATTTCATTACACAGCGGACACGGTATTTCCGAAGGATTATTATTCTGCTCATCCGGAGTTATGCCATTTGACATAATAAATCCCTGTTTGGATAAATAATGACGAGAAAGTGAGATTAGAAAACGTATAAAATGTTTAGTGCTTCAGCAAATGAATTATGATCAGTATTCGCAGAGATTAAGATTTATCAGAAGCACATTGCAGGTCTGGAAAAATGATAATGAGAAAGTATAGTAAATCTGATGTTAGAGCTTAGAAAGAAGCCCATACTACAGGTTAACAGAGCCACAGGCTAATTGCAGTAATGTTTTCCGCTTTTAGCAATATTATGTATTACCGGCCTCCAGACCACCCCTTTTCGAAAATAAGGGTCGCTGTCATATTAAGAACGGATATCATAAACCTAGTTTATTCCATCCCGAAATCAAGATGAAGATCCTGTTTCCAGTTATCAGATTGATTAATTACCATAACCAATTCGAATAGTATGTTCAAGAGTATATATAATTGACCTAACTAATTCCTGTAACACAATTAATCGATTCAGTGTCAACTCAAACGCCGGATCAGCCAGCAACACGTCACTACCAGATAACAATTCTTCTTTGTAACCCTCATCTGCCTGAGATCGCCCCCCATGCCAAATGCGGAACAATACCTCAAACCGGAAGTCATTCAGACGGTGGCGCGGCTGGATCTGAGAGCCAAATTCATCGTCGAAGGATTTCTGAGTGGCCTGCATGCCAGCCCGTATCATGGTTTCAGCGTCGAATTCAGCGAACATCGTCGCTATTCACAGGGAGATGACCCACGTGATATTGACTGGCAGGTCTATGCCAAAACGGATCGGTTCTACATCAAGAAATATCAGGCCGAAACCAATCTGACCGGATATCTGATTCTCGACCTTTCTGAGAGCATGGCTTATACCTATCGCCAGCAGCTTTCCAAGTTTGATTATGGGATCTGCCTGGCAGCCTCGCTGGCTTATATGATGATCCATCAACAGGATCCGGTCGGCCTGATCACATTTGGAGACCGGATTAAAAATTTTCTGCCCGCCCGCAGTAAACGGGGCCAGCTGGGTAATATTCTGGCAATGCTGGCCAATTCACACCCGAGCGGAACTACCGAAATCGGACAGAATATTCAGCAGATTGCTTCCATGGTCAAACACCGCAGCCTGTTGATGATTTTTTCAGACCTGCTCACTGATCAGAAAAGTGTTCTCGACAATCTGCAGAGATTGAGATATGCAGGTCATGATGTCATCCTGTTTCATATTCTGGATGAAGCAGAAGTCTATTTTCCCTTTGAAGGCATGGTCGACCTGAAAGAGCCTGAAGGAGGCGACTCTCTGGTTCTCGACGCGGAAGGTATGAAAGCCGACTATCTGGAAGCCGTGAATGAACTCCGACAGACCTATCAGGAAAAACTGCGCGCCATGGGCGTTGATTATGTCCCCCTCGATACCAGCATGCCCTTCGACAAAGCTCTGATCGAATATCTCTCCCAGCGCAAAGCCCGTTTCTGAATAGAATTGTGTTGCTCACTCTACTTCCAGATGTCCTTCCCGCCCCGAGGTAGACCATTCATCTATTCGCATGAACACAAAGCGTTGTCATTTGTAACCGCCCCCACCCCTGGTTGAGGTTAAGTTATACGGATTCGTAGTCGTATACAGGTTGCAGTGACCACGTTCTTGAAATCTTAACCCAGTATGCCGCTCTAATAGCTTGCAAGAGCTGCTCCGCAATTTTAGAGTGTTATTCACTTTGGATCATTGTTTTCGAATGGATTCCTGAGCTTCTGGCCCCTGTCATGGATGCTGGCCACGCATTGATCTGCTGACTGCTCTGTTTTTTCATTTCCTCGTCAGGAAATTGAAATTTTTACCAACGGAGCTCAAATACAAATCGTAGTAAACCCGCAGATTTTCTAGCGTTAGTTTTTGTTAGTTCTTTTTTAGGACTGAGAAACCGTTCTTATACTGGTCATAATCTAACTACAATAGTGGAGCTGAGAACCGCCAATGGACAATGAGTCAGTCATTCAGATTAGCAATCTGACAAAGATCTACCGTGATTTCTGGGGCCGCAAAAAAGTTCGTGCACTCAATTCATTAAGCCTGGAAGTTAAAAAGGGAGAGATCTTTGGTCTTTTGGGCCCGAATGGCTCTGGTAAAACCACCACATTGAAACTACTCCTGGGCCTGCTTTTCCCTTCGGAAGGGGAAATTAAAGTCCTCGGCCAGCCTGCTTCCAATGTGGAAAAGAACGAACGCATTGGATACCTGCCTGAAGAATCCTATCTGTACCGCTTCCTGAATGCGGAAGAAACTCTCGATTTCTATGGACGTCTCTTCAAGATGTCGGCCAAGGAACGCCGCGAGAGATCAGCTGAACTGATTGAAAAAGTCGGCCTGGGTCACGCCAAGCGACGCCAGTTGAAAGAATACTCCAAGGGGATGACCCGGCGTATTGGTCTGGCTCAGGCGTTGATCAACAATCCCGACCTGGTCATGCTGGACGAACCAACCAGTGGTCTCGACCCGCTGGGAACAGACGATATGAAGCGCATGATTGTGGAGCTCAAGGAACAGGGGAAAACCGTTCTGATGTGCAGCCACCTGCTGGCAGATGTTCAAGACGTCTGTGACCGCATTGCGATTCTGTACGGCGGCGAACTCAAGGTGATGGGACGCGTGGATGACCTCCTTAAAGAACAGGAAGAAACACAAATCCTGACATCGAAACTGAGCGATGAAGCCATCAAAGAAATTGAACAGGTCGTCGCCAAACACCATGGAACGGTTGATACGATTGACCATCCTACGGCGACGCTGGAATCTCTGTTCCTGAAAACGGTACAGGAAAGTAAAGACCGGCCCGGTCAACGTTTCGTTCCCGAAACGGAAGAGAAAAAAACAGCCGAGTAAGCAGGATGCATTTTGAGCATGATGCTACTCACGATCATTGACTCTGGCTCTGCTGCGTTATTTAGCAGACATCATTTCCGCTGAGATGTTATTCACAGAAGTAAATCATTATGTCTTTTGATCCGATTCCTTATGACACGTTTGGAGCTTTCATACATTTTCTGAGTGTATTCGGAAGCGCCATGCTGCTCGCGTTGATTGTCTGTCTGATTGTGGGGGTGATCACCCGGGGTACCAAAGGGGTTGCCGACGTCTTTCTGGCAATCGGCGATTTCTTTGTCCAGATGATTCACCTTTCCTGTCGGCGCATCTGGTCGCTGAGTGTACTCACCATTCGCGAGTCACTCCGTCAGAAAATCCTATATGTCTTCATTGTCTTCGCAGTCCTGTTCATGTTTGCCGGCTGGTTCCTCTCTGGAACGGCAGATAGACCTGACCTGCAGGTACAGTCCTATATCGACTTCGTTCTGAAAGCCATCAGCTGGCTCGTCATCCCCATCATGCTGCTGCTGTCCTGCTGGTCTTTACCCGAAGACATTCGTTTGCGAACCATTCATACCGTGGTAACCAAACCTGTCCACCGTATCGAAATTGTGCTCGGACGGATGCTGGGCTTTACTCTGCTGGGAACTGTCATTCTGCTGGTGATGGGGACTGTCGGATATATCTGGATCAATCGTCAGGTCCCGGACATAGTAAAATATCAGCCGATGCCATCTGCAGTTGAGCAGTTGGAATCAGAAGAGAACTCGTCAGATGATAAGACGGAAGAAGAAAAGAAATTGGAACTAGAAGACTCTCTCCTGGTTTCCAAAGTCCCCTTATACGGCGAGATCTCTTTCACTGATCGTGAAGGAGCCCCCACAAAATTGGGGATTAATGTCGGCGACGTCTGGATGCACCGCAGCTATATTGAAGGAGCTACGAAAGCCAGCGCCATCTATAAGTTCAAAGGAGTCGACGAAAGTGATGCGATCAAAGGCGATCTGGTTCTGCAGTCGTCATTCGAAGCATTTCGAACCCATAAGGGAAATATGGAAATGGGAGGAATTCTTTTCCAGCTTACCTTCGTGAATGAAGACACCGGTTTGCGTGTGGAATCCCCGGCATTTGTGAATAAAGAATATTCTGACAACAGGATGGTTTTCAACCGTAAAATTTTACAGAAAAAATACGATGGCTCAGAAGATGTGGAAGTAGATATTTTTGATGAGCTGGTTGATAAAGAAGGAAACCTGACAGTCGAAGTTCACTGTCAGGAAGCAGGTCAATTACTCGGAATGGCCCGTTCCGATCTCTTCATCCGTACGCCCGACCGTCCGTTTTACGTAGGCTACTCAAAAGCAGTATTCGGAATCTGGATGCCTATGGTGCTGGTCATCATGCTCGGCGTGACCATCAGTTGCTTCGTGAAAGGCCCCGTCGCCATTCTCACCACGTTAACTGTCGTTCTGGTTGGATTCATGTCAAAAGAGTACATGAATGAAATATTAAGCGGCAAAATGGAAGCATCAGGAGCGATTGAAGCCTGGTATCGGCTGATTACTCACATGAATTCTCAAACAGAATTACCCCCTGGTCCCGTAAAGGGAATAATCGGAGTGGTCGATGCCGGTATCATCAACTTCCTCTGGCTCTGCCAACAGGTAATCCCCAACTTTGGAATCTTCTCCAACATGCGTGAATACGTCATCAAAGGTTTTGATATTTCCTGGAGTGCCGCCCTGCTGCCTGGTATCGTTACGACTGCGGCTTATATTCTTCCTTGTTTAATTGTTTCATTCTATAGCTTGAAACTTCGCGAATTGGAGGCGAAATGAACAACCTCTCTTCCAAACATCGTAAGCTGGCATACGTGATTGCCATTATTGTCCTGCTGATCCCTGTGATCTGGCTGGGCATGCCTTCCACGGGTGAAGAAGGTTCTGGTGGTAAGCTGGCTCAGTTGCGTGTCAAACATGAACTGGGGGAAAGCACCCTGGGTGACGTTGATCCCTCGAGTGCCTCCTTGAACTTCGTCCTGCTGGGACTGCGTGGCATTGCGACCAACATGCTCTGGATTGATGCCAATGAATATCAGAAGAAAAAGGAATGGGGGAAGCTCGATTCGACCGTTCATTCCATTACCCTGCTCCAGCCTCACTACATGAAAGTCTGGGATTTCCAGGGCTGGAATCTGGCCTATAACGTTTCTGCTGAGTGGGATGCTGTTGAAGACCGCTATTTCTGGGTCAAACAGGGCATTAAATTCCTGAATGAAGGCGTTACCCGTAACGAGCGATTTCCGGAACTGGACTGGAAAGTCGGCAACCTGCATGGTCAGAAAGTGGGGCGCTCGGATGAATGGCGTCAGTTCCGGCGTTTCTATAAAGTGGACCCCAATACAGCTCTCTACAAAGGGGGCCCGGATCCGGAAATTAACCCGGAACGCCTCGATAATTACCAGGTGGCCAAAGAACATTTCCTGATCGCCAACGACAAAGAACTCAAACATAAACAACACCTGCAGATGCGAATGCTGTTTCGGGGCTCTCCCTGGCATGCTCAATTCGACTACGCAAACGCCATGCAGCGCGAAGGTGTCTTCGGCAAACAGCGCACCGATGCCTGGAAACAGGGTTTCGATGAATGGACCGAGATTTACGGCCGTGAAGAGTTCATCACGCCCAAAGGTCCGATCGTACTGGAATGGACTGATGATGATATCAAAGCTCTGGCGGCTCGAGATGAATCCATCACCGAACAAGATGTGCGTAATTGGACTGGTCGCTACCAGGATACCTCCAACTATCGCTTCTGGCGGACGCGGGCACTATCAGAATCTCAACCTGATACGATCAAGGCTCACAAGTTACTGTATGAGGGTGAGAAACTCATATTTGACTATAAATTGGATGAAGCGAAAGAGAAACTGGAACAAGGAATGGCTTTGTATCAATCCGTTCTGAATCAGTATCCCAGCCTGTTGTCAGAAGACCTGGCTATTGAAGAAGGACTCAAGGCAGTAATTCTCTGGCGTTACATCCATGAGCTCAAAGGACTGCAGGTGCCCGCCAGTTTCTCACTCAAACAATTGTGGCTGAAAGAACAGGGGCGGGTTCCGGAACTTGAAAACGAACTGCGTCGTACTCACGGAATTCAGTAAACGCCTTCCTGTGAATGAGAGAAACGACAAGAGCCATCTGATGATTTCAGATGGCTCTTTTTTTGTCACCGTCGTGATTCTGATCAGTCCGCAGTAAACGCTTTCTGAACCTCATCCGCGGACAAGGCACGTCGATAGAGTTTGACGTCCTTCATTTTCCCATTAAAGTAATCATGCGCACCAAAGCCGATCTTTAATGGTTCTGAGTTAGTTAAATCATACTCTGCCGGATTAAACTCAGTAGAGGTCGCAACCAGCTTACCATCAACATACAGCTTGAGTCGATTTGTTTCTTTCACCGCGACAATCTGCCGCCAGCCCGGCTTGAGCGCCGTGTCATACGTCACGTTCTTCCCGGCTTCGATGGAATGCACACGTCCTGCCGGTAAGGTTCCTGCAAACAGTCTCCCTTGAAATACCGCCATCGACCACACGCGTCGATACCTCACATCCGGAGTCAAATCGAGCCGCCCTGTATTTGTCCAGTCGACTCCGCCGTTATAACGATAGACTTCGGCCAGAGGTAATGAGCCGGAATACATGGCCCCGTTATAAACAGCCAGTGGCATACTCTCTTTCTCCTCACCCAGCCGCCCCGCCAGGTTCCACAGATTCTTCCCCGCGTAACGGTACACCTCTGCGTGCGGCCACTCACTCACATACAAGTCTCCCTCGTAAACGGTGAAGCCATAGGTCTGTGTCGACTCTCCCACCTTACCGGCAGGGGACCAGTTCGTTCCGTCAAAGCGATAGACGGCTCCTTCATCATAACCCGAGGCATACAGGTCGCCGTTATAAACGGCCAGCGATTCGACACGTTTCCCGTCAGGCACTCCGCACGACGTCCATTTTTGATCACCGTCGTAACGGTAAAAGGCAGCCGGTTTATACATGGAGGAGGCATACAGTTTCCCTCGATAAACGACCATGCCGTTAATCGCTTCTACATCAGGCAGCTTGCCGCAGTGTTCCCACTTGCCGTCTCCCTCATACCGATAAACATTGCCTCCCAGATGTGGATTATCTGACTCCGAAAGCGATGAACCTTTCAACCGATACTTGCCCGTCCCCGCGTACAACTTTCCCTGGTAAACCGCCAGTGAAGAAACCGCATTGCACAAATCGGGCGCACCACAGTCGATCCATTTTTGTTCTTTATCAAAGCGATACACGCGACCGGCAGCAGATTCACCGGGCACACAGGTTCCGGCAAACAGATTCCCGTCGAAAACTGCCATGCTGTAAATCAGGACGGCATTCCCCAGTTGACCATGATCGGTCCACTCTGCATCGATTTTGCCATTGTCGATTCCAAACTGCAGATGCCGATCATTCGACTGACTGCTGGTGACGCCTGCATGATTCTTGATGCTCAACTGAAATCCACGCCGCGTCCGCCGATCGTATTTACTGAGTAATGTTCCCAGCACATCATCCAGTTCTGCACTGGTATGCACGGTCAGCGAAACCGAAAACTCCCCGGTCCCCAGCGATAACGCCTCGGTGTGTGGTACTTCCAGAAATGCTTTTCTTCCATCAAATACTGCCGGCTGATCTGCTTTCAACTTAACCCCCTGATTGACCGTTTTCAGCTGCAATGAACTCCGGTCCTTTGAGTCCCCCTGCAACCGCCAGTCACCCAGCAAAGCAGCGTCCTCTGCTTTCAGAGTCGTGCAATCAAACCACGTCATACTTCCGAGCATAATCATCAGCAAATAAATTCCAGGTCGTATCATCATCTTTCACCTTCTTATTACAGACTAAGAGAACAGACTCTACACAGATCCATTCTTAACAAATCTAACAAATTCGACGTTTAAAAAAAACATTCCGTTTAATCAGAGTGAAGCCGCAGCGGTATGCCTGTTGTAAGCGATTAATCCACGTACAGGAATTCACTGGTATTGAAAATCGCCAGGCACAGATCCGTTAAAGCGGCACCGGCATAAAGATTTTGAACCGCAGTCTCCCCGAGCGGCAACAGTAACTGATCGCCGGTACGTTTTTCATTCGCCAGCAATTCCTGCTGTGTACTTAAAAATTGTGTGAGCTCAAGCAATTCCTTTTCAGTCGGCGTGCGTCCCAGGGCACGGCGAAACATCAACATTATCTGTTGTCCCTTATTTTCTCCAACCTGATCCCAAATCAGTCCTGCCAGTTCCTGCGCACACTTCAGGGAACTCTCCGAGTTCAACATCAACAGCGACTGAGGTGCCGTCGTCGAGTTGCCGCGACGGGAACAACTCGTATTCGCATCCGGACGGTCAAACACATCAAATAACGGATACCGCAAATTCCGTCGGGCGAAGACATAAATACTCCGCCGTGAATGATCTTCGACGTTTGCGCTGGTCTTCCACTGATCTTTAAGCAAAGTCGCTCGTAACTCGCGTGGCAGTGGTGGCATCACGCCGCGGCCTCCAGTTTTTTCTGAGAGCTTACCGCTGACTGACAGCATCGCATCACGAATCACTTCCGCATCCAGCCGCTGACGCGGAAAACGGGATAACAATGCAACATCCGGGTCTTCCTTGAGAGAACGTTTCCAGGCGACCGCTGATGCCTGAGTACCGTCAGACTGCCCCGCCTGTCGATACACGCTTGAGGTCAGAATCAGACGATGCAGTGATTTCATTTTCCAGCCAGACGACACCAGTTCGTCAGCCAGCCAGTCCAGCAGTTCCGGATGTGTCGGCAGATCGCCCATCACACCAAAATCGCTGGGAGTGGCAGACAGGCCTCGCCCAAAATGATGCTGCCAGATACGATTCACAATCACTCGCGAGGTCAACGGATGCTCTTTCTGAGTCAGCCAATGGGCAAATTCGCGCCGCTGCTGCCGTGAGTCATCGGCGTCAACAGCCTGTTCCTGCAGATTTGCGACTCGTAAAAAAGCAGGTTGCACGCGTGGACCCGGTTGCCGCCAGTCACCGCGAATCATCACGCGACTGGGTGCCACCGGTTTTCCGAGGGAAGCCAGCATGGTGACCGATCTGTTTTTGACCGGTTTGACTGCGGGCTCAAAAAAGGCGCGCATCCGATAGAAATCAATGGTACTGATCGGATCGTATTTATGATCATGACACTGGGCACATCCCATCTGCAGCGCCATGAAGGCAGAGCCGACGGTGGATGTTATTTCATTCAGCAGCGTATGCTTGCGTTCTTCCTGGGAATTGATATCAGGCATATCGGGACCGGACAGACAGAAGGCGGTCGCAATTTTCGCCTCCGGATTCTCAGGCGCGATCACATCTCCCGCCAGTTGCCAGCGGACAAACTGATCGTAAGGCATATCCTCATTCAACGCTTTGATGACCCAGTCTCGATACTTCCAGGCATCGGGGCGGACCTTATCATGTTCGTAACCATCGGTCTCCGCAAAGCGGGCCAGATCCAACCAGTGTTGAGACCAGCGTTCTCCATAATGCTTCGAAGACAGCAGGCGATCCACGAGCTTTCCGTAAGCATCAGGACTGTCATCTGCCAGAAACGCATCCACGTCTTGAGGTAAAGGCGGCAGTCCGGTCACATCAAAATAAAGTCGGCGAATCAACGTAGTGCGACTTGCCTCTGCCGCGGGTTGCAATTCTGCTGACTCCAGTTCAGCCAGAATGAATTGATCAATGGGAGTGCGCGACCATTTCGTATTCTTAACGACAGGCAATGCTGGTCGTTGAATCGGCTGAAACGACCAGTGCTCCCGGTCCGCTGCGGTGATGGGCTCCTCAGAAAGTTTCTTTCCTTCCTCTGCGTTCACCAAAGACGAACAGAGTGTGAACATCAGAGAAAGTGATACGACCAGGAATTTGAAATTAAGTGAATTCATGTGAGCAGTCCTTTCACAATCTTCACTTCGGCAGGTCCTGTCAGACGTTCATCCAGACCGTTATGAAAATAGGTCAGTGATTCATGATCCAGCCCCATCAGATGCAGCAGTGAGGCATGAAATTCATTGACGTGTACTTTGTCCTCTACCGCACGCAGACCAATGGCATCGGTGGCTCCGTAAGATCGTCCCCCGGTAATCCCGGCTCCCGCCAGCCAGCCGGAATACCCCCACGGGTTGTGATCGCGGCCCCTGCCCTGCTCACTCATCGGCATACGACCAAATTCACCACACCAGACCACCAGCGTGTCTTCCAGCAGCCCCCGCTGTTTGAGGTCTTTCAGCAGAGCAGCAACAGGCTGATCGGTTTTTTTACAATAGGCGGTATGATTTTTAGTCACATCGCTATGTGCATCCCAGCCGACCGTATCGCCAGAATAGAGTTGCACGAAGCGTACGCCCCGTTCGATCATCCGCCGCGCGAGCAGACAACGCTCTCCAAAGTCCCGCGTCTTTGGATCATTGAGCCCATACATCGTATGCGTGTCCTGTGTCTCCTGGGTGAGATCCACAATTTCCGGAGCGGCAGTCTGCATACGGAACGCAAGCTCGTAGGCAGAAATCCGCGCCGCCAGTTCGTCATCCCGGTCGCGCGCTTCCAGATGGCGGCGGTTCATGGATTGAATCAGATCCAGAGTCGCCCGTTGCTGTTTTGATGAAATTGATGCAGGTGGTTTTAAGTTCAAGATCGGCGTCTCTCCGGCGCGCATCGTGGTTCCCTGAAATGTCGCGGGCAGATAGCCACTGCCCCACGCGGGAGGACCGCCTTTGATGCCGCCTCCAGGGTCAGGCATCACCACAAACGCCGGCATGTCTGCATTCTCAGACCCCAGACCATAGGCAACCCAGCTGCCCACACTCGGGTGCCCCATCAAAGTGCTGCCGGTATTCATCTGATAGACTGACTGTGGATGATTCACGCTGTCACCATGCAGCGAACGGACGACACACAGATCGTCAACCAGTGCACCGGTATGCGGGAGAAAATCACTGACTTCGAGTCCCGATTCCCCCCGTTTGCGAAACGGTTTGATCGGCGCGAGCAGTGGATTTTTTGCGACCTTGCGCCGCGTCATGACTTCGCCAAAACTGTCAGGCAACGGTTTCCCGGAGTACTTGACCAGATCAGGTTTAGGATCCCACAGATCCACGTGACTTGGACCGCCGTGCATAAACAGCCAGATCATGCGTTTGGCGCGCGGTTGAAAATCAGGCGTTTTCGGCGTTAAGGAGTCAGAAGCTGCGTGAGCAACTTTATCTGCATTCAATAGCGAATTGAGGGCCATCATTCCAATTCCGCCACCAGCAGTCTGCAGCATTTCGCGGCGATTGAACAGACCGTCCCCCCAGTTACCCAAAATCGTATCGTGGTTGGATCGATTCGCCTGCATGTTGCATTCTCTCCCTGAAGTCTTATTCGGAATGACCTTAATATATCAGGGACAGGTAGTCAGCTCGACTGAATTCATCAACGTTTTTTGATTTGTCTGAAATTGACAGAAATGCGTCCCAGGAGTCTGGATGGTCATCGAAGATAAGAATTCAATCTGCCGCATTCAGAAAGAGTTTTTGAATGGTGCGAAATTATTCAAGCAGCAGAAATGCAGCGAAGAGCAACACAGAAATATTATGTCTCTAGCGCAGTTTCTTTGATGATATTAATCAAACCCTGACACTACTGATTCGTTCCGAATTTTTTTCTGATTTATATTCCAGTGATTCATTTTTTCTCGTTCATTTTTTCTGCTTTCTGAAACCACACTTCTACAGCTTGAGTATGTTTCCCGCGGGGTTAACTACATGGTTTTGAATGAGGCCATGCGATGTTTCTTTTTGACAACATGTTGCCTGCGAACATCGTTTCCCGGTCCATTGCACTGTCAGAAAAGAGGAGTTCCCGGATATTTTGTTTTTTCTAAAAAGCATTTCCGACGACTCATCAAAACTAAGCTATATGAATAGTGACCAGCGCAATACCAGGTCGAGAAACTTCAGAAAAGGCAAGATGTGAATCACGAGAGACCGTTTTCACAATCTCAGAAAAAAGATGGGGAGATCAATGACTGCTACTTCACAGAACTATTTGAAAGGATTCATCGTCCTCACAGTCGGAGCCTGTTTCATTCTGCAACCAGGCATCAGCAATGCACAGCAGCCTGGTAGCATCATGCAACAGAAGCTGCCACAGAAACTGACACAGAAAAACTTATCGCCGCGGGCATTGGAAAGCCTGGTCACCGGAATTGCCTTCTATCCTGATGACCTGGTCGAAACGATTCTGGAAGCATCGCAACATCCACTGGCAATCCGCCAGGCTTCTGACAAACCGGTCGTTCGTATTGGCGGCGGTCGCTTTGCAAAACGCGTGCAGCAGTTCAACAAAGCAGTCGACCCGAATGTCGACAAGCTGAAACAGTATCCCGAAATTCTGGCACAACTGAGTGACAACATTGCCACCACCACCTTACTGGGACGGGCTTACCAGTCCCAGCCCGATGACGTGTGGCGGGCCATTGACAAACTCCGCGCCGAAGTCGACGCGGCTCTGCAGCAGCAGCCCGAACAGTTTGTGGATGACAGTGGCGTTCCGCTGACAGGCCAGGCCGCATACGTGGCCGCCGCCGGTTATGTCGCCGGTCGATACTTCGTTCCTGCGACCGTTTCCGAACTCTACACCGCATACGCGTATCCGCATCAGACGACAACGACGACCACCTATCATGGTGAAAACGTAAATGGCGCTGCGACGCAAACCACCACCACGGGTCCCTACGGCCACACAACAGCATCCACAGGCAGCAGCGCAACAACTTACACGGGTCCCAACGGAAATACGGTGACCGGAGCCACACAGGGAGGCAGCGTTGTCTACCAGAATGGCGCTACCACTGTCGGTGCGGGCGCAGCAACCACGACGCTCACAGGTCCCCAGGGGAATTCGGCCACTGCGACGGGAGCCGGTATTGCCGGTACGACGACCGCCGGCGATACGACTTACTTCGGCGCAGCCGGCGGCGGAACCGTCAACACATCCAATGGACTCTCGGCGGCCGGCGCAGGACAGGTCACCGGTTCTGTTCAACAGACACAGACCGGAGCCAACTACAACACCCAGGCGAGTGGCTCTGTCGCGACGAATACCGGCGTTAACGCCTATGGCAGCAGAAACACCAACGGCAGTGTGAACCAGAACGCCGACGGTTCTGTCAGCGGCGTTCGTTCGTCCTCCACTTCCGTACAAGGAACCAGGGGTTATGCTGATGTGCAGCACAACAGTTCCGGCACGGTGACCGGAAATGGGAACGGGACCTACAACGGATCCACCACCGTCGATTCCAGCAAAGGCTCTGCCTCGGTCGATACAACAGCCGGGAATGGGCAGGTTACTTCAACTGTCACCACACAAAATGGTTCCACAACGGGAACACTCGGCGATGGTCAGGTCGGGCAGAGCTCTTCTTCGGCCAGCAGTCGACAGTCCACAGGCAGCCAGCAGGCCGCCCGCAGCAGCAGCCAGAAAGGTTCATACCGTTCCAGCCGCCAGGCGACTGCCTCAAATTCCCGTTACAGTCAATCATCGAGTCAGCAGATTTCTTCCGGCCTGCAAAGCATGCAGAAAAACTGGGGACAGCTCAACCAGCAGATGAATCGTTCGTCCCAGGGTTCAGCAAATTCTCAAGCCGGCAGACGTTCTTCAACACAACAACGACCTTCAACCGGTTCACAGTACCGCTCGCATTACTCGAACGGCGTGTCCACCTTTTCAGGAAGCAAATCGCCTTCCTATTCGCGAGGCAGTTCCGGTTACTCGCGTGGCAGTTCCTCACGGGGCAGCAGCAGTCGTGGCTCTTCAGGACGCTCCGGTGGCGGACGAGGCGGGCGGAGATAAACTCGCTGCAATTCTTAAGAATAACACATTCAAACAGGCCTCTTTTCGTAATCGAATGAGGCCTGTTTTTTATCATGTACAAAATACGGTAAATTTCATTCCTGTCGTCAGTGAACTTTGCGAAATTGTTTTATTATTTCTTCAATCTCTTCTGCCTTGCATAAGGCATAAATCGCCATGCCAATCAGGATCAGTCCTGCAACAAAGGTCAGCAGTCGATGTACTTGAGTCAGCCAGTGGCTTTGTGGCTGATATTTCGTGTGAGTTTTTTTCGCGAAGTCTTTTCGACAACTCATGTAAATCGCCAGCACTCCCCCCACTGTCGATATCAGAATGTAGACGGCAAAAACCAGATACAGGTAATAATCTGAGTTCATTCTTTTCTTCCCGTACCAGGCATTTACTTTAAGAGCGATGCGAAACGCCACTCTTCTTATGATATTTATGCTGGCTCGTAAGGATCTTCAGGCGACTGTGAGGAAAGTGATAACTGATTCCTGATCAGTTCGACGGCTTGAACCTGACTGAGTTGAGTATTTGTAAATGACCAGAAGACGGCTTTGATTTTGGGGTCCCTGCGCCGCCATATCTTCAATGGACTGAATCGTTCGTATGCTTCGTCTGTCAGAAAAAAGATCAGGTCCGTGCGCTCATTATTTTTACTGGCATTCGTATCCACATTCAGAATCTCTGCCGCTTCGATTCTGAGCAGCTTCTTCTTTGGAAAGAAATAGGAATACAACTCGAGAAAATCAGAGCCAACGACCAGCAACGGCTCTTTTGTCAGCGCCAGACAGATCGCCCAGATCCCAACAGGAAGAACGAATAAAAAGACAAAGCTTGAAAATCCCAGGACGGCACCGAGCGACCAGCCCTCGAAGCCCTGTGGCCTCAGTGCCAGATTAAAGAAAGTTACGATGAAAATGCTGCAGATCGCAGCGGCTGCCAGATGGACCCAGGTACTGCGATAAACGGGCTGCGGTTCCTGCATTTGTATTTGTTCCAGGAGACAGGTTAATAACGGGTTAACTATCGATAATTCGTTATCCAGTGTAGCGTGTCCGTCTCGAAAGAATATATTTTCTTTTACTCATCAGGATATTTCGTTTAGAATGAAGTTGAGAAGAAACCGATTTCATACCATCTTTTCACAAGGCAAATAAAGAAACATGCTCCGCTACTTTATCGCAACTAACTTCTGGTTAGCCTTTACGATCTTACTGCTGGTTTCCTCAACGCCCCGCTACCAGATAGTGGGAAACGCCTCGCAGAAACATTACGGCGTCTATGGCTATGCGGTATTCGGATTGGGAAATATGTCCTCTTTTTTTTACTGGACCATGATTAGTCTCTCTGTCCTTGCTGTACTGATCTGTTTTCGCGCCTGGAAAAAAACGGAAAGTATCTCTGTGAATTCATCATGAAAATCTTGAAAAACAACGCGATCAGCACGATTGAGATTCTGGTCATCCTGATGATCAGCGCGATTCTTGCAATTCTGTTGTTTCCCGAAGTACAACAGGGCAGAACCAGTGCCCGCCGCGAATTCTTTCGCAGTCAGATGAAACAGATTGGACTGGCACTCCACCAGTATCAAGCAGACTATGGTTGTCTGCCTCCCCCGGTGGTGAAGAATGAGCAGGGTGTCGCACTACACAGTTGGCGGGCTTTGCTGCTGCCTTACTTGAAGTCTGCCCGCCATCTCAAAAACCGCCAACTGGATTATCATTTTGATGAACCCTGGAACAGCCCTCATAATCAAGAACTCGCTGCGAAGAACAGAGATCTATATCAACTCGACTGGCCGCCTCAAACAGGGACGCGACGAAGATCAAAGCTGGTAGCGGTCGTTGATGATTCAACTTTCTGGAGTGATTCATCTCAATGTCGCAAGTTGCCCGACGAAATTGATCGCGAGCATCACATCTTACTCATTGAAATCCCAGGGAATACCCCGAGCTGGAATACTCCAACGGATATCACGCTGGATGAATTACTGGCGTGGAGCAGACAGGATTTATTTGACGACTATGGCCCCCTGGCATTATTTGCCGATAGACATATCGAGTGGCTTTCTCCCAAAGAACTGCAAGGAGGCAACTTATGGAAAAAACTACAGCGTACTGATGCAAAGTAAACACGCTGTCACCAGCGAAATGAAGAGAACGATTCAGGGAGTAGTCTGTTCTTCGTTTTATTAAAGAGTTTGCTGGAGAATGTGAACCGCGCGATTTAGAACGAGAGCCTCTATCCTGGATAGTGTTGCATTCCAGGTGAACTTTGTGGGCCTGCGTGATTTCTATTCTCAATAAGCGACCTTATCAGTATTTTTCCAGAGATTAAATGCGTCCAGTGAATTATCAGTTGTCGCCTGAAATACTCGGAACCCATTACGCTCACGTTCCCGATAAGGCGTTGCCAGTTCCTGATAGAGATCCAGGTCAGAAAAATCAACGCCAGGTTCAGCTGCATCAAAACGTGTTGCTGAAAAAACGATTGTGTCAATGCGTGCCCAACGAATCGCAGCATAGCACATCGGGCATGGCTCGCAGCTGCTGTAAATTTCACAATGCGATGTGAGCCCCGGCTGAGGCAACTTGAGCCGAGTATCATCACGGCGGATCTGTCCCAGGTTGAACACTCCTAACTCCCTGGCAACGTTACGAACCGCAGTCACTTCGGCGTGTGCAGTCGGATCGACATGCCTGGTCACCTGATTGCGACACCGCCAGTAGCGGATCACGTGATTAGTTTCATCATCGACTTGAACGATGACAGCTCCAAATGGCCCGTCTCCCGCTTTGACAGATTGATGCGCTTCATCACAGGCCATGCGAATCCAGCGATTGCTTTCTACCTCGATCCCCTTGTATTTGTCATGCTGCTTAATGTTATGTAGTTGGCAAGGATATTGTTGACGTTTTGCAGCTTTGTCGGTGGAACAATGTGGGCAAGCGTTTTTTGCCACCGACGTCAATTGACCCGGTTTGGCCAGCGGGGGAACACCCTCGTAATCTGTTTCATTAATCAACTCAATGTACGATTTCGACTGAGGCGCGACAGTCACCGGGGAACCGGATTCATCCGCGACCCAGAAGAAGGCCGTGATTACGATTGCTGCGCCAAGCGAAATGGTTGTCATTAATTGAGTCATAATAATTTACTTCTTGCCAGTCTATTACATTTGTTATCATTGAAACCGACGGGGATCCAGGAAAAAGTACCTCACAAACAGACCAGGCCCTTGTTTTCAAGTCGAGGAACATCGAGATTCAGGGCAAGCGCTCCTAATATGGCGATTATCCCGGTTAAGTTCATTACAGTTTGATCACAAAGTTACAACGACATGAAATTCCCACTGCACACATTCGAAGTCAGCAGTCCGTCTGAGAAAGCTTTTATTCGACTGCTGCAGAAAGCCTTAGACAGGCTGCCAGCTATTGTGGAACAGGAAATATCAGGTGCAGACCGCTTACGTTTTCGACTGATACTGGAAGATTATGTCGTCGGACTGTTAAAAGACATGCAGGCAAGTCAGCATCTCTCACGCAATTGGACCCCGTCCGATTATCTGATCATTGTGCAGTTTGAAAAAACACAGGGCACCATCTGCTTCAACGGGCAGCAGCAAGTCATTCCTTTTACAACATAAATATCTGGAAGAGTCGAAAAATCTGAAGGCAAACCATGAACTCGGAAGGAGTCAGGTCATGTTTCATTCAAAAGTCACGTTTTACCTTGTTCTCATTCTGGCAGGACTGATTGTGTTCTCCTCATCTGAAAACAACCAGGCTGCCAACCCCAAAGTTGACCCAACGCAAGTCATTCTACGTTCGATTCAGCCAGCCGAGGGGCCTCAACTGGAAATTCGAATCGGCCATTTAGTCTGCAAAACAAAAGAACTGAATTTTCAGCGGAAAGAAGGCCCGGAATACAATGTGCAGCCAGTCGGCGGGAAAGTGCAAGTCAAAAGCGACAAGCAACGTATTGTTTCACAGCAGATGGAATATTCGCTCCCCTGGTTAACAGGAGAGCGCTGATTCAGGAAACTTAAGTTGTGGGATTTCCGCCAGCATCTACGACTCCGAACGGGATGATATTATCGTGATCGCATGCTGTTCGCGATTCAATGACGGAGCTTCACACCGGTTTAAAAATATCGACCCGTGGATTATTTTGAATTCGCATATATACATATTTCCCCTACCTGATATACTCTATCTAGATCTAATCGCATTTTAGCATCGCATCTCGCGTACTATGATGCTCGGCCCAATAGCCTCGGGAGACACTACAGTAAAACGGGACACAGTCTAAAAGTACCCGATTCAGATTGACGGGGGAAGATTGATATGCAATTCTCGCGTATAGGCAAGTGGCTTCTAATTCCAGTATTAACCGCCTATGTACTCTGGCTCATAATGTACTCGGAAAAACAGAAGATCGAATTCGCCAAACAACGGCTGCGTTCCCAAGGATTATATATTCAGGAAATCTATCGCTTTCATCCCATCCGGGAGTCAACCTTCAAACTGGAATATGTATTTGACACAGAAGCGCTCAGCATTTCCCAGATCAATTCTTCTGACTCTCGCAGGGCATCTGAGTTTATTGAGGATCTAAAAAAACTGGCACCCTCAATTAGAAGTGTGGATATCGAAGGTGCCGTCTTCACTGACCAGGATGTAATCGCTTTGGGTCAAATGCCAAAGTTAGGATATGTAAGTCTGAACGGTTCTGAATTGACGGATTCAGGAATCGAGGCTTTATCAAAGATCAAAGAACTTGGAACGCTTGCCATTTATGATCTTCAGTTACCAGACAGCAAGGTCATCTGGTTGCAGAACTGCACGGAATTGTGGAAACTGACTCTCCACAATTGTGAACTCAGTCCTGAAACGTACCAGCAATTGGCAGCCCTGGAACAACTTGAAAAGCTTAATCTGCTCAACTCCAACATTCGTTCATCAGACCTGCAATCTCTCGCAAATCTTTCAAGTTTAGATGAGCTTATCCTTGAAGGAACACGGGTGGACGATCAGGCGGGTCCCTACCTGAATAGACTGAAAACGCTTCAACGACTGGATCTTGGTAGAACAAAGGTCGGAGCGGAAGTATGTAAACAGCTTTCAAAAATTAACTTAAAAGAACTCATACTCAGAAAGACACCAGTAGACGACCGGGCGGCACCTTACCTGAAGAACATGAAAGCAATACAGCGATTGAATCTCAGCAGAACGAACGTGGGAGACGAAGTATGCCTTCAGGTTGCGAAAATTGACAGTTTGATATCCTTAAATCTAAATCAGACCCCCATTACTGACAGCGGCGTTCAGGCACTGCTTCAGGGATGCCTTAACGTCAAAGGACTTTATCTCGACCGATGCCAGATTTCCAGCAACGCGTTTTCGGCATCAAAACAGTGGCCAGCAAACCTAATTGGTCTGACGCTCAAAGGCACTAATCTGTCTGGACCAGAGTTTCTACAAATCTATCGAGATCATGATTCCTTAATCTGGACTTCGTTCGACTGGGAAGACGATACAGATCTGACTTATCAAAAGTATCTCAAAATGGAAAGATCACGCATCTTGAGCGTTCGAAAAAATGAAAAAGAGAATAGCTAGAGCGCATCACATATAACCATAGCGTCTCTCAATCTATGATACTCGGTCCAAATGGTACTGGAGACGCTATAGTAAAACTGGACACAGTCTAACCTGGGTATCTCACCAGATTTGATCAAGCCTGCGGTGTTTCCTTGTATCCTGGTTCAGAAGAAGAATCAGTCAGGAATTCCATCTTGCCGCTTTTTACGTCGTAGAGCGCGCCGACAACCATGACCTTGCCGGCATCCACCAGATCACGAATCACTTCACTGCGGGACTTTATTTCGTGAACGCTGCGATAGACGTTACGTCGTGCAGTTTCGTCGACAAACCGTTCTTTTTCTTCCTCGCTCATCCGAGGCACTTCCGAACAGGATTCATCATCGACACAGGGGGCGATTTCATTGACAATCGAATCCAGGTGCGAGCAGCCTGTCACTTGCGATGCATCATTATCCTCGCACATCATTTCTACTGTAGATGTGACGGCACCGCAACGGGTATGCCCCAGCACCAGCACCAGTTTCACCCCGACCACCACGACACCATATTCAATGCTGCCCAGCGACTTGTTTCCGATTACATTCCCGGCAACACGCACGCTGAAAATGTCTCCTATTCCCAGGTCCAGTACCAGTTCCGCCGGCACACGGGAATCGATACAACTCAGGACTACCGCCAGGGGATTCTGTTCGCCGGCAGTGGCATTGACCTGACGTCCCAGGTCGCGTGAGAGTCGGTTGTGCGTGTAGAACCGCTCGTTCCCTTCACGTAAAATCTGCAGGACCTGGTCTGGTGTGATCCGGTCTTTCAGTTCTCGCGTGGAATAGTCGGCGAACTGAATTTCATCGTTCAACTGGTACTTTTTCCGGAAGCCGCGCAAACTGACTTTCATCCCCCGTGCAGGGCCGATTTTATCCTTGAACTCCTGAATCAGACTCAGAATATCAGGGTCGATGTAGTCTGTACTGGTAGCATCAATCAGCATGTTTGTACCGGGAGTTGCGTCGTTAAATACTTGATCCAGCGCGGCCCGGTTTAGAAAGCTGACCTGGTTTGCCAGTTCGATATGCAGTACGTCTCCTCCGGCGTGTGTCTCCACAATTCGGCGGATGGGCTGCCGCAGGCTACTGTTCAGGATAAACAGCAGACTCACACCAAGACCAATCAGGATCCCGACTAACAGGTCGGTAAACACGATCGAGAGCAACGTAATCAGGAACGGCAGAAACTGATAGCGTCCCTCACTCCACATCTGTCGAAACAGGGAGGGGCTGGCCAGTTTGAAACCGGTCACCAGCAGTATCGCTGCCAGCGCCGCCAGGGGAATCATATTCATATACACCGGGATTAACGCGACTGCGATCAACAGCAGGATGCCGTGAAATATACACGAGAGCTTGGTCTTCGCTCCCGCGTTCACATTCACAGAACCACGCACAATCACCGATGTCACAGGCAGACCACCAATCAGGCCGGCAGTGATGTTACCCACTCCCTGCGCAATCAATTCACGACTGGGGGGAGAATTGCGGTTTTCGGGATCAAGCTTGTCGACGGCTTCCAGGTTCAACAGAGTTTCCAGTGAAGCGACAATCGCGATTGTCACGGCTGCGACATAGATGGCAGGATTGGCCCACTGAGAAAAATCAGGGAACTTCAGGAAGGTCAGCAGATCGCCGGCTGTTTCCGCAACAGGAATCTGCACCAGGTGGCTGGTTTGAATCGACCAGGGGCCGCCCAGGCGTTGAAACAACATATGCAGGCTCACACCCAGCAGCACCACCATCAGCGGGCCGGGAATCACCGAATTTTTCAACAGCTTGATCCGGTTCCAGAACACCAGTAGTGCAATCGAAGAGATCCCCACGACAGCGGCACCATAATGGATATCGCCTTCAAAGACCGTCAGAATCTCAGAAAATGTGTTCTGTTTGTCTGGCTGCGTGAATGACATTTCCCCTTCCGGGTCGGAATCGTGTCCCACAACATGGGGAATCTGTTTCAGAATCAGAATCACCCCGATGGCCGCCAGCAGACCTTTGATCACACTGGAAGGAAAAAATGCAGACAGTGAACCGGCACGGACTATGCCCAGGACAATCTGGATTACCCCACCCAGCATGACCGCCAGCAGGAAGGCCTCAAAAGAACCTAAAGTGGCAATTTGCGCGATGACAATTGCTGTCAAACCGGCGGCCGGGCCGCTCACACTGGTACTCGATCCACTGATCGATCCCACCACAATTCCGCCGATAATCCCCGATACTAATCCAGAGAATAGCGGAGCACCGGAAGCCAGGGCAATTCCCAGGCAGAGAGGAAGTGCTACAAGAAACACCACCAGACCTGATGTCAGGTCGCGTGGCAGGTAGGTAAGGGGATAGCCCGAAAGACGTGCGTCGTTCATGTCTATTCACTCATTCTTAATTTTAAGTTTGGCGGGTAATTCACAGAAACTGGAAACCGAATCTGATCTCTAAAGGAGTCACACATCGGAACTGTGTCTGCACTTATATCAGGGTCTGAGGACTTGGAGTACCTGAATCATCTGATTTATCAGACAGCTCTTATGGATTCGTTCTTAAGCATCCAGACCCGCGGCACAGTATTATAAAATCACATCTCGTTTTACAATCAGCTTTTACAAATATTTTTATGATATTGATTACTGATCTAGATTTTTCTACTTTAAAAAATGCACCTGTGACTATAACCCATCAGGGGAAATCAGCAAACAGTTTTTGCCATTCCTACTGGACACCTTCAAACTACGAGAACAGCTGACATTTCCAGACCTGTAGATCTATTTGTACTGATAATACCCACCAGTGCCACACAGCTTGCTGCGTGGACAAACGAAAGAGGGTTTCCATGCCATCCCATCTCCCCTTCAAGCTGGCGAGCTTGATTCTCGGATTAATACCTGCTGTGATTCTCTCAGCAGCCCCCGGGCCATCGGACTGGTCACAATGGCGAGGACCAAACCGTGATGGTGTTATCAAAGCCACAGAATTTCCGGATAGCCTGTCTGAACAATCTCTGACCCAGGTCTGGAAAATCCCGCTCGGTCCCGGTTACTCGGGCCCCATCGTCACTGCGGATCGTGTGTTCGTGACGGAAACCGTCGATAAGAAAACCGAAGTCGTGCGCGCCTTCGATCGCGCGACTGGCAAACTCATCTGGAAACAGGAATGGCCCGGCTCGATGAGTGTCCCCTTCTTTGCCAAAGCCAACGGAGACTGGATTCGAGCGACCCCCGCTTACGATGGCGAACGACTTTACGTTGCCGGTATTCGTGATGTACTCGTCTGCCTGAATGCAGAGAATGGCGAAGTGCTCTGGCGTCTTGACTTCGTGGAAAAACTGAAAACACCTCCCCCTGCTTTCGGGTTTGCTTCTTCACCGCTCATCGTCGGCGATGCGCTGTATGTCCAGGCAGGCGGCGGATTGTGTAAGGTCAATAAGTTGACCGGCGAAATTGAATGGCGGGCACTTGAAGATGGGGGCGGTATGTTTGGTAGCGCCTTCTCTTCACCTTATTACGCCACCCTGAATGGGGTTCCGCAGTTAATCGTCCAGACCCGCACCACGCTGACGGGCATCAATCCGGAAGATGGATCGGTTTACTGGAAACAGGACATCCCCGCCTTCCGAGGTATGAATATTCTGACTCCCACTGTGCACGAGAATGCTGTATTCACCAGCAGCTACGGCGGCAAGTCTTTTCTTTATACTCCTGACAAGTCAGGCGAATCGGCAGCCCCACAGGAAATCTGGACCAACAAAGCCCAGGGATATATGTCGTCTCCGCTGATCATTAACGGTTCCATTTACCTGCATCTGCGGAATCAGCGTTTTACCTGCATCGATCTCCAGACAGGCGAAACCCGCTGGACCACGACCCCCTACGGAAAATACTGGAGCATGGTGACCGATGGTAATAAGATACTGGCACTCGATCAGAACGGCGACCTGCTGTTGATCAACGCGAACCCGGAAAAGTTTGAACTGCTCGACCGACGTAAAGTGGCCGACGATTCCTGGGCACACATTGCGATCAGCGGCAATGAACTCTTCATCCGCGCCCTGGACCATCTGGCCGTTTATCGCTGGAACACTTCTGATACCGAAAAATAACCGATTCCCATGACAGTTCCAGAAATCCGCATTCGCGAACTCAACCAGTGCTCACTGCAACAGGACGGCGATTTTGTTCTGTACTGGATGATCGCCAATCGACGAACCCGCTATAATTACAGTCTGCAGCGAGCGGTGGACCTCAGTAAAGAACTCAATAAGCCTCTGCTTGTGTTCGAAGCGCTTCGCTGCGGCTACGAGTGGGCCAGCGACCGTCTGCATCGATTCATCCTGCAGGGAATGGCCGACAACCGGGACAGTTTGCTGGACAGCCCCGTGGGTTACTACTGTTATGTAGAACCCAAAGCCGGTCATGGCTCGGGACTGCTGTCGGCTTTGGCAACAAAGGCCTGCGCGGTCGTCACCGATGACTTCCCCTGTTTCTTCATTCCCCAGATGTTGAAGTCAGTCGCGTCGCGTTTAACAGTCCGGCTGGAAGCCATCGATTCCAACGGTCTCCTGCCGTTGCGAGCCGCTTCGCAGATTTATCCGACCGCCTACGCGTTTCGCCGCTTTCTGCACAAAACGCTGCCAGACCATCTGGATCAGAGCCCTAAAATTAACCCGCAGTCGCACATCGAACTTTCCGCATTCTCATCAGTACCAGATGAGATTCTGGAACGCTGGCCGATGGCATCGGAGCAACTCTTACAGGCGACTCCCGAAGTCCTGGCGGACCTGCCCCTTGATCATCAGGTCGGCCCGGCTGACTTTGATGGGGGGATGCAGGCTGCGAGTAAAACGCTCAAACAGTTTCTTGACGTGCGGTTTGAACGGTATGCAGAGGAACGCAATCTACCGGAAGAAGAGGTCACCAGTGGACTCTCGCCTTACCTGCACTTCGGTCATATCTCAGCCCATGAAGTGTTCAAGCGCGTCGCCGACCGGGAAGACTGGAACTTTGCAAAAGTAATGGATCAGAAAGCGACTGGCAAACGGGCCGGCTGGTGGCAAATGAGTGAAACCGCCGAGGGATTTCTGGACGAATTGATCACCTGGCGCGAACTGGGTTATAACATGTGCTGGCAGCGTGACGATTACGATCAGTATGCATCACTACCCGACTGGGCGCGAACGACACTCGAAGAACACGCCGCTGATAAACGCGATCCCTGCTACACGCTGGAAGAATTCGAACAGGCCCGTACCCACGATGAACTCTGGAATGCCGCCCAGACACAACTGGTTACGGAAGGTCGACTGCATAATTACATGCGGATGCTCTGGGGCAAGAAAATTCTGCACTGGTCTGAATCTCCGCAGGCGGCGCTGGAGATCATGATGCACCTCAACAACAAATACGCGGTCGATGGTCGGAACCCGAATTCCTATTCGGGCATCTTCTGGTGCTTAGGCCGTTATGATCGTGCCTGGGGCCCCGAGCGACCGATCTTCGGAAAAATCCGCTACATGACCTGCGAAAACACGGCCCGTAAATTCAGCGTGGACGGTTACCTGGAACGTTTCAGCAAAGAAAAGCGGCAAGGCTCTCTGTTCGATTGAAGTCACATCGCTGGAACGTTTAAACTGACTCTCCAGTAATAATGTATCCAGGTGACGGTCGGCTTAACGGGAACTTCGGTTTTGAACAGACATCTATTCGAGGGAACGGTACCCTACTACGCGCGTTACCGCGTTCCCTATCCACAGGCACTTCTGTCACAGGTCTGCGAACAGGCGCGATTGGCCAACAGAGGCCGACTGCTGGACCTGGGCTGTGGCACGGGGGAACTCGCGATCCGCCTGGCGCCCCGCTTTCAGGACGTGATCGCCGTCGATCCTGATACGGAAATGCTGGCAGCCGCACAACAGAAAGCTCAGAATCAGCGGGTCACCAACATTCAATGGCTTCATCAGAGTGCCGAGCAGTTGACCGCGGAACCGAATTCTTTCGAGTTGATCACGATCGGTGCCGCCTTCCACTGGATGGACCGTCCCATCATGGCGCCGCGCATCCGCAGTTGGCTCCAGCCGCAGCAGCCCCTGGTCATTTTGGGTTACACCAGCATCTGGAGCGGCAACGCCGACTGGCATCCCCTGGTCCGCACTGTCTTAAAACGCTGGCTGGGCGAAAAACGACGCGCGGGTTCCGGTGAATTCAACAATCTCGCGGCTCCGCATGAACTGGTCTTAATCGACGCCGGTTACCAACTGGAAGAAATAAAATACGAGCATCCGCAGACCTGGACTTTGGACGACCTGCTGGGCAACCTGTATTCGACGTCCTTCGCCTCCCCCGCCGTTCTGGGCGAGAAGCAAGCGGACTTCGAAGCCGACCTGCGAGCCACCCTGCTCGACTTTAACCCCAGCGGCGTCTATGAGGAACAGATGACGTTTTATGCGCTGCTTGCGCGGCACGAGTAAAAAACGACCTTCAGGTTGAGAATCTGGAAGTGTTGAGATTTTTTTATGCGGGCGGAAAAAAAAAGTAATCAGTGGCTACTGGATACCGGCAGTGACGCGATGAACTCGTCGAAGACGCGGCGGTACTCTTCCGGTTGAGGATCGTTATGCCCTGCTCCCGGGATGACGATAAACTGTTTCGGCCCCCCGGCTGCGTCGAAGAGTTTCCGTCCCAGTTCGATTGGGATCAATAGATCTTTGTCGCCATGACTTTGCAGCAAGGGTCCCGAATAGTTCCCGATCTTTCCGGCTGAGTTCAATCGCTGAGTCATATTCAGGCTCGGAAAAATCCACGGCATATGGTGAGCCGCGGCATCGGGAAGCGATGAGAATGTGCTGGCAAGAACCAGCCCCCGCGCGCCGTCTTGTGCCGCCAGATCCACGGCGACCGCTCCTCCCAGCGAACGGCCCATGAGTACGATTTCCGTTTCCTCAACACCAGCACGCGAAGCCAGCCAGGCGCGGGCCGCACGCGCATCCTGCAAGATACCGCGTTCGCTCGGTTTGCCTTCACTCTTGCCGTATCCCCGGTAATCAAAAGTCATGATCGCGAGGCCATGACGCTCCTGCAGGATCTTTAATGTTTCGCCTCGACTGACGATGTTCCCCGCGTTGCCATGACAGAACAGCGCCACCGCACGTGGTTTCGGGTGTCCCAGAAACCAGCCATGCAGCCGCGTCCCGTCCTCTGTTTCGAACCAGGCATCTTCGAAAGGAAGATTCTCTGGAAGCGAATCCGATTCGGGAAATGGCCGAGGCTGATAAACCAGCGCACGTTCCACGGGAACCAGCGGCGACAGCGGCCCCAGGGAGGCACAACCCACCAGCAGGAAAAGCAGCCCCCACACGAGTTGATAAGATAGGCGCATGAACATCTCCGGGAGAAAGAAGCGACGGAGAGTAAACGATCGGCAGCCAGCAAGTCAATGTTGATCTTGCTGAAAGCGTCTGATGGCATTCCTGAGGAATCAGCAGGAAACATACAACCGAATCATTCAAGGGTGTCTGATACACCAGCGACCTCAACGGAAGTTATGACTTCCCCCATAGCTGAAACAGATTTGATCCACTAAAATCAAACGTGCGTTCCGCTGCTGGAGAGTTCCAGATCCGGAACTCATTAACACGCTCAAGTGATTCGTATCTACTGTAATGAACAGGTACCTGATGACTCCTCCGGATAACAACTCTCTCACCTGGTATCAGCTCGACCTCAATCAAGTCGCGGAACGGCTGCAATCACCTGATCAGGGGCTGACGCTTTCTGAAGTGGAAACCCGCCGTGCGGAAGTTGGACTGAATGAACTGATCGAAAAACAGCGTAAATCCATCTGGATGATGTTTCTGGATCAGTTCAAGGATTTTATGATTCTGGTTCTGATCGCCGCCGCGATCATTTCCGGGGTGATCGGAGAAGTGGCCGACACCATCGCGATTACAGTCATCGTACTGCTCAATGCCATTCTGGGCTTCATCCAGGAATACCGGGCAGAGAAAGCCATGGCGGCTTTGAAAAAAATGGCGGCTCCTTCTGCAAACGTCGTGCGAGACGACAAAATCGAGACCGTTCCGGTAGGGCAACTCGTCCCCGGTGACCGGGTCCTGCTGGAGGCAGGCAACATTGTGCCCGCAGACTTGCGACTGACAGAAGCGGTTCAGTTACAGATCAATGAAGCTGCCTTAACGGGTGAATCGTTGACCGTCGAAAAGGTCACACAGGCCCTTCCCGAAGCAGACCTCCCCCTCGGCGACCGGAAAAACCTTGCCTTTAAAGGCACCTTGATCACCAAAGGTCGCGGCCAGGGAATTGTGACCGAAACGGGCATGCAGACACAACTGGGACAGATCGCCACGTTGCTCCAGGATCAGGAAGAAGGACGCACACCCCTGCAGAAACGCCTGGCCACGTTCGGCAAGAAACTCGCGTATGTGATACTGGCGATCTGCGCGATTGTCTTTATCGCGGGTCTGTCCAGGGGGGAACCGCCGCTGCTGATGTTGCTGACGTCGATCTCCCTGGCGGTCGCTGCGATCCCGGAAGCACTACCCGCGGTGATTACGATTTCACTGGCGCTGGGGGCACGTAAGCTCGTCAAGCAACAGGCGCTCATCCGCAAACTTCCTGCCGTCGAAACGCTGGGGTCAGTCTCTTATATCTGCACCGATAAAACCGGAACCCTTACACAGAACCGGATGACCGTCGAACAGGTTTATCTCAACGGCGAACTCGTCGCTCCGGACGAACTCCCTGTGACAGTTGAGGAATCCCAGACTGACCAGAGTCTCGCAGAGCGATCCCATCCCGAATTGCTGCTCTGTGCGCTGGCACTCTGTAACGACACCCGACTGGACGGCGACGATGAGGCCATCGGCGATCCGACTGAAACGGCTCTGTTTGAACTGGCGCGGGAGAAAGGCTTTCTGCGCGAGTCACTGGAAAAAACATTTCCCCGTCTGGCCGAGATCCCCTTCGATGCCGAACGCAAGCTGATGACCACCTTTCATCCCTGGAGTGAGGGCCAGGTTGTTTCCATTACAAAAGGGGCCGCTGAAGAAATCGTAGCCCGCTCGACTCATGAGTATTCCCCGGCGGAGCAGATCGAGATCAACCAGGAACAGGTCCAGAGCACTGCAGAACAGATTGCCGGAGAAGGTTTGAGAACCCTGGGCTTCGGACTGCGGATCTGGAACGCTGTCCCGGAAACACTCATACCGGAAGAGGTGGAATCCGCATTGACCCTGGCCGGGCTGATCGGAATGCTGGATCCTCCCCGGCCGGAAGTAGCGGAATCGGTGGCTCTCTGTCGCTCGGCCGGCATCCATCCGGTGATGATTACCGGCGATCATCCCCTGACCGCGGAGATGATTGCCCGGCGGGTGGGGATTCTCGATGAACAGGAGAAAGGCGTCGTGCTTACAGGTCGGCAGCTCGAACAGATGTCCCTGGAAGCATTGGAATGCCAGGTTGAAAAAGTTCAGGTCTATGCCCGTGTCTCTCCGCAACAGAAATTGAAAATCGTGCAGGCTCTGCAGGATCGGGGACACTTTGTCGCAATGACGGGGGACGGCGTGAATGATGCGCCGGCATTGAAACGGGCCGACATCGGAGTGGCGATGGGCATTACCGGCACTGACGTCTCCCGGGAAGCAGCGCATATGATTCTGCTGGATGACAATTTTGCCACGATCGTCAAGACCGTCAGGGAAGGCCGTCGGATCTTCGATAACATTCGCAAATTTATCAAATACACAATGACCAGTAACCTGGGTGAGATCTGGACGATCTTCCTGGCGCCGCTGCTGGGTCTGCCGATCCCGCTGCTGCCGATTCATATTTTATGGATCAATCTCGTCACCGACGGTGTTCCCGGCCTGGCCCTCACGGCTGAACCCGGAGAAAAAAACCTGATGCAGCGGCCGCCCCGCGATCCGAAAGAGAATATTTTCGCCCATGGCCTGGGCACGCATATCATCTGGGTCGGCCTGCTGATGGGAGCGGTCTCGGTGGTGACGCAGGCCTGGTTCATTGACCACAGCCAGGCGCACTGGCAGACCATGGTCTTCACGGTTCTCTGTCTGAGCCAGATGGGACACGTTCTGGCCATCCGCTCGGAACGGGAATCGTTCTTCTCTCAAGGACCGTTTACGAATAAACCACTGCTGGCAGCCGTGCTGCTGACTTTCATACTGCAGATGGCCACCATCTATGTTCCCGTTCTGAACCGCATTTTCAAAACCGTCCCCCTGACAGCGGGCGAACTTGCCATCACCCTTGCCCTCTCATCAATCGTATTCATCGCCGTCGAAGTCGAAAAAGCCTGCAAACGAATGCGGCAGCAGGATTAATCACACTCAAATATTTCAGGACTGACGTTCGGGTATAAAGTAAATGCCGGGGTTGAAAGGACCCCGTTGCTGAGAGACAATCATCCTGATAAATATTAAACAGATTCAAAAGTCTGGTGATCAATTGTTCGACAAAGTAACATTCCAACCGTTCAGGCGGTGTCGTGATGAAAATCGTCGGGTACATTCTGCTGGTATCTCTTTCCCTGCTGATCGTGCTGCTCGGCATGCCTAATGTCGAGCAAGGCCGCCTGGAATATCGCAATCAGTATGCCTTCCATCTGGCTCAACAAATCAAGACCGGAGCATTACCTCCCGATACGTTAGATCCGTGGGGTCAGAAATTCGAAATTGAACACACGCCAGCGAATGTGATGGTCGTCACTTCGCACGGCTCAAACGGGGTCTCACCAGCAGACGGCTACGATTCGGACGACATTTCCACTTCCATGTCGAATCCGCCTCACAAGAGGACGATGACTCGCAAGCAGACACAGATTTTCGCCACGCTTGCTTTGTCCCTTTGTCCCTGGCTGATAGTGTTGGCAGTTCGGTTTCATAGACGTGCTGCCTCTCCACTGGAAAGTGAGAGACTCTGAAGGGGGCTCATTTTTTTATTACCGAATTGAGGCAAAGGGGGCGGCCCCTGAATTTGCTTTCATCGTTTATTTTACTTCGGTGGGTCCGTGTCAGGGGGTAAGGGGAGCTTAGAGAAATCGATTTCGGGAACCTTCACAGGTTCAAGATTCTGCAGGAATTCCTTCGCTCGGTAGTCAGGATCAATAAAGTCGATGAGTCGGTACGAAAACACTTTGCCTCCACCAACCTGTCCATTCGCGATCTGCTCCACCAACACAAACCGTGAAATTTTTGCATGTTCGTTTTCCAGGTCGAATGTGTAGAACAGATCATGGCCTGCTTCTGTTGGCTGGATACGACAGCGGAGTAGGGGCCCCTGCTCTCCGTCTACTTCGAGCCTGCCTGTGCGAATGAAAGGAAACCGAGGATCGACCACAGCGGGGTCAGCCTTCGTGCTGACACAAATAGTGAAGCGGGTCGTGTTCTTATCGAGCGCCTGCATAGTGACGCCTTTACTGCCTGCAAGCTCTGGAGTCACGTCGATGTGTAACGTAATAGCGGACGCGGTCTGGGTGAAGCACGCAAGAACGAATGCGAAGAACAGTGGTCGCAGCATATCAATTCTCCATTTTGGGGTACGGTAAGCGGTCGTGTACTGAGAAGACGCGGCAGAAAAAGTTTTGTTCCACTCAATTTCAATTTCTGTCAGATCATGACCGAGATTACCGGGCTGATGGACCAGCGATGCACTTTTCTACACAAATGCATTGGCAACGAAAGTAGCAGCTCTGTAAAATCGAAAGGTGAGCCGAATCCCTTTAAGTGATTTAATTTATGGCGTTTTCGTTGAGAACTTAAAAGGGACAGCCCCCGAGCCTCTCTTCCCCATCGTTCGCTTTTAACTATAGAACAGTCCTGATTAGCCGCAGGGCGTTAGAGCCGGTTTTTATACCCGGATTTGCATGAACCGCGGCTAACGCCTTTCGGCTGATGCTGGATAATCAAAAGTGGTCAGCCCTCCGAATCCACTTACTTTTTATACATATGGCGAATGGAATCGACTATAAGAAGGCCAGCTTGTACACAATTGCTGCCATTGCAACAAAGAAAGCCATGCGAGCAATTTTTTCGAATGTTTCAGGTGGGTATTTTCTTTTCAAAATAATACTAAGTCCCAACCCGAGAAACCCTGCCAAGACCAGGATAAAGAAGGGGTAGCGATCCAGCCAATTGCCACCAGAAATAATCGGGGACACCGCATGCGTGATAAAAACCCCTAACACACCGAACATCATCGTATAATTTAAACAGTTGTAGAAAACGAATTTATTTTGTAACCGAAAACCAATTCGTAATCCTAATAGAGACCAGACAACAACAGTACAAATTAAGAATGTAAGTTGACCAGGCAGGAAAGCTCCCCCGACCATTCCAGCAAGAACGATCAGCAATACTACCAAATCGATAATGTAGTTTCTCATCTTCAATACCCAATCCTGGTACAAGTTATGATCTTCGTTTCCCAGCGAAAGCATACACACCTCACACTCACGGATGCCATAGTGCTTTGCCTTTGTATTTTGTGCCGATGGGGTAGCGGGTGTCGGGGACTGCGGCTGTGTTCATGATCTCTGCGATTCGCTGGACCACCTGGGGATGGTTGGCGGCGACGTCTCTGGATTCGCTCAGGTCCTGGTCTAAATTGTAAAGGGCGATTTCTCCCTGCTGGCCATGGCGGATGCCTTTCCAGTGGTTCCAGCGCACTGCCTGATCGTAGCGGGCGCGGCAGTGGCCGTAGTCCCAGTAGAGATAGTCGTGTTTGACTTTGAGAGGCTTACCTCGCAAGGCCGGCAGTATGGAGACGCCATCGAGATTCGCGGGAGCTTCGGCGCCTGCGAGTTCGGCAAAGGTGGGCAGCATGTCCTGGAAGGCGATGACTTCGTCGCTCACTTTGCCTGCGGGAATGGTGCCGGTCCAGCGTGCGATGAAGGGGACACGGATGCCCCCTTCGGTGAGATCGCGTTTAAAACCGCGCAGGGGGCCGTTCGTGCGGAGTTGCGCGGGAACGCCTCTGTGGCCGCCGTTATCGCTGGTGAACATGATCAGCGTGCGCTCGCTTAGCTGAAGCTCATTCACCAGAGACATGATCCGTCCCACATCGCGGTCCAGCCTGTGAATCATCGCGGCATATTTTTTCGATTTCGCATCCCAGTCCCGGTCTGAATAAGGTTCTGTGTCGGGTACCGCCAGACCGTGCGGGTCTTCTGCTTTCGCGGAAAAGTGAGGCAGCGTATAAGCCGCGTACAGAAAGAAAGGCTGGGCCGCGGAATCGCGAATGAATGTCAACGCACGGTCGGTCAGTAGATCATGACTGTATTGCTGCCGGGATTGGGTGTTCCCCGTCAGTTCCAAGCGGCCCTCATTGTCGTCCAGATACTCGGTAAAGTAATAATGCGCGTGGTCCTGATTCAGATAGCCGAACCACATGTCGAACCCCTGGTTGGTGGCCCGTCCGACCGTGCCTGCATCGCCCAGCGACCATTTACCCACGCCGCCACAGCGGTAATCAGATTTTTGCAGGACCTCGGCGATGGTCAGATCACGTTCCTGCAGATAGGTCGGGTAATGCGGGATGTTGTCCCGTGCGGGAGCGTGCCCGTTGTGGAGTCCGGTCAGCAGCACGGCCCGCGAAGCCGTACAGACGGAACCGCCCGCATAGGCTTGTGTGAACCGCGTTCCCTGGGCGGCTAACTGGTCGATGTGCGGGGTTTTCATCAGCTTCTGACCGTAACAGCCCAGGTCTCCATAACCCAGATCGTCGGCCATAATGAAAATGATATTCGGTCGCCCCCCTTTCGCGGCCTGCACCGAAGTTGGCAGACAGATCAGGCAGGCAATCAACCAGAACACTCGTGAACCTGAAATCAAATGCAGTCCGTTTCCGATTTCACTTACTGATTTTCTTCGCGCTGGTGTCGACATCTTCTTCCCATTCCTTCAAAGCCTGACTCATTGAATTCACGATTTCCGGGTGCTTCGCTGCCCGATTCTGCTGTTCCCCTAGATCCGTTTTCAAATGATACAGTTCACTGCGGTTGTTTTTGAGACAGAGCTTCCACTGCCCGCGACGCACAGCGCGGTTGTTTCCCATCCGCCAGAACAGGTCGCGGTCTGCTAAAGAACGTCCCGTTTGCCAGAGCGGTGACAGGTCAAGACCGTCGGTCTGGATATCGGCTTCAGGGACACCTGCTGCCTGCGCCAGGGTGGGCAGCAAATCCACCGAATGGGCGGTCTGGTCGGTCACGCCGGCGGTGATGATTCCCGGCCAGGCAATCAGGCAGGGCACACGATGACCGCCTTCATACAGGGTTGCTTTCTGTCCGCGCAAAGGACCATTGCTGGAGATGTTTTGAAAGTTTTTTCCATAGTTGAGATAACCGCCATTGTCTGAGGTGAAAATCACCAGCGTGTTCTGCTCCAGTTCCAGACGCCGCAGGGTAGACAGAATTTCCCCCACGCTCTGATCGAGCGACTCAATCATGGCTCTGGTATGAGGACTGACATTATTTGGGTCGGGAATGATACCCCATTTGTCAGCGTGATAGTCCTGCCCTGCTTTGCGGTGCGGCGGATCGTGGGGTCCCTGCCAGGGGAAGTGAATCGCCAGGTGCGGCACATAGAGAAAGAAAGGACGTGCGCGGTTGGCTTCCATAAATGCCGCGCTGTATTTGCTCAACAGATCGGCGGTGTATCCTTTTTCCATCTTGACTGTATTATTCAGCCACCAGTCCTGGTTACCGGAACGATCGACGTGAGTGTGGTGGTCGCCGTCTCCCGAGGTCAGGCCGCGAAACAGATCAAAGCCCTGGCTGGTGGGCAGCCAGGGAGGCTGGTAGCCCAGATGCCACTTCCCGAAACAGGCGGTCGCGTAGCCCTGTTGTTTGAGCAGTTCCGCCATCGTCACCGCCTGATGCGGCAGTCCGATATCGTGATTTGATTTCCCTGACAGAGCCGACTCGAACTGTGGCCCGAAACGCTGCTGGTACTGCCCCGTGAGCATCGCGGCCCGGGTAGGCGTGCACATCGCGCCGGCGGAATGAAAGTCGTTAAACTTCAGGCTGGCGGCAGACAGCCGATCAATGTGGGGCGTTTTAACATGTTTGTTTCCATAACAGCCCAGGTCGCCGTACCCGAGGTCGTCCGCCATGATGAGGACAATGTTCGGCGGTTGTTGTTCAGCAGCCGCGGAGGGCGACCACGCCAGCAGGCAACTAACGGTGATCAGCAGAGAAAACATAAGGGGACGCATGAGGGCCTGTGATTCCATGAAAAGAGAGCGCTGGTAGATGTTCAACTCTTTTCACTATAGCCGGTAGAAGCAGTCGATCACAACTTAAAATACGATAGAGAGCGGCGGTCTTTCGATGCCGCGCCCTGTGGTACAGATTCAGTCAGCTAAGTATGCCGGAATTCAGGCGGTAAACCATATCCCAGAGCCTGTCGATCTCACCATGTTCTATGACCTCGACCGGCTTTCGTGATTGAAACGCTTCATTGGGAGTATAAAACCAGTCACCGAGACAATCTGGGGTCACCACTTCACTCAATGCCTGGCACAGTCGCTTCACTTCAATGTAGTTACGCTGAAGTTTTTCTACTTTCTCTTTATTAGACTCGACCTTGGCGATTGCACGCACAGAAACATTGACAAGACGGGAAAACTTGTCTCTTGGTAGACCTAACATATGACGGAGTTCGAGTTTGGATTCATTTTGAAATACGATCACGCGAATGCCAAACAACCCAGGAATATTATAGTATTGTTTTTTTGGTGCTTTTTTTGATCTGGTAGTCATCAAATTACCTCTTCCCTTGCTCAAACAGCTCTAAAGCTATTATATCGTTACCCGAGAACCTGACAAGCACTTTTGCATGCATTTTTGCAAGATCATGGCCAGCCAGAGGGGTGAGGTGGTAAATCATCTTCTGCAATTAACCTGATATAATTCGGAGAAACGACGGCATCAGGATAAATAACAACATTTTGTCCCTCGCGATCTTGTGCAGATGGTACGAGCAATCCCTGAAAACCCGAAAGATACGCACCACGACCAATTGCCTGCGTCCATGATTCCTCTCCCTGGTCTTGAATCGCCTGCCAATCTTCTTCCAGTAACTCGGTAAGCGAAAATCCAAGTTTTCGACGCACGGAATACTCAGTCAGGTCTAAGAGAGACTTCGCTTTAAATTCGAAACCAGCGATGACACGAGGGCGAATGAAATGTTTATCGAATCCATATCTGCGAAACGCCTGGTAGCTCTCCCTGACCGCTGTTTATATGCTCAGAGATCCATAGATTGTTCTCAAGCCTGGGGGATTCCATCTTCCACCAAAGTAACTTGCACCATTACCAGAAATGAGATCATTTTTATTCGCATACTTAACCCCGGCCGAGCGAAAAGCGACTTCTTTTATCGCAATCGCATGGGGATGTATTTTTTCAATACGATCGAATAAATCCTGTACCCCGGGTGCATCTTCAGACAAAGTTGTCTGCCTCCCTGTAAAAAACCGGTTTCACAGTGCGGTTTAATCTAACGACTGTCCGTCATGGAATCGCGCTGGTTGACAGCCGACATGCGTTTCTGATTGAACTCCAGCATACGGAGACAGGTATTCCATCTCAATCATGAAGCTGTGAGAGAGAGCGGCGGTTTATCGGTGTCGCGCCCCGTGGTATAGATTCAGCAGGCGATACTTCTCTTCGGATTCCTGGTAATCGGCTTTTAGACGTTCCCAGGCTGCTTCGAGTTTTTTTGAAATGGTGAAGGCTCCGTCCGCAGCGGCGAGCTTTTTGTTTTCCTGCGGAGTTTCAGGATTGAAATATTCGTGTACGGTATTCAACTGGCGGCGCATCCGGTCGTAGAACTGGCTGGCATCGTATGACTCATAGAAGGGCAGAAGCGGGGCAGACTGTGCCTGAAAGAGCAAGCTGGCGTCCACTTCTGTCCGTTCGCGGGTTGTTTCAGCGGTCTGTTGTTCGGGAATGTGGATCAGCGGTTTAACGACGGCAGCCGGGACGGACATATCGAACGCATCCAGTTTGTAGATACTTTCGTATCCCTCAGTCGCATTGAGAAGGGTGCAACTAAAGCCCCACAAAACGAGTGCACAGAACAGTCGCTGCATGAATGAACTCCTTTCAAATAGAATCTGATTTATTGTGTATGATCAGCGACGATTCGAATTTAAGCCGTCACTTCAGAATTACAGAACCTGTAATCTGATCACATGACTGAACTGTCAGCGTTTTCCCGTCATCAGCCATTGCAACTCCAGCCGGGGTCGCGGCCACAGGAGATTCGGATCTGACTTTGCTGAGGGGCGGACCACGGGCGTAAACGGAAGCGACTGAGTCAGAAAGATTTGAGCAGGTTCCCGGATCTCAGTTTGATCCAGTTTCAGAGCTGTTTCGTCGACGAGATAAGACACATTTTCAGACGGAACCAGGGGCTCTATGACCGATGTGAGAACGGGAGTCTCGAAGGAATCCATTTCGTAAACGCTTTGCTGTCCGTCATCTGCGAACAGAGATGCGCATGCACAACAGAAAACGACTGTGAAACACGGTTTGAGCATCGTAAGCCTCCTGAAATCATCGGGCCGGAAAGAAGAACGTTGTTCAGAGCCGTGATGTAACAGAAAACCTGAAATGTGTCGAGACGATTTGTACCCTATTTAACCAGCTCAGACTGTGTCTCATTTTACTGTAACGTCTCGAGGGTCTTTTGGACCGGGTATAATAGATTGAGAGATGCTATGGTTGTTTTTGAGACGCTCTGGAAATCAATGCGCCTCCATGCAGTGGGAGTTGGTTTTGCTTTCGCGACTGGCGTCGGTCGTATTCTGCTGATCTATTAATCTCTCGACGCAATGCCGACCAGGCCCGAGGACAACGATATTGAAAATCGGGAGCATAGCCTATGGAGCTGCGGACTTGAGATTTCTGCCGGGACGATGGAAAGGTAAAGGTCTGCACGGGTACCTTGTGGCTCTCTTTCCCGGATCGCGGAGATTTTTCCCCATTGAATTTCTTTGTTACAACGGGTTGATCAATCACTTTCAACTCCGAAATCTGGATCGAATTTCTGTGTAACTTTGCTTTCACTCCTTGCCTGATGACCTCGTCTGCCACAAGAGATGGAGTGACATAACTGAGAACCATGAAAATTGCAAAGAGTCGGGCGATCATCATCTCTCTCCTGTGAAATGTGCATCCACGAACAGATACCGTTTTTCAGAATCAGTATAGCAGCAAATCTGGAGGCCGTCGAGAAGAATCGATCGAAACTCAATAGAGGGGTAAGCTGCCCAAGTTTTTAAATTCAGTAGAACCATCTAATTATAGAAACGGAGATAGTAGCTCACACATTCAATCCAGACAGATGCAACTATTACTGTTTCTCACAGAGGATGAGGAACCCTCTGAACCACAGGAGTGCGAACCCTGCCATTTCCTGTTGCCTGCGGCAATCCCGAATTACATTCGGGACCACCCACGGAAAGTTTCATCAGAATTGAAATCGAATTTCATTGAAAGATCTTTGATATCCAATCAGCTGATCTCAATAAATAGGCCAGATGCCGGGGGTGGCGAGTTCGAGGACGTGATTGTCGGGGTCGCGGAAGTAGAGGCTTTCTCCGCCGCGCGGCCAGCTGACGCGACTTTCGATTTCGACTCCGTTGGCTATCAGGCGGGCTTCCCACTTTTCGAAGTCGTCGCGTTCGATCGCGAAGGCAAAATGTACGGGGCCATCGCCGTCGTGCGGTGGAATCACGCCCCCTTCCAGATGGGCGGCGGTGTGGGTGGCGCCCCGTTTGAAGATCAGAAATACACTACGGTCGCCGGCGTTCATGGCACAAAACCGCTGGTCTTCTGCCATGATTTCAAATTCAAACAGCCGCTGGTAAAAGTCGATGGCGATCTGCAGATCATCAACATAAATGGCTGTTTCCAGCACGCCGTGCACTTTCACGAGTCTCTCTCCTGCTCAGGCTGCCTGGCCTGTTGTTTGTTGTTCTTCTGCTGCTGCGTACTGCAGGAGATCTCCTGGCTGACAATCCAGGTACTCACAAATCTTTTCCAGCGTCGCAAAGCGAATGCCTTTGACCTTTCCCGATTTTAACAGGGACAGGTTCTGTTCGGTGATTCCCACGTGCTTCGCCAGATCGCGGGAAGTCACTTTACGCTTCGCCAGCATTACATCCAGGGTAATATAAATTTGCATGATATCTTGATTAGCTTTCCGAAGCAGTACCGTTCTCTCATTCCACTATAACTGAATGTCACAGATCAGACCAGCGGTTAAACAATCTGGGCATGTTCTTCCGCGATCAGACTGGCTCGCTTTAGCAGATTCGCCAGCAGAAAGATCAGAGCTCCGACTGCGGCCAGGACGATCTGATTCGAACTGATGTTGATCGCCAGCATTTTCTGCCCCGGTGGATTATGCATGGTCAATAAGACGCTCAGAACAGCGCCACCGACAGGAGAGAGAAAAGCGGTGCCCATCAGTCCCAGGGCAAAGCGTTTGAGCAGGCGACTGTTTTGCGATCCCAGGTAATCTTCGGCACAACAGGCTTTGAGAAAACGATGTAAGGCAAACAGCCCCCAGTAGGTAGGCGTGATCAGCAGAGCCGTGACCAGTACCATGCCCAATCTTGAGGAAACCGGCAGCGGAAAGGGAATGGCTTTCACAGGGATCATGCCGTTCTGCGCAGCGATCAGGTCGGCACAAAACCAGACCCAGAGTAAAAATGCAGGCAGCAGCCACAGTGACAGCGCACACAGATAATACAGAATGCGGCAAATGACACTGGTACGATCTTTTCGAGCCATCTCAGGAATCCTTTCCAAATGGTTTTAATGTAAGACGGCGAATTTTTATCGTTTTACGATAAACACTGCAATCCCAGTTTCGTGCGTTTTTTATAGAATTGGTTCCGTTTTTTCATCTGAGTCGAACATGCTGCAATGCGGTAGAATGGAACACACGTCGTACCTGCTGTGATTGAGCACTCTCGGGCAAGCCGACAGATGGCATCCGCATGGGAGAGAGGACCACGGAGGGAGAGTACATTGAGTTTTATTATAGTTGTGGGGTTCAATCTATGATTCGATCTATTGACTGTTGTCAGTGGTTCTGTTGCATGTTGGATTATTTTGTGGAAAGGCATGAGGAGGTCAAGGGAATGAACAATAAATTGTGGCGATCTGTCTTGATATGGGCACGATACTGGTGTGAGCAGTGGTGGTGCCATGGTGAAAGACTCCGATGTGCGGCGACCCGCAGGCATACATCGGGAACAGATGCTTTTTTGCAAACTGATTATCTGGAAAAAAGGGGCTTATTTATGGTGAAGATCAAGAACCAGTGGCCCGTGTTTCAGTGCACTGTAAACTGGTCACGCGCGCGACTCACTTTGGCGCATATCCTCGGCAGCGGCAGGCGGGTGTCAAGTCGAATCTGATCAGTGACTGAGTCGCTGATTGGGGACGGAAGTCAGAGAGACTCACAATATTTTATGGAAAGCGGAGATTTCAATTTCGATTTTAGACTTGAGTTCAAGAAATAATCTCCCATAATTTTATATGCTCACAAAATATAATCTCACATCGCTCCTGATAAAATCCATTAGAAATTAACAGCATGATCCAATTCGACTGTGAAACCTGTTTCCAGGAATATAAAGTACGTGACGACAGAGCGGGACAGACACTGAAATGCAAATCGTGTGGCAGCAGGATGCGGGTCCCAGCCGCTGGAGCGGGAGACTCAGAAGATTTCGAGGAAGAATATGTCGAGCCTGTTCGCCCCCGACGCAAAAAAAACACCGGGTCCTCGAAGCAGAAGAAGTCAAAAGGGGGTTCGAACGCCACCATCTACGCGATCGGCGCGGGAGTCGGGCTACTTGTAGTCATCGGTCTGGGGCTCCTGCTGTTCCGAGGTAAAGATCCCGGGCAGAACAATGTGGCGGGAAACGGAGGTGCTGGAAATGTCGAGGGCGGGAGCGCAGAGACCGGAACTGCAGCATCTGGTGGTTGGGTTTCGCTGGTAGACCCACCCCGCAAATCCACCAACTGGACTGCTGATCCTCAGCTTTCGATTGATCTGAAAGATCTAGATGAGAAATTCATTGTCCCTAACGTTCACACGCCCTTCATTGGATTGAAAGGCACAGGACAAAATAGCCAGATCATATCAGTCTGGAATCTGGCTACCGGAAAAGAGGTAAATGTCGTAAACCTCGAGATACCCGATAAAAAGTATTACTATGACTTGAATACGAAGATCAGTTTTGACGGAAAGTATCTGTTAACTACGGCCAAAGATCCGGAAACGAAAATTTCTAAACTGGCAGTTTTTAATGTGTCTACCGGTAAGCTGGTTTCAGAGTGGGAAGCAGGTACCGCCGGCGCTCACATTAATGGTTATAAATTCAGCGGGCCATCCACTGTATTGGCAAAAACATTAAAAAAAGAAAATAATTCCTTTACATCTATTTTAAAATCATGGGATTTTAAGTCGGGAAAACTGATTAAAGAGGTGCTGCTCAAATCAAACTCCAATGATTTCAATACTTACAACTATCAAATCACCCCCGGTGGCAAATATCTTATCTCAGTCAGTTTTCAAACGGTATCTGTCTATGATCTATCGTCACTGGAACTGGTCAAAAAGATTGAATTATTAGAGCTCCTCAAGGCAGCCGACCCTGGTAATATTGTTTCCAGGTCCCTCAGTGTGACTGAAAAAGCAATTTCAGATGATGGAAAAGAGTTGGCATTACTGATGAAGGATTTGAATGGAACGTCACTCTGGACTCTGAACCTGAAAGACGGGTCAGTCGTCAACGAGTTATATTTTCCAGGTGATCTGTACGATGCCTTCAGTGAACCTGGCTATTTAAACAGTAAGCTTACCTGGAGTCCAGAGGGCAAAGGCTGGTTACTGTATGGAGCCATCTTTGTTGACCGCCAGCGAAAACAGGTCACCTGGGCTCTCAAACCGGTTCCCAATGTCATCAGCCGTGCGAGAATTTTGCTCACCCCGGATTCCCTGGTTACACAGACAGCCAGTGCGATGAGAGACGCAGATGGTAAAACTCTATACAACAGAAAACCATTTCTGGTTACTGTTCCACTTCCCCTGGAAGAGATTCAACAGACGCTGGCTGCCTATGACAAGCGAAGTGAGGCTTATCTCGGTGCTGGTCAGCAGGTCAGCCTGGAAGTAAATGTAGGTAACATCAAATTTGGAAAACCAGATGAAGTTAAATCGATCCTCAGCGACGTCATCACACAGCGGCTGAAAACAGAGGGTTTTCTAGTCGCCAATGATCAACCCACTGTGTTCAAAATTGAATACCAGGAACAGGCGGGGAATACATTACAACTTGCCAAGAGTGTCAAACCCTCTGCAGAGAATCCGCTGGGGCGAGTCGCTACGGGAAAAACACTGGAAACCACTGCAGCCATTTTCGAACTATCGTGGATCGATCAGAAAACACAGAAAACACTCTGGTCGAAAAAAGTCGCCATCAATCCTCAAGTTCTGTATTTAAGAGAAGCCACTGCAGAGGGTGCACGTACTGAGATGTTTGAGAATCTCCAAAGTCGACTACGGGCGGAGTTCATTCCCTATTTTATTCCTAAAGACGACAAGCTGAAGATGCTGCCTTTTGAAATTACACTGCCGGAATAATCAGAAACGTTTAACTCCCCTGTTTCAACCAGCCTCCCGGTTGGGATGTTGCTGTTTTCTGAGTGTCCTGATACCAGTCCTTGAGCTCTTTCAGCATGCGGGAGGTCTGCTGCGGTTGCTGCTTGCTTAGATTATTTTTCTCTCCCGGATCCTGATCGAGTCGATACAGTTCCACTTTTTCATTTTCAAATGTACCCGGCGCCGCGCGGGGATGCAGCACGACCAGTTTCCATAGTCCCTGTCGCATGGCTTCGGAACGACTTCCGTTATTCGACAATGATGCCCAGAACAGCGGGCGTTCGGCAATACGCTTTTGTTGAAACAGAACCGGCGAGAGATCAACGCCATCCAGGGGACGATCCTTGGGCACGTCGACGTGTGCAATTCCCAGTAAGGTCGGCATCACATCCAGGCTGATCGCAGGCATATCAATCTCGGTTCCTGCCTGAATTTTTCCCGGCCACCAGGCGATGGCGGGCACCCGATGTCCGCCTTCATAGACTGAGCCTTTGGCTCCCCGCCATTTCGGACTGCCACTGGGAAAGTCACGCGAAGGACCATTGTCCGAGAAGAACAGTATGAACGTATTTTTATCCAGCCCGGACTCGATTAAAAACTCGCGGATCTGGCCAACACCTGCATCTACGGGCAGTGTCATGCCCCGAAATTTCTCGATGCGTTCGGCTTCATTGGTCGGTTTCCAGCGTTTCCAGCCTTCGGCTTCACTGCGACGGACTGGATCGCCGGGCACCTGCACGGGATTATGAATGGCCTCGTGCGCCAGATACAGACAGAACGGCTGATCTTGATTTTCTTTGATAAACTGCAGCGCATACTGATTGATCAGATGGGTTGAGTAGCCTGTCTCCTGTGTTTCTTTTCTTCCATGCCACCAGTCATGTTTGACGTGATCACCCACATGGCTGATGAAATCGATATTGCCACTGTGATAACCGACGAAGGTATCGAAGCCATGGTTGTCGGGATGGAACTCCGCGGAATTATGGGGGTAGCCCTGGTGCCATTTTCCGATCAAGCCAGTCCGGTACCCGGCCTGCTTTAAGAGTTCGGCGAACGTATTTTCACTCCTGCGCAGACCTTTGCGATGTTCGGGATGATCGCTGACAGGATGGATGACCGCTTCAATCCCCGCACGCTGCTGGTAACGGCCTGTGAGCAGACCAGCACGCGTAGGAGAACAGACGGTGCCCGAAGAATGGAAGTCGGTGAACTTCATACCTTCTGCAGCGAGGCGATCTATCTCGGGCGTTTTGAAATAGGGATTCCCAAAGCAGCTGACGCCGGCGTATCCCATATCATCGACCATGATCACAATCAGATTGGGACGATTGCCCGGCTGCCGATCAGCCGCGTCAACAAGATCTACCTGGCAGATGATGCCGAGAAGAGCCAGGACGAACATACCACTGAGCAGCTTGTCTTTGTGTTTCATCACCAGGTCCTTGAATTTCATAATCGATGATGCGGAAGTCAGGTCTACTTAAGTATGAGTATATTACAAACACGGTACAAACACACGCTGCAATGTTAGCAGACCTGCAGAACAGACTGGTGGCTGAATCCATCCCCTGCTTTATTAAAACAGTATTGAAAGAAAGAGCGTCTTCCCAGTACAATAATGGACTATACGATCCGATTGTACTTATTATTGGCGATTCCCCTCACTTTCAACTGTATTAAAAAGGCCCGAGCTATGCCCAAAACTCTCTGTTATCTGTTTGGTGGATTTTTACTGATGGTCGCAGGAATAGGTTCTGAAGAGATTCGTGTTGCGCACGCATACGCGCCCGATCAGTGTGATCAAGAAGGAGATTCGAAGGAAACAGAGGGCGAAAAACGACTCAGTCAGTTTATGCGCGAGAAGCTCACCAGTTCACAGCAGGTTCTGGAAGGGTTGATGGTGGAAGACTACGAGCTGATGCAGAAAGGTGCCAAACGGATGATCGAGATGAGCAATGCCACTGAGTGGCAGGTGATTGAAGGTCCCATCTTTGCCAGACAGAGTGAAGAATTCCGCTCCACCGCAAAAGAAGTCATCAAATTTGCCAAAGAGAAAAACCTGGATGGCGCTTCGCTCAGTTACCTGCATTTAACAATGACCTGCATCGCCTGTCATAAGAAAGTGAATAAGGTCATCATCTCCCAGCGTTAACTCTCCAGCAATCCATAGCTATAATACAAACAGGGGAGTGCGAAACGAAATCGCATTCCCCTGTTCTTTATACTCAGCCTGACTCGGTTACTTTTCAGTAGCAGTAGTCGAAGCCGTCTTTTCTGCGGGCTTTGCAGGTAAAACACGAATCACGCGCCCGCTCTGGTGCTGGTCGCCATCCATTTCCACCGTTCTAATCCGGATCAGATGTGTTCCCGGTTTTAAGCCGGCAGGCAACTTCGTCCGCCAGAGGTGCGTTGATTTTTTAGCTTTGGGCAGATTACGATATTTCTTACCTTCGACCGCATTTTCTGCTTCAGACAGTTTCTTGAAGCTGGGGTCGATTTCATCAATATGTTCCATCGACTTCCAGCTGCCGGACTCCCCGATCAGCATTTCGACTTTGGAGCGTTCTGAACCATTGAAGATATTGGCAAAGATCTCAGTCGCTGCTGTCTGATCTGCAGTGACCTCTTCGGGAGCCAGAATATTCATCTGATAACTGGCTGCACGACCGGCGGCCCGAAAATCCAGATCGTATTCGGTACCGTCAAACGAGATAATCGAATACCCGTTGGGCGCGCCGTCCGCCATCATCGTATGGGGGATGCCGCGCTCATCCGGCGAACCCGACCACCAACTGCCACTCACTGTAACATTGATAATATGATGATGCGGTTTCGGACCACGCCAGCCATCTTCTTTTGTAATAAAACGATGCTCATGATGATGTGTGTGTCCGGAGATCGACATGCAGAACGGTCGTTTTTCAATTAAACGATACAGGTCCTGGCGATCTTCCACATCCACCAGTGGAATATGCATCATCAATACCACCAGCTGATCTGCGGGAATCTGCTGCAGGTCATTTTTGACAAACTCAATCTGCTGTTTTCCGAGTCCGCCCTGATAATGACCTTTCTTTTTCATCTCTTTGGTTTTATTTTCTTCTGGAACGATCCATTCGATATCGTCCAGCACAATAAAATGAACCTGTCCATAATCGAACGAATAATAAGCGGGACCAAAAGCGCGCTCAAACGTCTCATCACTCAGTTTATCATTCGGTGCATCATAGTTGATGTCATGATTTCCGATCACGTTGTACCAGGGAATCCCCAGTAATGCGATCCCTCGGGCCTGCGATTCAAACAGCGAAAGATCGTCGAATAAAATATCTCCCAAAGTCACACCAAACGAAGCATCTGTGCCCACCAGTTCCTCAACGACATCATGCGCAATATAATCTATTTCCTTCTGGTCGCGTGGTTGGGGATCGCCAAAAAAGATCGCCCGAAACTGTTCCGGCTCTTTTTGGGGGTACAGGGGAAAATCTACTGAAGCTGGCAGAGGTCCTGTCGGTTTGACACCCGGGTAATTGGATTTCGGGGATCCCGCCGGCTTATGAATGTAGTAAAACTCGGGAGTCAGATTTTTGCTGTGAGGCGTTCGCCAGCCTTGAGGTTTGATGACAAATAAAATGGTATCATCATTCACAGGCAGCTCATATTTACCAGACTGATCGGTACAGACGACTTCACGGCCATTAGATACACGCACGCAGGCCAGCCCCTGCTCACCAGGATCTCGTTTCCGGTTATGGTTGTTATCCTGAAAAACATAACCCGTTGCGGTCTGCTCAGTTTTTAATTCAGCCTCGACTGTTCCACTTAAGGAACCAATCAGCAGGCCTCCCAGCACGATTCCTGTTAGAAACGATCGACTCATTGATTTTCCTTTAAAATACAAAATCATAATATTACTTAATCTGGTTTATTAATATGGTACGAACTCATAGCAGCTGACTAAACCCACAATAGAATATTTTCCTGACTTGAATTGAATCACTGTACGGGTGGCAAGAACAATTTTTAACGACAGGTCAGGCAGCGCTGATTTCGTCCGTGAAAGAAAACAACCGGAGAGTGGCGATCAATCCCTTCTCCGGTTGTGGTAGCCAATGGTCACATTCATACTTTTAAGATGGATTAAAAGTTATCAATGACTTCACGCCCCGACCGGGTACCTAAAGCCTGTAATATCGTCTGACTGATATTTTCTGAAATGAAGCGGCAGGAGCCATCCACCAGACAGACCTGAACTCCGCCATCATGCAGACTCCGCAAAGCAGCAATTTGAGTTCCATCGTTGGCCTCAGTACAAGGCATTTCTGTTGTACTGCTGCATTTACTCAGAATATCGGCAGTCCGGCTGTTAGGAGTGCGACCTGTACTGAAGGCAGAGCCTCCCATTCCGGAATAGACCCAGGCGCCACGTGCATCTGAAGTCACATCATTCAGATAGGTTAATTCACCCACCAGAAACGTATTGGTTGTTCCATCTTTGATATCCCGGATATTCACCGAAGAATTAATCGTGAATACTCCCCCGGTGGTATTATTATAAGAAGCCGTCAGGTCGCCTGAACCATAGTTTGCGCCATAGTTTCCACGAGACATGTGCTCAATCGACCGGAAAGCGACATTGCTGCGCCGATCCCAGGGGTGGCTGGGACAACGATAAGCAACCGGAGAAAAATGCCCGAAAATGTTGTTCATATAATCCAGAGGATCTCGCCCATTAAGAATGGGGGCAGCTTTTTCCCACAGAGCGCTTTGTTCCATCTGAGGCAAAATGAAGACCAGCCAGTTTCCACCCAGGCTTTGTCCACTGCCACATTCCTGGAGTCCTGTCAGATTGGTCGGGGGGGAACCGCCACAAGGACCGATTACCCCCCCCGGAGGAAACACGTTGTGCGTATCATGGTAGTTTTGCAGAGCAAGGCCCAGCTGCTTGAGATTGTTTTTACAGCTGCTGCGACGGGCCGCTTCCCGAGCCTGTTGCACAGCCGGTAATAGAAGTGCGATCAAAATAGCTATAATGGCAATGACGACCAGCAGCTCAATTAAGGTAAAGCCACGACGTTTTCTGGTAGTCTGATTCACGGGCTTAACTAACGACAGTAAGCGTTGCATCATTCTCTCCTTCATAAATACAAAAAATGACATAGAACATTAAAATTTCTCAAAACGATTCCGATTATTTAAATCACAAGAGCCTGGCCTGATGACTCAGACACAATGCAGGACTACCTGCTCAGGTAACTGCTCCCGCATAGAGTGGAAAATGAGTTGAGAGATCAGAATCACTGACAGTCTGCTGTACTGCCAGTGAAACGAATTCAATACTTCTTGATAGTAGCATGAGCAAACTGGACCTGGCCCCAAAACACTGGCTTGGGGCTTAGGGATCGGTGTACTCGGGAGTCGGAGTCGAGTCGCCGATCACGCCTTCCTCTGGCTCTCCTGAGCAACCTGAAGTTGCCAGCGCCAGACAGGTCAAGCAAAACATGCATAACAATAATTTCTTCATCACTTATCTCTCCAATCATTAAAAAAAAATACAGATAATAATACAGATATAGTCGAGGAATGAATTTTCAGGTCATTCCTCGACTCAAGCTTGCATGTCTTTCAGGAAAAGTCCTGAGAGATCATTCGGCCTTCCGGTATGCTTCGGTCTCTTGAAAGAGACATTTTTGAATATCACGCCGCGGAAGGCTGATCTTGATAATAGATCGTGTTTAGAAGTTATCGATCACTTCACGACCGGCACGCGTTCCCAGTGCATTCCAGATTGTCTGGCTGATGTTTTCCGAAATGAATCGGCCGGAACCATCAACGAAACAGACCTGCACACCACCATCATGCATACTGCGGGCAGCGGCAATCTGGGTTCCATCATTCCCTTCAGTACAGGGATGCTCTGTCGATGAACTGCAGCTGGCCAGAATGTCAGCAAGCGTACTGTTCGGACCACGGCCGGCACTGAAAGCGGATCCGCCCATACCAGAATAAACCCAGGCACCACGGGCATCGGCGGTCACATCGTTGGCATAGACCAGTTCGCTGACCAGCAGAGTGTTGGTGGTACCATCTTTGATGTCACGAATACTTACGGAAGAGTTGGCTGTGAAAACGCCACCGGTAGTATTGGCATAAGAAGCGGTCAGATCATCTGCACCATAATTGGCACCATAGTTGGCCCGCGACATGTGTTCCAGAGCCCGGAAAGCCACATTGCTGCGACGGTCCCAGGGATGACTGGGGCAACGGTAGGCAGCAGGTGAAAAATGTCCAAAGACGTTATTCATGCTGTCCAGCGGATTATTGGTATTCAAAATGGGAGCCGCCTTTTCCCACAAAGCACTTTGCTCCATTTGAGGCAGAATAAAGACCATCCAGTTCCCGCCGAGACTCTGTCCACTACATTCCTGGCTGCCGGAAAGATTGGTGGGAGGTGTACCGGCACAGGTACCAATGACGCCACCGGGAGGAAAAACACCATGTGTGTCGTGATAATTTTGTAATGCAATCCCCAACTGTTTGAGATTGTTTTTGCAGCTGCTGCGACGGGCGGCTTCACGTGCCTGCTGCACAGCGGGTAACAGTAACGCAATCAGAATTGCGATGATGGCAATCACCACCAGTAGTTCAATCAAAGTAAATCCACGACGTGGTGCTGAATTCACAGCACGCGCACCGGCAAGGCGCGAAAAACGAAGAAGCATCAAGCATCCCCTCAAAAGTGAAGAAAAGAAATATTAAGCGTTTCAGCGTTTCAAGGCACTTTGATGCCGGTGTTGGTCTTGACTGACCAAAGCTCGGGGGAAGGTAGACTTCGTTCTCCGAATTTTTCAGAATCTTACCGGTGGATTATTAAGATTACATGTCCATAAAATGAAATCTTCTTCGTGATCGCTGCCGAACCATTCCGAAACAGAGTTTCAACGACTCTCGAACTTAGAGAATTTTTTAGAAAAGAAACTGCGTTTCTCAACTGAGTTCATTCGATTTGAAACTGTCAATGCAGAGGGAATTCACTGATGTGCAACCTGTCCATCACCCGAAATCCCTGATCAGAATTTCTTTGATACCATTTTTGACGTGATGATTTTTCAGAAATCAACATCTTGTTTTACATGCAGGGAAACTAGGCTGCAGTAATGATAGACGGCGAAGTATTTTTCAAAACTCGAACATTTATCAGAAATAGTCTGTAACGCTTCAGGAATATCTCCCGATTTGCATCAGGTTTGAATGGAATCGATCTCTACCTTGGGAGATCGGCAAATGATGAGCGGGGATTGACGACAGCCGGAGGTTTTCTCATAGTAAAAGAAAGTTACTTACCGCTCCGACTTCTCGGGAGTGAGCCGATGTCCCACTGTATTCCTGGAGGAACCAGCCTGTATGCAGAAAACACCTGAGATTAAGCAAATATTTCTGTCAACCACAGCCTGTTGTATCTCCCTGGTTCTCGGGTTGAATCTGTCAGGATCTGAAACAGCGGCAGCAGAACAGACTGAGACACTGCGGGTTCTGTGCTACAACATCCATTATGGACAGGGAACGGACGGGAACTATGATGTAGCCCGGTTGGCAAAAGTCATCGAACGAATCAAACCCGATTTAGTCGCACTGCAGGAAGTAGACGTAGGCGTCAAACGTTCCGGACGTGTACATGAAGCGCAACGCCTGGCAGAACTCACGGGCCTGGCTGTCCGCTTCGGGCCGACACAGCATTATGAGGGCGGGTTGTTCGGAAATGCTATCCTGACGCGACTGCCGATTCTCGATGTCATGATTCAACCCCTGCCTTACACGGAAAGTACCCCCCAACTGGTGACCTATCCACGCGGTGCCATTATTGTGACTGTCCGTGGCCAGAATGGTAAACCGCTGCGATTCATCAGCACACATTTTCAACATAACCTGCCGGCAGACCGCATCGAAGAAGCCAAAGCGATCAACCAGCAATTCACATTAGATTCCAACATCCCCACCATCCTGGCAGGGGACATGAATGCCACCCCCGACGCGGAACCGATTCAGATTCTCCTGAAACAATGGACCAACGCCATCGATGAAAAAGCCACACCGACGGCTCCCTCCACCAAACCCCGGTCGCGCATCGATTACATTTTTTATCGACCCGCTGCTGATTTTGAAGTGATCGAAACCCGAGTCATTGACGAGTCGCTGGCCTCGGATCATCGACCGGTCTTTGCCATTCTGAAATGGAAACAGAAATAAGTTCCGGGAAAACTTTGATCTTACATAAAACAAGACGAAGGAAGAATTATGCATCGTCTGGTAGATACCTGCTTTCCTCTGATATTTTTCATACCAGCTCTATTGAACGCAGCTGAACCACAGGCAACTCCTGTCAGCTCAATTCGTGTTCAGCCCGGTTTTCAGGTCGAGTTGCTCCGTTCTGCTCAGAAAGATGAAAGTTCCTGGATCAGCATGACCTTTGATGATCGGGGCAGAATCATCCTGGGGCTCGACGATGTGGGCCTGGGTCGGGTCACATTAAATGACGATCCAGCAAAAACCAGCTTCGAAAAAATCAACACCACATTCAAACATCCCCGCGGCGTGCTGTATGCTCACGACAGCCTGTATGTGAGTGAGACAAATGGAGAAGGACTGCATCGTCTGAAAGACACCACGGGTGACGATCAGTTTGATCAGAGGCAGCTCCTGAAAAAACTGGACTACCGCAGTCGCTTCGGGCATGGACATAATCAGATCGTGCTCGGCCCGGATCAGAACATTTATCTGGTCGTCGGCAATGATGTCTCTTTTCCGAAAGGTGTCTCTCCCGATTCACCCTACCGCAATCCCCAGAACGATCATCTGCTGCCCAACCCGCATGATGTCGGTCAGGATCACCGCGTGGGTTACATCCTGAAAACCGATCCGGACGGGAAGACCTGGGAAATTGTCGCGGGCGGTTTTCGCAATCAGGTCGACATAGCATTTAGCCCGGCAGGGGAGATGTTTACCTACGACGCAGATATGGAATGGGATATCGGCCAACCCTGGTACCGCCCAACCCGCATCAACCATATTATTCCCGGCGGAGAATATGGCTGGCGCTGGGGAACCGGCAAATGGCCTGAATACTACGCTGACAGTTTGCCATCCACATTGAATACCGGTCTGGGTTCTCCCACAGGCATGGTCTTCGGAACCGACAGCAGTTTCCCCACGCGCTTCCAACAGGCAATGTACATCGCCGACTGGCAGAACGGGCGGATCCTGCTGGTCGATCTGATTCCCCAGGGAGCCACTTATACCTGCCAGTACGAAGTCTTTCTGGAAGGCGGTCCGCTGAATGTCTGTGATATGCAGTTTGGGCCGGACGGCGCGCTGTACTTCATCACCGGCGGTCGCGGTTCACAATCCGGTCTGTACCGTGTGACGTCGCTGCCAGATCAGAAAACAAAATCAAAGCCACCCGAGATCAGCGAACAGGTAATCAAGCAGGCCGCGCATTCTCGACAGCTCAGAAGAGACCTGGAACCATATCTCACCAAACCGGTCCCCGAGATCGACACGCTCTGGAAACATTTCAGCAGCGAGGATCGCTGGCTCCGTTTTACCGCACGACGTGCTATTGAAAACCAGGATGTGTCCCGCTGGCGAGCCCGGGCCACTTCAGAAACCAATCCCACTGCCGCCATCGCGGGTCTGATCGCCTTAAGCCACCAGGGAACCGCTGAAGACCGGGATGCTGTCCTGGCGGCATTGAATCGAATTCAATTGAGTTCGCTCGACCAGCAACAACTGCTGTCCCTGCTCAGGGCTTACCAGCTCTGCTTCATCAGACTCGGTGCTCCCACAGATGCCCAGTCAGTGGAACTAAAAAAACGACTGAGCCCGCTTTATCCACATGCGAGCAGCAGTGAAAATCACCTGCTGGGTGAGCTGCTGGTTTACTTAAATGAAAGTGACGTCGTCCCGCAAACATTAACGCTACTCACAGACACCTCAACCCAGGAAGAACAGATTCGGGCAGCACGAACATTGACGTTTGCAAAACCGGGTTGGTCCCCAAAACAGCAGCGGCAGTTTCTCAGTTGGCTGGCCCAGGCCCGCACTTTTACCGGCGGTAAACAGCTGACCGAGCGACTGCGCGACATTCGCGAAGATTTCCTGAAAACACTCTCCGATCAGCAGCGCCAGCAGTTCAGTAAAGAGATCGCTGCACTGGATAAACCACTGGCTGAAGAAGAACTGGTTCCCGCCCGTCCGGTCGTTAAGGAATGGACTGTGAGCGAACTGGAACCACATCTGGCTGCTGTTTCAGCAAAGCGGTCCTTCAAAAGCGCACGGCAGGCTCTGCTGGCTGCGAACTGTCTGAAATGCCATCGCATCGGTTCGACCGGCGCGCAAGTTGGTCCTGATCTGACAACGGTCGGCAAACGGTTCGACAGTCGCGCCATACTGGAATCGATTATCACTCCTTCCAAAGTCATGGACGAAAAATATCTCTATACCGTGTATGTGCTCACTAACGGAAAAATTGTGACCGGGCGTCCTGTTGGGGTCAGCAAGACCAGCATCACTGTGGAAACCGATCCGATTCGCCAGACCACGGTCCCTGTTGTCCGAGAAGAAATTGAAGAATCCATCCTTTCCAAAACATCGCCGATGCCTGCGAATCTGATCGATGTGCTCACGCAGGAAGAAATCCTGGATCTGCTGGCTTATCTCAAAGCGGGCGGAGATCCACAGGCAACCGCGTTTCAAAACTAATCCACACAGGATCGGATCTGAACATGCCAGTCAATCAATGGATGAAACTGTTCGTGCTGTTTTTGACGCTGCACAACGTCACCAGTCGACTTTATGCTTCAGAACCGGTCAACATCCATAGCCAGCCCAACGACCTGCAGGTTCCCGGCGTTCTAAAAATAAAACCACTACCCGGTAAACGGGTCTGGCAGCAGAACCCGGGGTTCGAGCAGACCGAAATCGCTCATGCGCTCTATCTCCCTCCCGACTGGAAACCAGAAAATAAATATCCGGTAATCATGGAGTACCCGGGGAACGGCGGATTTTCCAATGCATTGAATGATGTCAGCACAGGCAGAGTCCAGGACTGCAAACTGGGATATGGTCTGTCCGCCGGCAAAGGGATGATCTGGGTCAGCCTGCCTTTCGTCGATCCCAATACTGGCAAGCATGCCCTTAAATGGTGGGGCGATCCTGCTGCGACTGCAGACTACTGTAAACAGACCGTCGCCCGGATCTGCAGGGAGTTCGGAGGCGATCCCGAGAATGTGTTTCTGACCGGTTTCTCCCGCGGCGCGATCGCCTGCAATTATATCGGTTTGCGTGATGACGAAATCGCAGCACTCTGGAAAGGCATGCTGCCTCACAGCCATTATGATGGCGTGCGAAAGTGGAATTACCCTGACAGTGATGCCGCTTCCGCCCGCAAACGTCTGGCACGCCTGGGCAGGCGTCCTCAATTCATTACACAGGAAAAAACGACACGCGCCACAGAAGATTACCTTAAGAATTCCGAATCCCAGGGTCAGTTCACATTCATGGCGATCCCCTACCCCAATCATTCCGATGAATGGGTTCTGAAAGACTTCCCCGAACGAGCCAGGGCCCGCCAATGGCTGGCTGATTGTCTCAAAAACTGATCTCAAGTTACTCTGATTTCGCATCGTGATAGATTAAAATCTGATCTGCAACCAACCCAGAGGAAACAATCCTATGTCAAGTCGACTGCCAAACCCCCTGATCTCTTTGCTGGTCATCATTGTATGGGCACTTTCACCTTTGCCATCTACGCTTGCCCAGGTTGAAAAACGACCGCATATTCAAATCCGTGGCATTTATGGTGGCGCGCCGACACAGTTGCTGAAACAGAATAAACAACTGCCCGAACTGGGTGTGAACGCGATCTTCATGGGTTCGGGAAGTTTAACCGAAGAGCGCATCGCGCAATTGAAAAAACAGGGCGCACAGGTCTTTGCCGAATTCAATACAATGCACGTTGCCAACTATCTCAAAGACCATCCCGATGCTGCCCCGATAGGAGTGGACGGAAATATCTGTCCCGCTCCGCAGGGCTGGCAGGGCATCTGCCCGACCCATCCCGACTATCGTAAATATCGAATGGACGAATTCCGCAGAGTTCTCAAGGAACATAAGATCGACGGTATCTGGCTTGATTATCATCACAGTCACGCCAGTTGGGAACGTGCGATTCCCGACATGCCCGACACCTGTTTTTGTGAACGCTGCCTGAAGCAATTTCAGAAGGATGCCAATGTGTCTCTGCCTCGTGCCCCCACTTCGAAACTTTCACAGCTCCTGTTGGGAAAACAGAAAGCAGCCTGGGTACAGTGGCGCTGCGATGTCTTTACCGACTGGGTCCGCGAATTCCGTTCGATTATTGACGAAACACGTCCCGAGGCGTTACTGGGAACCTTTCACTGCCCCTGGTCCAACACGGATTTCAACGGGGCACTTAAAAACAAACTCGCCATCGACCTCAAAGCACAGGCAAACTATATCGATGTCTTCAGCATTATGCCTTATCACGCCCGCTTCAATCATCCGCAAGACCCTGCCTGGATCTCGCGTCAAACCGCCTGGCTGGGAAATCATCTGGACATCAAAGGCGCACCGGGAGAACGGCTCAAAATCTGGCCGATCGTCCAACTTTCGGACTGGGGCGAAACGGTACCCGTCGAACAGGTGCATTCTGTTCTGGATCACGGCACTCGTCTGCCCGCGACCGGGGTGATGGTCTTTCGCTGGGGTTCACTCCATCCACAAACGGATAAAGTGGCCGCGATGATTGATTACTATCGCAAGATCAAACCGTAAACGCCTGATTTTGTTTTCGTTGACAATCTGGCAGACGCGATCTATAACCGAAGCGAATCCCCCTCACAACGCTTGAAGGATATATCGCGACCATGCTGACTGTTCTCTCCCCTGCCAAATCACTGAATCTGGAACCGCAAAAACAGACATCTAAATTCTCGACCCCGGAATTTCTCGATGAAGCAGAAACACTCATTAAAAAACTGCGACGGATGTCGAAGAAATCGTTGCGGGAACTGATGGGCATCAGTGAGGACCTGGCCGCGCTGAATCACGAACGGTTTAACCAGTGGTCGCGCCCCTTCTCAACAGAAAACGCTAAACAGGCAGCCCTGATGTTTAACGGTGACGTTTACCAGGGTTTACAGGCCGATCAGTTCAAAGCCCGCGATCTCGCTTTCGCCCAGGATCACCTGCGAATACTTTCGGGACTCTATGGCGTACTGCGACCATTGGACTTGATGCAAGCCTATCGTCTGGAAATGGGAACCAGCCTCTCCACCCGTAGCGGGAATTCCCTGTATGACTTCTGGGGCGACAAGATCACACGCTCCCTCAATCGAGAACTGGAAACACACAAACATCAGGAACTGATCAACCTGGCATCGAATGAATATTTCAGGTCGGTGAAACCCCGGCTGCTGGCAGGTTCGGTGATCACACCTGTATTCAAAGAAATCAAAGATGGCAAATCGAGAACGATTGCCTTATTCGCGAAACAGGCCCGCGGTCGGATGGCCGCCTGGATCATTCAAAACCGAATTGACCAGCCCAACCAATTGAGCGATTTCAATCTGGACGGCTATGAATTTCAAGCGGATGACTCGACGTCCGCCAAATTGACTTTCTCCCGCCCACAGCCGCCACCGGTCGGAAAAAAATAACCTCACTTTTTAAAGATAAAACCAATGAAAGAAATTGCACTCCCGCAACAACTCGACCAGATGATTACCGGCTACTGGGTCTCCCAAAGTATTTATGCCGCCGCGAAACTGGGAATTGCCGATCTGCTGGTTGCCGGCCCTCAAACAGCCGAACTACTGGCTCAAGCCACTAATACGAACAGCAGCGCTTTGTATCGTCTGTTACGGGCCCTGGCGAGTGTCGGTATTTTTGCTGAGAACGAACAACGTGAATTCGCATTGACCCCCATGGCTGAATTTCTGCGAAGTGACATTCCCGGTTCTAAACGCGCACTGGCTTTGATGAGTGGTGATGAACAGTTTCGGGCCTGGAGCGAGATCCTGTACAGCATCCAGACCGGAAAAACGTCATTCGATAAAGTTTTTGAAAAACCCATCTTCGAATACCTGGCAGACAATCCGGATAAAGGACAGATTTTTGACCAGGCAATGACGGGCATTCATGGCAGGGAAACCGGCGATATCATGAACGCCTATGATTTTTCCGGAATAAACACCCTGATGGATGTCGGCGGGGGAAACGGCTCTAACATTATCAATCTTCTGCAGAACTACCCGGAGATGAAAGGCATCCTGTTCGACTTACCGCAGGTCGTTGAACGGGCAGAACCATATATCGAACAGGCAGGTTTGACAGACCGCTGCCAGTTAATCGGAGGCAGCTTCTTTGAATCCGTCCCCGCAGGCGCTGATGCCATTTTCCTGCGACACATCATCCATGACTGGGATGATGAGAAATCGCTTACAATCCTGCGACATTGCCATGCCGTGATGTCAGAGAACAGCAGACTGCTGGTTGTGGAAAGCGTGATCCCCCCGGGGAACGATCCTTTTCCCGGCAAGTTCCTGGACCTGGTAATGCTGATGATTCCCGGCGGCAAGGAACGCACGGCTGAAGAATATGAAGCACTTTTCGAACAGGCGGGCTTCAAACTGACACGCATTATCTCCACAGAATCCGAACTCAGTATTATCGAAGGGATTAAACTGACCGGGAGTAACCGGGGCTAATGGCTAATTACGAATTGACTTGCAGTCAACTACAAGGTGTCACAGGGAATTTTGCTGAGAAACGAAGCTGCAGAATCACCAACAAACGCTTAAATCAATACAACTTGCCCCTGAATCACTGAAGTCTTCACTCAGGAAAGGGAACCGACGTGCCCGAGAAAACAACGCATCAGCAAGTAGAGGAATTGATTACCGGCTACTGGAAATCGCAGAGTATTTATGCCGCTGCGAAACTGGGCATTGCCGACCTGCTGGTCGACGGAGACCAGACTCCTGAGCAACTGGCAGCTGCTACAAATACAGACTCCAATGCCCTCTATCGCCTGTTACGCGCCCTGGCCAGTATCGGAATCTTCAAAGAAAATGAAGCGGGAGAGTTCTCATTAACTCCTCTCGCGGAACCATTGCGCAGTAGTGATCCCCAATCAAAACATGCGTTAGCCATCATGAATGGGGAAGATCAGTTTCGCCCCTGGTGTGAAATCATCTATAGTCTCCAGACTGGAAAGCCGGCGTATGACAACATCTGGGGAAAGTCGATTTTTGAATTTCTTTCAGAACATCCCGACAAGGCACGCATCTTTGATCAGGCCATGATCGGCATTCATGGCCGCGGAACCGATGCCGCGATCAAAGCGTATGATTTTTCTGATATCCGGGTACTGGCGGATCTCGGGGGCGGCAATGGTTTGAATCTGATCAGCATCCTCCAGGCCTTTCCGGACCTGAAAGGAATCCTCTTTGATCTGCCTCATGTCGTTGATAATGCCCAGGAGCAATTCGACCGGGCAGGTCTGACTGGTCGCTGTGATCTCGTCGGTGGTGACTTCTTTCAGTCTGTGCCAGCCGGAGCAGACGCGTATCTCCTGCGACATATCATCCACGACTGGAACGATGAAAAATCACTCCAGATTCTCAAGAACTGTCACGCAACCATGCCGGAAAAGGGAAAACTGCTGGTGATGGAAAGTGTGATCGATCCGGGGAACGCCCCGTTCTCAGGTAAGTTTGTCGATCTGGTGATGCTGCTGGTGACAGGTGGTAAGGAACGCACGGCTGAAGAATTTCAGCTACTCTACGATCAGGCGGGCTTCGAACTGACACGCATTCTACCGACCCAATCGGAACTGAGTATCATTGAAGGAATCAAACGCTGAATGCCCTGTCGTCTTTTCAGGGAAAACGAATTGAGCAGCCCGCGCCGACAAAGTATGCATCTGCTGCGTCATTCAAACCTACGCCCGCACTCATGTCGAGCTGCAGGTTGTTGGTGATCAGGTACGTGAGGCCGGCATCAAAATAGTGTTCGGTGCGCGCCGTTCGGGCACCGCTGGGAATCAATACAAACCATTCGGTAAAGGCTCCCAGTTTCTCAGTCAGGGTATAACCCACCGAACAGGATTGTGCGATTTCAAGAAAGGATTCGCCGGAATCATCGATATCGCCATAACCCTGTGTAGAGGCCGCGACGTTCACAAAATCATTGAGGGTCCAGGCATAGACCAGATCAATGCCCGCTTCCACCTGATTCGCAGTAAACGCAGTACTTCCTGTCGGTACGCTCATCGAAGTAATCAAAGCCATTTCAGGCAGAACTCCCTGCTGGGGAGTCAGGGCAAATTGCAGCGCCAGCCCCAGATCCTGACTGCCGAAAGTCGTATTCTGATAGAATCCCGCATCGGTACTCTGTTCCAGAGGAGCAAACGACAACCGAAATTCCATCCAGTCTGCCACAATCCCACGGCGATACAGGAATTCACCGAATGACTGATATTTGACATCCGCCCCCAGTTGCTCGCTGTCCAGATAAGTATAACCAAACTCAAGCTGAGTAACGCCTTTACCGACTGTCACAGATGTCGACGTGAAGTTCGGCCGGTCCGTCTGCAAAGGCTGATCGAGCTGCGGTCCTCCGTTACATCCAGTGCTGCCTCGCCATTGAAACAGGGTGCCACATTCCAGTGAAAAATTGAGAAGCTGATTGCGAGGGGCCTCATACTCCACCTCGGGTGTTTCGACGAATTCTGATGCGAGCAGACTATGATTAAAGAGAGTTTCGCTGGTTTCGGCAAAGGTTCTCCCTGCGCAGCAGAACAACGTGATGTTGACGAGCAGACCAAGCCAGGCTCGCCAACAAAAGTTACGCATGAGATCTACTCTGAAATCGATTCCGGGGCATTTTCAAATTATCGGAATTCCGCTCATTTTCCGTTAATCCAAATAGAAAGTCCGATTGCAAGTATCTCACCAGTAACATCAAGCTAAGACACTGTTATCATAAGAGATACAACGTATAACCTGTACTCGGTCGTACTTCGGCTCCCAACAATCCGGTCATGTCGAAGATAGAAATGATCCAGTCATTCAGGTACGCTTAACTTTTCAAAATGCTTTCAAAATCCCGGGATGCTTAATTATGTACCAACACCAGATCCTGCTGACGATCATCTGTTCCTTGATTCTTCCTACTGCTGATGTTCTCGCAACGGAACCTGGAGCCCCCCTGATCGTCGCACACCGCGGCTTACTCAAAGTGGCGCCGGAAAATACGCTGGCTAATTTCCGAGCCTGCCTGGAACTGCGGTTGGGATTTGAATTCGATGTACAACGCAGTAAAGACGGACACCTGGTCTGTATTCATGACAACACACTCGATCGAACGACCAATGGCTCAGGGAAAGTCGCCGACCTGACACTGGCGGAAATTAAACAGTTGGATGCCGGCGACTGGTTCGCCCCTTGTTTTAAAGGAGAACGGGTTCCCACCGTCGAAGAAGTGTTACAACTTGCTGCTCAATATCGACAGCATGAGATTCTTATTGCTGTCGACTTCAAAGACTCAGACGTCGAACAGGAGGTCGTCGAACTCGCGAAAAAACAGGGAATTCTCAAACGACTTCTTTTTATCGGGCGAACGATTCAGGAACCACAGGTCAGAAAAAATATCAAAGCCGCCTCCCTGACAGCGGAAACGGCGGCGGTCGCTAACAACATGGCTGAATTTTCCGCAGCGCTGTCAGAACCAGATGCAGACTGGGTTTATGTGCGGTACCTGCCCACCCGGTCAGAAATGCAACAGGTACATGCTGCCGGTAAGAAGTCGTTCATCGCCGGTTCCTCCGTGAGTGGAAAGGTTCCGCAAAACTGGCAGCAGGCGACAGCCGCCGGCATTGATGCCATTCTGACTGACTATCCACTCGCTTTACGCGCCCTGCAACAACAGAGTAAATTGAAATCTGACGATTGAATTAACGACTGGTTGAAAAACAATATTATGTATGCATAATATCTCCCAGGGGTCGCCCGCGCTTTGTTTATCCACCTGTTACTTACATCGAGAATCTTATGTCACCTCTCAGTCTTGAGGATCAGGTTATCGTCGCATTGCGACGGATCACACGCGCGATTGATTTACACTCCCGGGGGCTGATGCAGGAAATCGGCCTGACTGCGCCACAACTAGCTTCGCTCCAGACGATTGCGCGAATGCAACCTATTACAGTAGGTGCTCTGGCGAAATCGATTCATCTCAGTCAGGCAACACTTACCGGGATCTTGAGCCGACTGGAATCCCGAAATCTGGTCTCTCGGAGTCGCAGGGGACAGGATAAACGGACCGTCGTCGTCGAATTGACCGAAGAAGGTCAGGCAATGATCATCAATGCCCCCTCGTTGTTACAGGACCGCTTTCACCGCGAACTCCTGATGCTGCAGGAATGGGAACAGACACAAATGCTTTCCACTCTGCAACGCATCGCATCTATGATGGACGCCGAAGATATCGATGCTTCTCCTGTCCTCTCTGCAGGAGAAGTCTCGACCCCTGCAGAACATGATTCTCGTTTCCTGAATGAGTAAAATCGCTTCTTCGCCTGCGCCTCTATCAGAAATTGAGAAAAAAGTGGTAAAATAATCGAAAATACCGCAATACATACGAACAGATTCGATATCTCCTTGAAATCACAACTGGAGTAATGGCATATCAACCTGTATATGTAACCTGATTCCCCTCTGCAGTCTGATGGATAGCCGAATCGCAATCACCGGATCCCCCTCAACCTCACGCTGTATTCATCTGCAATTAAAAATCAGAGGGTTGACACTCAATATTCCATTGTGTACAAAGCATTGCATACTAAATATTATTGAGCTACAAACTCGGTACAGATAGTGAAACGCAATAACAAAAGCTTCTTGTCTGTATCAACATAACACTGCTAAAACAGTTATGTTGCACGAATAACTGCTTTGAGAACGAATCAAATTCTTGGCATCTTCGGAATGCGACTTTATTTTGTAGTCTAATCTTTTTCATACTCTAGAGCTGATTGCTCAGAAGCCCGTAAAACACAGCCAAATGGATAAGGCCACACAACTGATATTTCGCGAGCCCACTCTGGAAGATGGTCTCGCTATTACAAACCTGGTGAAGAACTGCCCTCCCCTGGACGTGAATTCCCATTACGTCTCTTTGCTGCTTTGCCGCGATTTCTACGATACGTGCGTTCTGGCCGAACATGATTCCCGTATTGTAGGTTTTCTCTCGGCTTATTGCCCCCCTCATCGAGAAAACACCATCTTCATCTGGCAGGCAGCCGTCGACAGCAGCATGCGTGGCTGCGGAGTTGCTTCCCGTATGCTGGATGCCCTGCTTTCACGTGAAAGTCTGTCAAACATCAACTACCTGGAAACGACGATTACACCTTCCAACAAATCGTCTCAAAAGCTGTTTCGCTCGCTGGCGAAGCGGCTCAACACTGAGTGCCGAACGTGCTGTGGATTTCCTTCGGATCTGTTTGGTGAAGCTGAAGAACACGAAGCCGAAGAACTGCACCAGCTAGGCCCATTCACACTCACACCTTCTTATGGAGAGAAATCACAAGTATCATGAATATATTCAACCGACTCGAATCTAATGTCCGGGGATACTGCCGCTCGTTCCCGACAACCTTCACAAAAGCCCAGAATGCGACTTTGACTGATGAAGCAGGAAACGAATATATCGACTTCCTTGCCGGCGCCGGTACTTTAAACTACGGCCATAATAATCCGATCTTCAAAGCGAAACTGCTTGAATTCCTCGAACGGGACGGCCTGCTGCATGGTCTCGATATGCACACCGATGCCAAACAACACTTTCTGGAAGTATTTGAAAAACACATCCTTTCTCCACTCGAGTTCGATTACAAAGTCCAGTTTACAGGCCCCACCGGGACCAATGCCGTCGAAGCCGCACTCAAGCTGGCTCGCAAAGTCACCGGACGAACCAACGTCGTTTCCTTCACCAATGGATTTCATGGGGTCAGCCTCGGTTCAGTCGCTGCGACAGGTAACAGTCATTTTCGCGATGCCGCTGGCACTCCTTTAAACAATGTCACTTTTATGCCTTATTATGGGTACCTGGGTGACAACATCGACACGCTGGAATACTTCGAAGCGCTGCTGAAAGACAATAGCAGTGGTCTAGATTTGCCGGCTGCCGTGATTGTGGAAACGGTTCAGGGTGAAGGGGGCGTCAATGTTGCCAGCGCAGAATGGCTGCAACAGCTCGAGACTCTTTGCCAGGAACATGGCATGCTGCTGATCATTGACGATATCCAGGTTGGCTGCGGCCGTACCGGCAGTTTCTTCAGTTTTGAAGAAGCGGGAATCGTCCCTGATATCGTTACGCTCTCAAAATCATTGAGCGGTTATGGCTTACCCATGTCGCTGGTATTGATGCGATCGGAACTCGACCAGTGGGAACCGGGTGAGCACAACGGTACATTCCGCGGAAACAACCTGGCGTTTGTTTCTGCAGCTGCTGCCATCGAAACATACTGGAGCGATTACCGACTGACGCGCGAAGTCAAACGTAAAGGTACCTTGATTGAAAGCCGTCTCCAGGCGATTGCTGATACGACTACCGAACTGGATATGGAAGTACGTGGCCGCGGCATGATGTGGGGTCTTGCCTGTTCGGAATACCCTCAACTGCCAGACATGATCAGTGCCGAAGCATTTAAACGTGGCTTGATTATTGAAACCAGCGGGACGGACAGCCATGTCCTGAAAATCCTGGCACCACTGACAATTGAAGACGACCAGCTGCTGGAAGGCCTGGAGATTGTTGCCGACTGTTTCAAAACCGTTCTTAATGACGAAAAAGTAATTAAAGAACTGGGACTGATCACGAATTAAGGCCCTTTTCAGATTACCGAGTCGATACAAACAGCACCAGTTTATATATTTTTGACAGAAGAATGAGATCATGATTGTAACACAACTGGAGGACATTCTAGGAACAGAACGGGATGTCCATGCAGAAACCTGGAACAGTCGCCGTTTATTACTGGCGGGTCAGAAAATGGGCTTTTCACTGCACGACACTTTGATTCATCCCGAAACAGAAACCGAAATCTGGTATCAGAATCACCTGGAAGCCGTGTACTGCATTGAGGGCGAGGGGGAAATCGAATTGATCCCCGATGGCCCGACCTATCCCATCCAACCCGGAATGATGTACGCCCTGAATGAAAATGACCGACACCTGCTGCGTGCAAAAACACAGTTGCGAATGATCTGTGTTTTTAATCCGCCGGTGACGGGTCAGGAAGTGCATGATGAAAACGGGGTTTATCCGGCTGCCGCTGGTACCGACGCCTGACCTTGATTTTATCATTTTATCAAACTCGTAAAGCGAAAGGCTTCAGATACTACCTGTAGCGGCAACATCCACAGAAAGCGCCTCTGATGACTGCCAACACAACAACTGATTCTACTACCCGCGTAGAGGATCTTTATCCATCCCGCATCACCCAGCAGCCCGAGTTCCTCGAACGCCGTGATCCGGTCGTGTATGGAGATGCTCAAAATGGACCGTTGAACGCGGAACAACTGGAGCAATTTGACCGGGATGGTTTCCTCCTGCTACCTGGATTTTATAACGATCAACAGGTGGCTCTATGCCATCAGGAACTCGACAGGCTGCGTGACTCTGCAGAAACCAGACAGCGTCCTGAAGCAATCGTTGAACCGAACGGCTCCGCGTTACGCTCGCTGTTTGCAGTACATCGACCGGAAATCAGCACTCGATTTTCTCAAGTCGCGTCGGATAAAAGAATTCTGGAAATGGTGATGCAGGTTCTGGGCAGCGAGGTTTATATGCATCAGTCGCGGGTGAACCTGAAACCGGGATTTGCCGGCAAGGAATTTTTCTGGCATTCCGATTTTGAAACCTGGCATGTCGAAGATGGTCTGCCTCGGATGCGCACTGTCAGTTGCTCTCTCCTGCTGGATCATAATTATGAGTTTAATGCCCCGTTAATGTTACTCCCGGGTTCGCATCGTAAATTCGTCACCTGCATCGGACAGGCACCCGAAAAGCATTATCAAACTTCACTGAAACAGCAAAAATATGGGGTACCCGATCCGGAATCACTCACTCAGCTGGTGAAGGAACATGGGATTACACAGGCGACAGGGCCCGCTGGATCGTTACTGTTGTTTGACTGTAACGCCCTGCATGGTTCTAATGGGAATATTACACCGTTTCCGCGGTCTAACCTTTTTTTCGTCTATAACAGTATCTGGAACCAGCTCGCGAAACCTTTCTGCAATCATCAGCCACGACCTGAATTTATCGCCTCACGTGAATTCAGCAACACAATGAAACCCAGAGAATTCATCTGATGTCCTCAAAACAATTCCGCATTCCCAGGCGACCTGCAGGCGACTGCATTGATCGTTTTATGAACCTCAGAAAGAGACGCTGATGAACCGCCTCTTTCAGATGATTCAGAAAATCGAAGCTTTCCTGCTGGCCTGGTCGATCATTGCGATTGCCGCGTTATCCATCGGAAATGTGTTCTGCCGGGCCGTGCTCGGCTTCAGTGTCTCCTTTACCGGGGAACTGTCCCAGTTCCTGATCATCATTGTGACCTTTGTAGGTTTGAGCTACGCTGCCAGCCGCGGACGCCACATTCGCATGACGGCATTCTACGATCAGCTCAACCAGCGCTGGCGTAAGATCCTGATGATTGCCATCAGCGGGTTAACCTCACTTCTCATGTTAATCCTTGCCTGGTACGCGTTCGAATATATTTCCACGGTCCGCTTTTTAGAGACCGTCTCTCCCGTCTTGCAGGTTCCCCTGTATTTGGTCTATCTGTTTGTGCCACTCGGCCTGCTGCTGACAGCCATTCAGTATGGCTTAACGGTTCTGAAGAATCTGACTTCCCCCGATGTGTATATCTCGTATAGCCAGAAGGACGAATATGAAACCACAGTGGTAGGGGAACTCTGAAATGACCAAGTCAGTGGGGAGATAGCCGCGTGGAAGCATTACTCATTCTGGGAATCATGCTGGTGCTGTTGATGCTGGGCTTTCCCATGAAAGTCCCCCTCATCACGGCAGCATTGGCGGTTCTGCTGGTGTTTCATCCGGATGTAACCCCCGCGGTTTTGATTCAGCAGATGATCGGCGGTATTAAACCGGCAGCGCTGATTGCTGTCCCGATGTTTATTTTTGCTGCGGATATCATGACACGCGGGAATTCAGCCAATCGATTACTCGACCTGGTGACCGCGTTTGTAGGGCACCTGCGCGGCGGCCTGCCCATCGCCAGCGCCATCAGCTGTACGCTGTTTGGGGCCATGTCCGGTTCGACACAGGCAACCGTTGTCGCAATAGGCGGTCCCCTGCGTCCGCAATTACTCAGAGCCGGTTATTCCGATTCTTTCACCACCGCTCTGATTATCAATGCCAGTGATATCGCTCTCTTGATTCCACCCAGTATCGGCATGATTGTGTATGGCGTTGTTTCGGGAACTTCCATCGGCGAGATGTTCATCGCCGGTATTGGTCCTGGTCTGCTGGTACTGCTGATGTTCTGCATCTACTGCTGGATTGCTTCTATTCGGATGCAGATTCCCCGACAACCCAAAGCGGATCACGCGACGCGCCGCACCGCAATTCAACGTGCATTGCTGCCTTTGGGCTTTCCACTGATTATCATCGGAGGCATCTATTCCGGTATTTTCAGCCCGACGGAAGCCGCCGCTGTTTCTGTCCTTTATGCTGGCATATTAGAAATCGTCTGTTTTCGGGATCTCTCGCTGAAAGACATTCCTGATATTGCACTGTCGACGGGGCTTGTGACTGCGGTCGTTTTTATCCTCGTAGGTGCTGGTGCGGGATTCAGCTGGGTGATTTCGTTTGCCCAACTTCCCGACGCACTCATCAATAACTGGCTGGGGCTGACTCCCGATTCTGGCTACTGGACCATTATGCTGACGATTGCCATCGCCTATTTTATCGGCTGCATGTTCGTTGATCCGATTGTGGTGATCCTGATCCTGACCCCCATTTTCCATCCCGTCGCAGCGGCAGCCGGCATTGATCCAGTGCTGGTTGGAATCGTCGTGACTCTGCAGGTCGCGATCGGCTCGGCCACGCCGCCGTTCGGTTGTGATATTTTTACGGCGATCGCGGTCTTCCGCCGCCCTTATCTGGAAGTCATTCGAGGCACGCCTCCCTTTATTGCCATCCTGCTGCTCGCAGGTGTCTTACTGATCGCCTTCCCCAGTATTTCCCTTTTCCTACGCGATCTGGCTTTTAACTGATCAGACAGGTGTCGATGATGAACAGCGCATTCTATCTCAAATTGATTCAGTTATCGGGGCTGCTGATCTGCCTCATTCTACCTTCTGCCTGTGAGTCAGAGGGGACCGCTTCGACTGAAGAACCGGTAGTGCAGTGGCGATTTGCCATTGAAGAAACGATCGGCAGTGTGCAGCATCAATACGCGATCAAGTTCAAGGAACTGATTGAAACGCGGTCTGCAGGCAAAATCGAAGTCACGATTTATCCCTATGGCACCCTGGGGACTTCGGACCAGATCACCGAACTCGTCGATATGGAAGTCATCCAGTTTGCGATGGCTTCGCCGGGACATCTGGGAAAACTGATACCGGAGGTCCAGGTCTTCCTGCTCCACTTTCTGTTTTCCGATGACGACGAAATCAATAACAAGGTCCTCAACGAAGACCCTAAACTGCAGGAAACATTCGATGAACTTTATGCCCGCAAAGATCTGAAGCTGCTTTCGATTTTTTCCGAAGGCTGGCAAGTCTGGACGACGAAGAAAGACATCCAGACTCCCGATGATTTCCAGGGAGTGAAAATGCGGGTCATGACGACGCCACTGTTACTGGCCGCGTACGAAGCCTATGGTGCCAGCCCGACCCCCCTACCTTACTCCGAAGTATACTCGGCTCTGCAGCTCAATATGATCGACGGTCAGGAGAACCCGGTCTTCGCGATTCAGGAAATGAATTTCTATGAAGTCACCGACTGGATGATTTTTGCGCGACATGCCCCCTTCATCACAACCGCAGTCACCAATCGTAAGTTTTTTAACTCACTCTCCCCGGAAAGGCAGAAACTGGTACTGGGCGTCGTTTCCGATTTGAACGGTTACATTCTGGACGTACAGAAGCAGTTCAACCGGGAGCGATTGAATCTGATTCGTAAAAACAGACCCAAGCTGAAAATCGTCGACGAACTTACCCCCGAAGCCCGCGCCGCATTTCGCGAAGCCAGTCAGCCCGTCCGCGAGCAGTTCATCGAGATGACGGGTGAGGATGGCCGCAAACTGCTCGAAGAAATCAAAGCGACGATTAAAAATTATGAAGACAGGCAGACTCAATAAATTTGATCTGGCTTTCACTCTTCTGCGTGCCAGCCAGGCATTTCTCAAAGAGCTTGCTGCATCTTTGTATTTACATTGCTGACGATACAGCAACCGTCGACTGTCATTCTTTGAACTACGATCCGGATTCAGAAGATTTCCGCTAGCCCGCAGCAGGGCAGCCCACTTCTCCTGCGTCCGCGCGATCTGATAGTCCAGAAAAAAATAGCGCTGAAATCAATCCCCACATCACTCTGGAAAACCAGTGTTTGACAGTCCCCTCGTAAACGGGAAAAACCAGATGTTTATATCTTCTTAAGATTTACAGCTGAGAATTCAGCCACGAGCTTTCATCAAATAGAAGCTCCTCCCATTATCCGCCTCTTTGTTCAAAAAACATATCATCAATTCAGCAAATATTTTCCAACATTCGTGTAAGAAATATCTGCGATTTACATCAACTATACTTACCTAGTAATATATAATTAACTTCCTTTATATTTACTTGGCTTATTTAGTCATCCTTCCTAAATCCCTACCTGAGGAGCGAATACCATGATTTACCAAGATAAAACCCGCAAGGGATTTACGCTGATTGAGCTATTGGTCGTGATCGCGATTATTGCCATTCTGATCGCATTGCTTTTACCAGCAGTCCAGCAGGCGCGTGAAGCGGCCCGTCGTTCTGACTGCCGTAACAAAATGAAACAGCTGGGATTGGCCTTACACAACTACCTGGAAACACACTCTGTCCTGCCTCCCAGTGCCGTAGCCAAAGGACTCTGTTCGACCGGGGTTGCCGCCAGCAATACCTTGAATGGTAACGGGCTGGTTCTGCTGCTCCCCTATCTGGATCAAAGTGCCCTGTATAATCAGCTCAATTTCAGTCTGGCCTTCGATGATTACGGTGCGGGAAGTGCGCCACTCCCCAGTGGCGGCGCAACTTCGAACGCAGATCTGGTGAACCGGAGAATGACGATCTTTAACTGCCCCTCCGATCCCGGTCCCCAGGGAATCCCGTCCAGCAGCAGTTACATGCTTCCCGGCGGTTCGAATGAACATCGTACTAACTACGATTTCATTGTCTATCGACTAACCTACAACAACTGTCATGGCTGGACCTCCCGGGCAGCGAGCCAGCGCACCATGTTTGAAGATGGCAGCAAATGCCGTCCCCGAGATGTCACTGACGGAATGTCGAATACCGCCATGATGGCAGAGACGCGCCAGGCCTGTTGCGGTAACGGCGCCAACGCCAACTGGGGTGGCAGAGGTTATACACAAATTGGTCTGAGTCTGAGCGGCGTCACGCCGAATCGAACCACGCGTAACAGTTCCAGCTATCCGGGTGGTGTTAAGGATTTTGCTCCCTGGCTGGGTGACTGGAATACAACAGGCAGTCTGCACGTTGGTGGACTTCATGTTCTGCTGGGTGATGGCGCAGTACGATTCATGGGCGACAATACAGACTACTCAATTCGATTGAATCTGGATCGCATTGCAGATGGTAATGTGATTGGAGAATGGTGATCTGAAATCGAATACACCTGTTTGAGCAACAATCCTTCATGAACTCAGATCATTTAACTGAAAGAATCAATATGCGACGCATCCTTCGTATTTCCCTGTTTTGTTTACTGGCGCCTGTCGTATTTAATATTTCGGGATGTGGATCTTCCTCTACAGAACCGGAATTTGTATCCAAACTGGTTCCGGTGACTGGCAAAGTCACCTTAGACGGGAACCCCTTGACTGGTGTGATGATTAATTATCTTCCCGCGGAAGGCCAGCCGGGGGGAGAGATTGCCTTCGGTCTGACCGACGAAACAGGCACATACACTCTGCAGACTCAACTGGCAGGTCAATCACCGGAAGATTCACAGGGAGCCCTTCCCGGTAATTACAGTATCTATATTCATAAGCTGGTTCTGCCGGACGGATCAGCAGTACCGGAAGGACTATCCGATGCAGAAGCTGAAGAAAAAGGGGCAAAACAACTACTGCCCGCACAATATTCCAGCCCCACAGCGAGCAAACTGACCGCCGTTGTTAATTCAGAGGCCACGACGAACGACTTCACCTTGAAGAAATAAGTACTTCAGACTGTGTCCAGTTTTACTGTAGCGTCTCCAGGGCCATTTGAACCGAGTATAATGGATTGAGAGATGCTATGATTAAATGTGATCCGTTCTAGAAGCAACAACTGAATTCAGTATTACCTTAGTCCCTCTGTCCCGGTTTCCGGCAGGGGGATTTTTTCATATAACACTGGAAAGTACTGAACCTTTCCTGTAAAAAGGTCCTCACTAAGGTACAGATAAGGCAGCTCGCTCTCAATATTTTGCGTGAGGTTAATTTGATGACAATATCGGTGCAGTGTGAGGAATGTTTTCAAAGTTATAAGGTCAAAGATGAACGCGCAGGACAGACCCTGAAGTGCAAATCGTGTGGCAGCAAAATTCGCGTTCCCGCTGTGGAAGAAGAATTCGAAGACCTGTCCGCCGATTATGGGGAGCCGATTGCCCAGCCTCGCAAGAAAAAAGCGGTCAAAGCAAAAAAGAAAAAGTCATCCTCCAGAAAATCGCTCAACATCTCGGCAGGAGGCATCGTCAAAAAAACCTTTGGCGTACTGTCGATGGCGTTAGGCGTAGCGATGCTGGGTGGAGCGATCTATATGTTTTTCGCCGGAGATGAACCCAACGGGAAGAGATCCCGACCTGTCGCAGGACTGCTCATGGCATCGGTCTTTATGGGTGTCGGAAAAAAATGGATGTTCGATGAATAAGACAGGCAGTCAACGCTCCCTGGCATCCACTCCAAATTCTTCGACGCGACCATTCACAAAGGCAGCCAGGTTCTCGGCATCATCGGTGCCGATGCGTAAAGTGCCGCGTTTCATCTGAATGGCCACACAGTCGCGGCCCCAGAGATTCCAGACCCAGCCTCCGCGCGGGCTCAGATGAATTCCCCAGCCTTCCATGAAAGTGGTCCGATCCACGTCGGCACGGAGGATCTCCTCATACAATACACTGCGCTGAAACAGGGGGAGCGGGCCGAACGAAATCCGCAGGCGATCGATTTCATCAGCCACCGTCAGATGATGAAAGCCTGTCGCTACAATTAACATCACCAGCCCCACCATCACGAAGATCAGACTCAGAGTTGATTGTGGCGGTATTGTCCGCACAAACCAGGCAATCACAAAAAACGCAATCGCCAGCCCGTACAAAATCAAACAGAGCGGTCCCCGTTGGCGATGATAATACAATGAAAGGCTGGTCATGTCTGATTCTCAATCTCGTGGAATAACTGAATGATAGCATTATATTCATTTCCACTGAATTTCGATATCCCCCACAACATGATCGGAACCACCAGCGTCAGCAAGGGAATCGCCCAATGCCCGCGAACCGTGCTTGAATCTTCTGATTATATAGAAATTATACTTTCAATCTGAGATCAGTTTTAAACCAGCCTCAGGGAAACTCAATATACTCGACGGGTACGCTGTCTGTCAGCCAGACCTGGTTCGGCGTCACAAAAAACTCCCAGCCTGCCTGATGCATTTCCAGTGCCCGGACCTGCAGTAACACCGGTCTGCCGCGTCTGCGACCGACGGCGATGCTGGTCTGCTCGTCCACGTGCAGATGCACATGATGCCGATTCATTTTTTTGAGCCCTTCCTGCGAAATGGGTTCGATGAATTTGTCGGGGGTGCCATGAAACAGGATTTCAGGGGGAACGGCTGTAGTATATCCCAGGTCGACGGAAATCGAATGCCCCTGGTTGGCACGAATGCGAGTTCCTTCTGCGTTGAAGGAAAACCGCTGTTTGTCATTGGACTGCACGACGGTGTCGAGTGTCGCGCGCGACATCCCCTTCCCCTGCTGAGACATCGCTGCCAGTAATACTTCGACATCGACCCAGCCTGAATCGTCCAGTGTGATCCCGACGGTTTCCGGCTGGTGCCTGAGAATCAGACTCAGGAATTTGCTTTTCTTTTTTAATTCTTTTTCGTTCATTTTTTCTTTTTTGTTCTTCGGATTTCAGATCCGATATTTTCATTTGATTTATTCAATAATTTTTACGCCTGCGTGCTGCATTTCCTGGTAAGCGCGATGCACGTCCCCCGGACTGAGATCAACGCCTCGACATCCCCGCTCGATCAAGCGGGTCTGGAATCCCAGTTTCACAGCATCCAGCGCCGTCCATTTCACACAATAATCAGCAGCCAGTCCCAGTACCGTAACGGACTGCACCCCCTGCTCTTGCAGATATTCACCCAGGCCGGTCGACTTCTGATGGCCGTTATCATAGAAGCCACTGTAACTGTCAATCAGCCGGTCTGTTCCCTTGGGAAAGATCCTATCAATCTGGCCCTGTTTCAAATCCGCATGAAATTCCGCGCCCCGCGTATCTTGCACACAATGATCGGGCCAGAGAATCTGTTCCAGGCCCGCCAGGTCAATCTGCTCTCCGATCTCTCGATCGGGATGCTGACTGGCAAAACTCAAATGATCGGCGGGATGCCAGTCCTGGGTCGCTACGACCAGATCGAACTCCGATATCAACTCATTGGCGACCGGAACCACCTGATCCCCCTCGGGAACCGCCAGCGAACCGCCGGGCATAAAGTCATATTGCAGGTCCACCAGAATTAATGCATTCATTGTCTCTCTTTCCTAAATCTCAAAATGAAAGCCCTGTTTTGTCAGGCGTTTGTATTTGCGATGATCGAATTTGTAGAGTCGGGCGGCTCGATGTGCCACATCCGTCTCCACTTCATCCAGTTCGATCAGAATTCCCATGCTGAGAATCTTTTTCCGGAAATTGCGCTTGTCAAGCTGACGATCCAGGATGACTTCATACAGATGTTGTATCTGACGCAGTGTAAACTTGGGTGGCAGCAGTTCGAAACCAATCGGCTGGTAGCGGACTTTGCCCCGCAGGCGTTCGTGCGCCGTTTCTAAAATCATCGGGTGGTCAAAGGCGAGTGTGGGCACATCATCCACGGCGAACCAGGCGGCGTTGCGAGCATCTGTAGCTGCCTGGACGCGGTGATCGGAAAGATTCACCAGCGCATAATAGGCAACCGTAACGACCCGTTCACGCGGATCACGGTCCACATCCCCGATCGTATAAAGCTGCTCTAGAAAAACGTTTTCGATTCCCGTCTCTTCCTGCAGTTCCCGGCGGGCGGCCTCTTCCAGCGATTCTTCCAACCGAACAAAGCCTCCCGGCAAGGCCCAGTCTCCTTCAAAGGGAGGCAGGTCACGCTGAATCAACAGCACCTGCAGATCGTCTTCGTCCAGGCCGAACACGACACAGTCGACGGTTAAAGCGGCCCGGGGATATTCATAACTAAATTTCATTGCCTGTCCTTCAGTTTAAACTTTCTTCGTCAACAAACTCGCGCAGTTCTTCCAGTTCCCGCTGATAGCTGCCTGAGAGAATCGGAAAACGACACCAGGTTTTGGGGTCCAGATTTTCATCGTCCAGATGAAATGAGGGTGCATAGCGTTCGCGCTTCCATTGATTGCGTGACCAGAGTTGAAAGAAGCGAGTGATCCAGGCAGACAGCTGCGCTGGCTGATAGTCCGAAAACTGAGTTCGCGCCAGCCGATACAGATCAACGGGACCATGTTTATCCCTGATGGCGGCCCGTTCGATCCAGTCCAGCAGCTCATAAGGCATGAGATCGGTTTCATCCGTCTGGTGGGATGCTTCAGGACGCAGTTCAGCAGTCGGCTCCTGTTGGTTGACCAGTTTCAGAATTGGCAGATTCTCTGCTCCTGCTGGTCCTGAATTTTCCATCCAGAGCAACCAGTGTCTTAAGAATGCTTTATCAATTCCGGAAATGGGGGAAAGTCCGCCACAGGTATCTCCGTCCATTGTCGTATAGCCGACCGCGGCTTCAGAACGGTTGCTGGTCGCCAGCAGAAGCGCATTCCGTAAATTGGCGATCATCCAGACCCCTGGTGCACGCACCCGCGCCTGTATGTTCTGCAGCGCAATATCGTCTGAATCCCAGTTCAATTCGCGGTCCAGCGCATTGGAGACAAGACCGACATAATCCTGTACGATTGAATCGACATCCAGTTTGAGATAGTCAGCCCCTATGGCTTCGGCAAGTTTTGCTGCCGCCTGTTTAGTGGTTTCAGAACTGTTACGAGTTGACTGATACACGCACGTCAGTAACCGGGACACCAGGTCCTGTACTGCCTTTGCCTGGGTGAGATCAGAAACGTGAGATAACTTCGACTGGAAGGCTTGAAGCCCCAGTTCAGCCACTCCCAGTTTCACCAGCAACCAGACCAGTGTCGCCACGGCAGAAGAATCGGCTCCCCCACTCAGAGAAACCACAAAGCCCTGAGAGCGACTTTTACGTAGATAATCAAACAAGCCCAGGGCGACTGCCCGGGAAAACTCTTCTGCTTTCACCGCTGGAGAAGTTTCCCAGCCTTCTGCTGACTGTGACAAAGGTTTTGGATCAATCTCCGGGAAATGAAACGATGCGACGACCCGGCTTTCGCTCTGCCCGAGTTGATCTGGTTGAAAACTCATCAGGCGGGCACGGTTCATACGGTTCAGATCAATGTCAATCACAGTGGACGTGACGACCACATCTTGAAATGAGAGCCTGGGACCTTCAGCCAGCAAAGCGCCATTACTGGCGATTAAAGCCGCTCCATCATAAATGATGCGTCCGGCTTCGTTGCCCAGTAAATTGGAATAGATGTAGCTGACACCATAGGCACGTGAGCTTTCCAGTACGAGACGACGCCGTATTTCCTGCTTTCCAAAAGCAAAGTGGCTGGCGCTGGGATTCAAAATCAGATCGACGGCCGCCTGTGATAAGGCATGTCCCGGCCGACGGGCGGCCCAGGCATCTTCACAGATTTCAAATCCGATTCGGATTCCGCCACATTCAAAAATCAGATTTCCGATTGGATATAATTGGCCTTCAATTTCAATCTGGCTCACATGCGTTGAATTCCAGGCCTTGAACCAGCGTGGTTCGTAATGGATTCCGTCTCCTGCCAGATGATTCTTAGCCACAAAACCTAATATCTGTTGATTCGCAATCAGGCAGGCACAGTTATAGAGCCCGCCCCCATGCAGCAGCGGAAGTCCCACAGAAACTGCAATTCCTTCCGTAAACGGCAGCAGTTCCTGCAGCGCGCGGATTGCCCTCTGTTGAATATCCGGTGAAAAGAAAGCATCTTCACAACCATAGCCGGTGATACATAATTCCGGCAGACAGATCAGGCTCGCCCCCTGTTCGCGCGCTGTGGAGATGGCCGCCTGAATGTTCTGCATGTTGCCTGCCCACTCCAGCGGCGTCTGGTTAAGTGCAACGGCGGCGACCTGAATCAGTTGCATGACCGTTTACCTCCCTTTATTCTTTTGGCGATTTTTGGTTTACAATTCTGTTACATCGGATGCGGATGCCGGGCTCTGAGTATTTCCGCTGTTTTAAATTCATGCAGTTCCTGTTCAAGTCCCACGGGGTATTCATGTGGAGTCGTATGACGGCGAACACTCGTATGGAACTGTGACAGTTGCTGTTGCACACGCTGCCGAATCTGAGTCAGTGTTTCACATTCCTTCACAATCTGTCCCGCTCTGACAACCGGTATCAGCAGGTCTTTTGCCTCGAGATCCCGACTGAGCAGACGACGCCGCGTCGGATCCAGAGGGTCTACCACAATATCACTGACAGGCTGTGGATTTAACTCATCATAGATCATATCTGCCATCGCACCTTCCGAATTGAAGAAGCGGCGTACCTGCAGGATGCCCGGAGTGGATGTTTTAATGGCCTGTTCAGACAATTTGAGTTTACGTTCCCAATGACCGGTTTCATTCTGAATCGCCCCGAGCTTGTAAACTCCCCCCAGTGCCGGTTGGTCGTAGGCGGTCACCAGTTTTGTTCCCACGCCCCAGACAGCAATGGTTGCTCCCTGTGTTTTGAGACTGGTGATGATCCCTTCATCCAGATCATTGCTGGCGACGATAGCGACGTTTGTTAATCCGGCTTCATCCAGCAACTGCCGCGCTTCTATACTCAGATAGGCCAAATCCCCGGAATCCAGTCGAATTCCTACCATTTCATGTCCCGATTTTCGCAACTGGAGCCCGACTTGAATCGCATTGCGAACGCCATCCAAAGTGTCATAGGTGTCTACCAGAAAGACACAGTTATTCGGCATGGCATCGGCATATTCTTCAAACGCAGCCAGCTCATCGTCGAACGACATGACCCAGCTGTGAGCGTGTGTGCCTTTCACAGGAATCTGAAACAGCTTTCCTGCCAGCACATTTGACGTCGCGGCACAACCTCCCAGATAAGCGGCGCGGCTGGCAGCCAGACCGCCATCGATGCCCTGCGCACGTCTCAGGCCGAACTCCAGTACCGGGTCAGATCCAGCTGCTGCACAGATCCGGGCTGATTTAGTGGCAATCAGGGACTGATAATTGACCAGATTCAGTAGCGCCGTTTCCAGTAACTGACACTGCAGAATGGGCCCTCTCACCCGGACCAGTGGTTCATGGGGAAAGACGACTGTCCCTTCGGGCACGGCATCGAGATCGCAGCGGAGTTCGAGCCGGGTCAGATATGACAAAAATTCAGCAGAAAAGAGGGACGCGCCATCATTCCCCTCCAGGCTGGCAAGATAATCAACATCACAGTCCGTGAATCGAAACTGTTTCAGGTAATCGAGCACATACTCCAGCCCGGCTGCAATCGTGAATCCTCCCTGAAAGGGATTTTTACGAAAGAACAGATGAAACACCGCTTCCTGTTCTGAACGACCCGATTTCCAGTACCCCTGCGCCATTGTCAGCTGATACAGATCGGTCAGCAGGGCCAAAGGCGTCTGATAGATTTGTGATAATTTTGACATAACTCTTCTCCTTGTTAGTGTATTATCGACACTATCTTTCGTAAAGTCAAGCGGCGTTTTATAGTTTCTTCCCTTTTGTTAGACAGTGTCCGGTTTCACTGTAGCGTCTCCAGGGCCATTTGGAGCGAGTATCATAGATTGAGAGACGCTATGGTTAAATGTGATGCGCTCTAGCTAGTGTCTGACCCGAAAGCGTTTTGGTTCGTAAATAATAGCGTGAAATTGTGAGAACGCTCCTCGAAGATGAGGCATTGATCCGTATTACTTGTTGAAAAGACAGTTAAAACGGAATCAACACGTTCAATCTTCGAGGAGCCAATGATGCGAAAATCATACTCGAATCAGCTGCGACTGGACAGCGTTCCGATCGAACAGGTGGAGTTAAATCTGGAATCGCGGGATCGCATCGTTCCCATTCTTCGCGCTCTGCAGTTCCTGTATTCGGACCGCAGGCTTGTCGATGACATTCTGCAGTGGATCGCCGCCGACGTTAACGGTGACAGTCGCACCGACACAGGTCGAACGGGGATGGAATACTGGCATATCTGTGTGCTGGCAGCCGTGCGACTGGGTTGCAACTTCACCTACGATCAATTGCAGGACCTTGCTGAAAATCACCGCAAGCTGCGCGCCGTCATGGGAGTCGGCGACTGCGATGACAGGCCCTTCAAATGGCGAACCATCCGCAACAACATTCGACTCCTGCGACCGGAAACCATCGCACGCATCAACCAGGCCATCGTCAGTGCAGGACACTCGTTTGATCCCACTGCGATCGAAAAGGTCCGCGCCGATTCGTTCGTGATGGAAACGAACATTCATTATCCCACGGAAAGCAGTTTGCTGTACGACGGGCTGCGGAAAATCATTCCTCAGTGCGTGAGGCTGGCCGAAGCACATGGCGTGAACGGATGGCGTGAACGGATGGCGTCAGTATGCTCACCTCTTGAAAAAAATCAAACAACTCAATCGAGACATCAATCGCATCGCGACAAAGAAAGGCCCCCGCTACAAAAAGCGGCTCCAGCCGCTTTACCGCGAACTCCTGCAGAAAGCGGACATCTTGACGCAGCGTGCGCGCGACCTCTGCCTGGTCACGGGCCAGCGATTACCGGAGATCGCCGACCTGTTCGGGCCGAACACGCTGCAGGCGTTGATCCTACGCACAGAACGCGTCGCGGACACGACCCGGCGACGTATCATCCACGGCGAAGCAGTTGCCAACAGCGACAAGCTCTTCAGTATTTTCGAGCCGCACACTCAGCTTTACAAACGTGGCAAAGCCGGTCAGCCGATGCAGTTTGGTCGACAGGTTCTGGTATTCGAAGATGCGGCTGGCTTCATTGTGCGCGCCGTTTTGATGAAACGCGATGAAGGCGACAAACAAGTGGCAGTCCGTGAAACGAAGTCTTTGCAAAATGACTTTCAAAACGGTGTGAAGCGTCTGTCGTTCGACCGTGGATTTCATTCGCCCGACAACCAGAGAGAATTGTCTGAGCTTGTCGATCATCTGTGTCTTCCCAGAACCGGCGTCAAGCAGTCGGCGGTTCAACTGGTCCAGGCCGATGACGAGTTTCGATCGGCTCAGCAGAATCATTCGGGAGTGGAATCAATGATCGGAGCGTTGCAGAGCGGGAACGCGATGAAGCGATGTCGCGACCGTTCGGAGATCGGTTTTGAACGCTACATGCAACTGGGTATTCTGGGGCGAAACCTGCACACGCTCGGTCGGATGCTCATCGCCCGGGAGAACCAAAACGCGGCCGCCGCTCACAGTCGCCGCAAAGCGGCCTGAGACAGTCGCGATCCATACGAGAGAGCAAAGCCAGGGAAGAGCGTACGCGCTGTAGTGCCAGATAAAATCGAAATCCCGGCCAAAATCACCCGAACGCAGCCAGCGGAGACCCGATATCAACAATCTCCACGATCCACTACCATCGCGTTAACACATAAAATTCAGCACGAACCCACTTTCGGGACACCCACTAGCTAACCGTCGACGTTCAGCTAAATTCATTCACTTAAGCCGCAGCGCGCATTCAGAGCAGCGGATAACTGGATTGATGGTACCAAGCCCGAGATATAATGTTGCGTTATTTTCTCTGATTCCGCTATACTCCCTCACCGGCTGTTCTTCACCATGACCTAATGATCCATGGTGGTAATCAACACTATTTCCTTGAGATCAGCACTACTTATTGATTGTGGAGCCTCAGTAGTGATTAAAGGGCCTCTTCAATCATACTGGAGCGAATTGAATGAGCCCGCATACTCAAATCATCTGTCGAAATCTGGAACGATCTATCGCAGCCAAAAAAACGCTGTTGGAGAGCCCTGATATCCAGGCTGCCTTCTCGCAAGCTGTTGATGTCGTGCTGAAAAGTTACCAGGAGGGTGGCCGACTTTACATCGCCGGGAATGGTGGTTCAGCCGCGGATGCACAACATCTGTCTGCAGAATTTGTCAGTCGACTGGCTCGAGATCGGGCACCTCTGCCTGCGGAAGCCCTGACCACCGACTCTTCAATCATTACGGCGATTGGAAATGATTATGGCTACGACCAGATATTTTCTCGACAGATTGCCGGGAAAATGCTGCCGGGGGATATATTCCTGGGAATCACCACCTCCGGAAATTCTCCTAATATCGTCAAGGCGTTACAAATGTGTCGGGAGAAAGGTTTTACGAGCATTGTCTTTACAGGGCATGATGGAGGCGAAGTCAGTCAATGCAGTGATATTTGCGTCATTGCTCCCGGTGAACTGACGAGTCAGATCCAGGAAGTCCACCTGGTACTGGAACACACTTTGTGTGAATGCGTGGAAGCAGCGCTGTTTGGCTTTGAGTTATAAAATCCGACCTTGGCTCCCTCACGACCGTTATTGTGTCAGGGCCGTCGCGCCACTACCGACAAGAGATGGAGAACATCCATGGGATGATCGCTCATAAGCTTGTCGGAATTGATCGAGTCTACTTGAAGACACCCCAATATGCGGTGGTAGCACCACCTGAATTAACAAAGTCAATTTCGGTGTCGACAGACTGTTCAATGTATGCCTTGTCCTGCTCGTTCTCCAGGTCATAATTATCAATATAGGCCAGATTGTATAATCTCCAGAGAAAGCTATCGAAGGCCATAGAATCTGTTTCCTGAAATTCGTTTCTGAAGATTGGCAAGATATCCTGACTTCGGATGCCTTCAAACGTTGCCAGAGAGCAATCATTATTAGGCAAACACTGATCAACACGAGATAACACGCCAGGGTTTCGATTCAGTCTGTACTTCTTAGGAAGGCTCGTAAAATGCGAGTTTGCCACTTCCAATGCGTCTTCATACAGCCGCGTACCATTGCGACCGACATATTCTCCGATACTCCAGAACTCGCCCCCTTCTACTAACGCAGTTTTAATCGAACTGGCAATATGCTCGAGTTCAACGACATGATGCAAGGCGGAAACACATAGTATTACATCGTAGTGATTTTCTTTGAGTTTAATCTGATTGATATTTTGAACTGAAGGAAGAATTGAAATCTTACTATCAAATTTTTCTTTCGCTTCCGCAATCAACTGAGGATTAATATCGACGAGTGTCAGCTCGATTCGACTCATATCCAGACCGGCAATCAGCTGGCGTTCGATGCGAGCAGCTCCACTGGCCAGAGACAGTATCCGGACTGTCCGTTCGGGATCTTTTTCCATAATTGACACCAATCGATCATGAAAATCAATTTCCCTCAGTCCCATTTTTGTTTTTAACCGATCGGTGTAGTAACTATATGCACTCATCTGATGACCTTTTCGAGATTAGCAGTTATGGCGAATTCTAATTTTTGTAAATCAGCATAAATCCAGAATAATAGAACTTTAAAAGCCAGTCAGATGACTTTTCTCACAACGACCATTGTATTATTTAGATGCGAGCTTTCGGCTCAGTTTTCCAATTCCCCTTCTCATTAAAGAGACGAATCTGGCAGGAATCTTATAGAGAGGAGTGGCCCCTTCATCATCCTGGTACATACTATGACTATACACAATGGAAAAATGTGCTAATTCATTCCGCTCACGGATCTGTTGAAAAGATCGCGCCCGATTCAAATTAAATTCTGCAGCAGGGCTGATCACAAATTCGTAAACAGCAAGCCAGTCCGCTGTAGGATCATTTTGTGGACCAGGGGAACAGGAGATTTCAAAGTGGCCTGATTTTCCAGCTAGCGCACTCAGATCATATTTGTGTTCACGCCATTGATCGTTTTGTTCAAATGCTAGAATCCTGTCCTGAAAAACCAGATGCGTTTCCTGTGTCTGGTCTTCTATAAATATCAGACTGAGTATCAAACCATCGGAACTGATCTTCTGAAGCCCCGCCCCATAGGTGATCAAGCCCACGGTGCTCTCCTGAATCGTGATTGGCTCAAAATTCATGGACGCGCCTGCAAGGATCACAAACCCCGGACGTCCCGAAGGTGAAGTATGAGTTGATTCCTGAAAAAACACATATTTCTTTTTTTCTGCAGACTTTAAGCTTTTGTGATGTCCGGTCAGACTGACATCAAATGAAACCGGTTCTCGAAAAGTGAAGGCTTCAGAAGTCATAATCAATTCCAGATAAAGGGTTCAACAGGAAAAACGATGGTTATCGTTGCTGACAAATCAGCACCATCTAAAATACTCCCGTGTAAAAAACACAGTGATCCTAATAACTTTCATCAATCTGTCAATCTGAATCATGGGCAAGGTGATTTTGACATCACCTGACACCCAGACATTCAGTTGAGCGGCATTCGCAAATCGTTAATCCTGGTACTCATCAGACTGATAGAGTTCAAGGATTTCTCCCACCTCTCCCATTGCAAACACAGTTCCATTTTTCAGCAGTAACGCTTTATTGCAAAATTCTTTGATCACATCATCTGAATGCGAAGCAATGACCATGATTTTAGCCTTGTTCATAAACTCATTCAGACGTGCTTCTGCCTTATGGATAAAACGGGCGTCTCCTGTCCCAATCACTTCATCCATCAGTAAAATATCTGATTCCAGTGAAGTCATAATGGCAAAAGCCAGTCGCATGAGCATACCTGAAGAGTAGACTCTGACAGGCAGTTCCAGATATCTTCCCAACTCAGTGAATTCAGCGATCTCATCGATTTTCAGCTTAATCTCAGCTGAACTCAAACCCAGCAATCGTCCACGCAAAATGATATTTTCAAAGCCGGTCGCTTCCATCTCGAAACCCAGAGTAATATTCAGTGTTGATAACACCTTGCCTTGAACCTCAACGTGTCCCTGAGTCGGCGTGTAAATTCCTGCGATGACTTTTAATAACGTCGATTTTCCAGCTCCATTGTGACCGATCAATCCCAGACGATCCCCATCTCGGAGCTGAAAATTCACGTGTTCCAGCCCTGTGACCAGAATCGTTCCACTGCCACCAGATATTTTCCCTCCGGTGGCGATGCTCAGCAGTGTATTTTTTACGGACCGGTCACCTGCTCCGATAATCGGAAAATGTAATGTGACATCGTCTACATCGATACTCGCCATTTCAAATCCAGTATACGATTCGATCGCGCTTGTATGCATAGAGCAGAAGTGAGACAGTAAAACCAACCAGAGCTAATGCCAGTGCGATCAACCATGAACTCGATGCAGGACCATCATTCATAATGGGAGAACGCGTCAGATCCAGAAAATATGTAATCGGATTTAATTTGAGGACCCAGCTGTCGGCCCCCACCAGTTTGGGTAACCAGGTAATAGGCGAAACGAAAAATAAAACCTGGACCAGACTTTGGATGATGGGCTCCAGATCACGAAAACGGGCCCCCAGAATCCCCAGGAGCAGCATAATCCAGAACAAATTCATCAACACAATAATTAAACCCGGTATCAGTGCCAACATCTGCCAATGAGGCCAGATATGATAGTAAAGACACACCCCTACAATAAAAACGGCATTGTGCAGCAGGATGATAAAATTCCTGGTCAGAGCACGTACTACCAGTACCAGGAGATTGACCTTCATATCTTTGATGTAGGAATTGTTTGTAATAAATATTGTCGGTGATTCGCCCAACGTAGTGGCGATCATGGTCCAGAACAGATAGCCAATCGCCAGATTGGGGAGATATTCTCCGGCAGGTACTTTAAACAGCTTGGAGTACACGACCCCGAGTGCAATGATAAAGATGGCCATACTGATCGTAATCCAGAATGGCCCCAGCTTCGACCGGCGATAACGAATGCGAATATCAAACCAGGCCAGAAAGAGACATAGCTGGCTGGATTTGAACACATCGACAATATCATTCAAGGCAAGATTGACTCGGTTTCTCATCAGCAGGTCATTTTATTGAATTTAAAAATTCAACAATCCTTTTACTTGCCAGGCCATCGCCATAGGGATTATGTGCTTGTGACATTGATTGATAATAGGAATCGGAATCAAGCAGTTCAGTCACTTCTGCAACAATTCGTTCATAGTTGGTTCCGACCAGTTTCACCGTTCCCGCCTCAAGTGCTTCCGGTCTTTCCGTTGTGTCACGCATTACCAATACAGGTTTTCCCAGCGAGGGGGCTTCTTCCTGAATCCCACCGGAGTCTGTCACGATCAGATAAGACTGGTTCATCAGATACACAAAGGGTAGATAATCTAAAGGCTTGATGAGAGAAATATTATCGCAATTCTGAAGTAACCGGTTCACAGGCTCCTGCACATTGGGATTTAAATGCACAGGATAGATGATTTGCACATCGGGGTAATCAGATGCTAATTTTGCCAGGGCTCTGCAGATCTGTTCGAAGCCATCACCAAAGTTTTCCCGCCGATGCCCGGTCACCAGTACCAGCCGTTTCGAAGGATCGTATTCCGGAATCAGGCTTCTGATCTGTTCCGCCAGACTGGTATCCGTTTTTAATTTTTCCAGCACATAAAACAGTGCCTCGATCACCGTATTCCCGGTGACATGGATTTTCTCCACCGGTACATTTTCTCTAAGCAGATTTTCTTTGGCTGTTTCTGTCGGCGCAAAATGATAGTCTGTCAGAACGCTTGTCAGTTTTCGATTCGCTTCTTCCGGCCAGGGTGAATAGATATCGTTGGTTCTCAACCCAGCCTCAACGTGCCCTAAGCGGATCTGCTGGTAATAGGCCGCCAGACTGGCCGCAAACGTGGTACTGGTATCCCCGTGCACGAGCAGGGTATCCGGCTGAAACTCTTTCAGAACAGGTTCCAGCCCCGTGAGAATGCGGGAGGTGATGGTAGTCAGCGACTGATTGGGCGACATAATATCCAGATCATAGTCTGGAGTGATCTCAAACAGATCCAGAACCTGATCCAGCATTTCCCGATGCTGCGCTGTGACACACACCCGTGCGTCCAGTTCAGGATGGTCTACCAGTTCCTTCACCAGTGAGGCCATTTTGATCGCCTCTGGTCTAGTCCCAAAAACTACAAGGATTTTCATACTGGTGCGTGTACATCCTGTTAAATGGTTAAGCGTAATACATCAGAATTACGCATTCAATCTGTCTATTTCAGCTGCTCTAAGTTCAATCGTGCCGGAAGTATAGTTGAATCAGAGAAAATGACGCAACCTTAATTCCTGCTGTCGGATCATCATACAATCCCAGGAAAAAGCACTTGAAAACTCATGCAAAATGAATGCTATTAGTGATATTTCCCATGAATATTGTGATTTTGAGGGACAGAGTTTTAAGTAACAGGCTAGTGGAGTGTCATTTTTAAAATTTGGGTTGATAGATATCACGAGAGTGCGACAACGGAGCACGTAAACAACACCTCCCAACCCTCAATTTGTAGCTTGACAAAGCACTAGACTGTGTCCAGTTTTACTGTAGCATCTCCAAGGCCATTTAGGCCGAGTATAATTGATTGAGAGACGCTATGGTTAAATGTGTTGCACTCTAGCCAGTGGATTGGGTTCCTGCTCCTTCGCTGACTGACTTCGAGAATTTTCTCCAGCAAAACAGATATTTTCGTTGTGGAGTTCTCTAAAAAACGCTTATGAGATTTTTCTCCTGAAAGAATTCGATGAAGAGAGCGTCGTTTGTCGCATTTCTAATTTCGTTCGGATCTGGTCTAAACCTGAGGACTTTTACAAGCATTCTCAGATGTCAGGCTGGAACTGGTTCATCTCCCAGGAGCTTGTACAGCATAAATATATTACTGGAAGTATCCTGTATTCAATGATGCAAATGTTCCAACCAAATCATATCATTGAAATCGGCAGTGAGGATTCGACAATGATGGGTCTCGAAGCAATGAATCATTAATAATCACGGTGACTATACCTGCATCGAGCCTGATCGACAGTCCGATTCAATTCTTCGACCTGCACACCGTTGGTAAACTCTCTTCTGGCAACATACTGTTTATTGACTCCACGACCCCGGAAGCGGAGAAATTGTATTGACTGTTGTCATGTAGACTCAATGTGACAACAGTAGAAGAGATTCAGGTCGGGAACCGGAGCCATAAGTGGGTACCAGCTTTCGGTCACGTTTTCAAAATGATGTCGTATAAATACAACCAGATTATTGATTGCATTGACGTGTTCCGCCGCCATGAGGTAATCGTAGTTTAGTCCTCGTTTGAGTGCATTTCGACGCGGGCCCAGATTTCTACCGAAACGCCATAACAACCCTGGATCACAGGGCAGAACAATCGAAATAATTCCACCGGGTCTGACAACCCGATTCCATTCACGTAAAACATCGACAGGGTTAAGGAGGTGTTCCAGAACATGTGTTGCAATTAATCGATCAACACTGTCATCAGGATAATCGATCGCAGTCGCATTTTGTTCTTCAATTTGCACAAGACCAGAATCAATCTCAGCCGCATACTTTTCCCTGGCGGCATCCAACATCACCGTGCTTCCATCGGACATAATGTATTTAGAGAAGCCTTTCTTCACGTGTGGAAAATGATGTCCCGTCCCTGCGCCTACTTCCAGAATGGTGTCAATGCCTTTTAAATCTGGAACATTCTTTTCCAGAACAGCGTGAGACTTCTTAAGGAAATATCCCCCTAAAGTCTTATCCGAATTATTTTTATCATAGGTTTGAATGTAGTCTAATTCTTCTGTTGGAACTTCTCGCATCATAAATCCTTTCGCTGAATTGCAGCTCCGGTGTATATTTTTAATAAAAAACAGGAGACTCGAACTATTATTCAGGAAGTTTTCCCGGAATTTCTTGCTCTGTTTCTGCTTCTGCTTCTCTCAAGTTCAATATTTTTCACATCCAGGATGAGATAAAGAAATCATCACCATCCAGATCGTCTGATAATTCGCTCCTGTTCAATTCTCTTTTTCATCCACGACGAAGTTCCAGCCATTTAACTTTCGGTAAATAACCTGGTTGGGAACCCGTGAGATATCATACCCTAAAAATGCCAGCAGGAACTGTAATCCCATCAGAATTGGTAATGCCGCTAGCATTACAGTACCAGCGGAAGTCGTTACCCCCTGAGCGATATTTTCAATCCATGTATAAGCTCCAAAACAGAGCCCAAAAGTAAAAAGAAGCAACCCAAATATCAATTCAAATGAAGCCAGAGATAAATCTCTCAAATAGTAATTATAGAAAATCCGTTTAATAATATTTCTCAAATGCTTGTAGAAAAACTCCGTGACCACCGTCGATACTTTTAAATTACTGACTTCATCTTCGTAGCGGGCATGCATGGGCACATCGACGACAACAGCGCGCGATGTATTCAACCGAAACAGCATGTCTGTTTCAAAGAAATATCGTTTACTGATTTTCCTGAATGGCAGATACCGGGCCACATCTGCATGTATTGCTGTATAACCATTGGTAGGATCAAAGAGATTCCAGTAACCGGTTGAGACCTTCGACATAAATGATAGAACCGAATTCCCGAACAATCGAATTCGTGGCATCGCTCTGATTTCTTCCAGCAAATAAAACCGATTCCCTTTAGTATAATCCGCTTCCCCTTTTAAAATGGGTTCAACGAAAGAGGGAATGAGACGAGGATCCATTTGTCCGTCGCCATCTACTTTGACGATCACATCTGCCCCATTGGCAATTGCGGCACGATATCCAGAGATAACCGCCCCTCCGACACCCTGATTTTCTGTATGATAAACGACTTTGACACGTTTATCTGTCACGGTCGTCTCTACCAGCTTCCCACTTCCTTCGGGGCAACAGTCATCAACAATATATATTTGTGAACACTCTTCACCAATCCCTGCAATTACACTTAGTATATGTTGATGAACTTTGTAACAAGGAATCACAACCGCGATAACCATATTTTCAGCCCTCATATTTGAGCCTCTTGTATTTTGTCCTGGCATATTCATTCTTTGAAGGAATTCTTTTTGAATTGGATTTTTTTGTTGGAATGACCAGTACAGTACACGATAGCGGAGTACGCATTGGGAGGAGAATTTACTCTCATAGAGTAAGAATTCCAGCTCTCTGAGCACTGAATGGGCCTGAGGTCAGTGTCGATGAATCTGCCCTGAGTATCCAACCAGTTTATTTGCATGCGAGCCTGTCCGTGATGCGCATCAGATCTAGCCGTAATCATATTCTGATAACGCTTATTTGGTTTTACCGGGATCACCTGATACACCGGAGACTGAACATCCACAGAAACCAATCTCTCTGCATCATCAAAATCAGCATTCTCATGCAAAGTCCATCCCTCAATCTTATTGAATTCTGAAGATTGTAATAATTCATGAGTGAATTGATATTTCTCGCTTAATCTACGAACGCTGATTTCATCGATTTCAGCAATGACATCTGTCACTTTTTGAATTTGCTTAATTACCTGTGGATCTTTCCAGGATGAATCCAAAATCATGTAATCGACCCCTTCATTCTTAAGCGCAGTAATGATGGACTCTTCAGTTTGGGCGTTGGTGATTAAGCCTTGAAAGCGCGAATTATACCATGAACAATGCAGGGCATCGGAAGTGAGACCGGCGACATAGGGAGCAGCAAATATTGCTACAGGACTACGACTCATATTAATTTCATTTACGAGTTTTACAGCAGACCGAACCGGACTTCTCTCACTTAAATAGGTCTGTCGATGCGTATGACTTAACAAAGACTTAATCTGAAAATCACCATAAAAAGCTGCCGAATTAAGAAACACCACATTCAAAACCACAGTCATACATCCTGCGGATATAAAATAATTGTGAAGTCTGGTTTTTCTCATCATTGGACTGAATATCAGACAACCAGCCATCGTGGTTAACATCAACCACTCAGGAAATGTGTATCGAATATAACTGACTGATCGAAATGAGAGGTACAATGAAAGTGCTGCAACCATAAAAAGTGCCAGGGCTTTTTTATTTTTTGTGATTACAAGTGCACCCAGAGCCGGGATAAATAATAATAACCACTGAAATCCTGATCCACCGACATAGCTTTCAAGAAACTCCCCTGTATGGAACACGACGCGATAGAGAAAGTCCCAATGCAAGCCCTTCCCAAAAATGGAGGCGTTATCAAAATTTTTAATTGCGAAGTATTCTGATTTGAATATTTGATTGAAAAATGGAAATACCGGATTACCGGTTTTAACAAGAGCTGTCAGGTAGGGGATTGATCCCGGCAGAGCAAATAAGAAGAGCCCTGAACCTACTGTGGTAATCCAAGTCAACTGGCACCAGTATTTCCAGCGATAAAGCAGGATTAAAAATATGCCTGGAATAATCAACAATGTCACCGCTTTTGTCGCAAGCGCGAAACCTAATAGCAAACCTGCCAGTAAGATTCGACTTTTGAGCGGCTCCGGATCTTCCCAGAAACGAAATACTATAATGGCGCCAGCTATAATATAAGCAGTCCAGATAGATTCAATAAATAAACTACTGCCTACAGCAAAGGTCAAAGGCGTCGACAAAAAGATGAGATTCGTCCAGCGGACGGTCGTTTCATCTCCATCAAGCCATAACACAAACTCTTTGATTAACCCTGTCAGTAATAATATAAAGCAAACATTAATCAGACGGACTGCAGTCTCCCCTCCCAGCATATAACAGATTGAATAAATCCAATCCCCCAGCAATGGCATCACAGCCCAGACATAAATAGATGCATCAAAGCCCCATTGATGCTGTGCTGCCATATGCACCGGAATAAATAAATGCATGGCCAATGCATCGTGGCCCACCTCCGGCATTAAAGCTACGACGAAATAAATCAGAGCTAAAGTTGTAAGCAGACAGTCCAACAGATTGAACCGGTACGGGTCTTCGTTATTTCCGAGGATCCAGTTTTTAAACTGAATGAGATAATCCCTGGCCAGTTTTTGATCAAACAGAACAGGCAGCAGCAGCCCGATTCCATAAAATACAGGATAGTTAATCGGCACATGTGCAGACAAAGAGACTAAACTGGCATAAAGTCCGGCCCCTGTTAGAAACTTCATGAGAAATGAACTGTCTTGTTCTGTGATTTTCAGAAAAGCAAGAATACGATGCCCTACTAAAATCGAAGCAAAAACAAACCAGAGTGTGGCAATCACGGGCCACACAGCGCCCGCCAGCAGCGCTAAAACCAGCGCGATCATCAAACCAATTGATCCAGGTGACCTTTGAAAGTATCTGCTACCCCATACAATCCCCGCCAGGCAGAGACTGCTAAATAAGACAAAACTTTTTCTACCCGAATGTGACCAGCCGATGGAGTGCGAAAGGTGAGCCAACCCGAAAAGCGTGAGCCCGAAGCCACATACCAGCAAAACACTGAGAAAAATAAGCTTGTTTCTACTCATACAAAATCATCCCTGAACCTGTTATATTCTATTTCTCTGATCCTTCAGTGAAATCTGTCTGGTCGTAGCAAAAACCTTTTCATCCTGCTGAATGACTGCCGAAGGTTAATAAATAAATCAGTTTTGCTTTAACTGATCAGGTGCAGTACTTTCTGTTCTTCTGTTCCCATTAAGAACGTTTCAGACGAACAATCCAATTACATTTCTCGAAGTGCAATGACACAGAATATTATTTTCTATTCTGGTCTCCCGCAATATCAAACACTGCCGATGCACCCTTTCACAAACAGGGAGGCCTGATTTCACAGAGAAGCATTCAGAGTGAGCCTCTGTGAAATACCATTTCGGTAGTTCGTGTTTCATTAAAGAACAGAATCGCTGCGATCAACGATAAACGTGGGGAGTCCACGTACCCCATTTTTCTTCGAAGATCTGTTTATTCTTATCGAAAAGCTGCTGTCTCTGCTCTGCTTTCAACTTGTTAAATGATGCTGAAAGATGGTGGTGAATAAACACATCCTCGGTAATGGCTATTTTGTATCCGGCATTTCTGGCACGAATACAATAATCATCGTCTTCAAAGAATCCGCAGCCAAATACTTCGTCAAGTACTCCGACTTCATTGATGACCTGCCTGCTGATCATGGCACAGAAAAAGGCGACCGTATTCATATTGAATAAATCACGGGTATGTTCCGAAGTATATTTACGGGCTTTGATCGACATTTCTTCCATTCCCTCGTAAGAAATGTCAATTTTCGCTTCGTTACCAATATTATTGGTAACAGGCCCCAGAAGACCCAGGCGATTATCCTGTAGAAAATAGCGTACCATCCCCCACAGCCAGCCTTTGGTAACATAAGTGTCATTATTCAGCAGAACGACATACTCACCTCGGGACTTTTCAATCCCCACGTTATTTCCTGCAGCGAAGCCGACATTTTCTTCGTTCAGAATCACTTTCACATTCTCATATTTCTCAGAAAAGTCTTGCAAGTAGGTCTGCGTACCATCACTGGATGCATTATCAACGACGATCAGTTCCCAGTCTGGATAGTGCGTCAACTCCATCAGGCTTTCCAGGCATTTGTGGGTTAGCTCCAGATTATTATAGGTGAGTACAATCACGCTCACCGCAGGCGCTGTCGATTGAATTACCTGTTCCAACTGATCCACTCGATTGGACCATTTGTTTTCAAATGCAAAACTTTTTCTGGCTTCAATTTCCTGAATTTCATCTTTTGTTTCGTATGCTTCCCTGATCTTGGTGACAAAGGAGTCTGCATCATGCGCGATCGATACCACATGATCAACAAGTAAAAGTTCCGGCATCGCGGTCGCAACAACAGGTTTTCCCGAGGCAAGATATTCATAAAGTTTCACAGGATTTGTGTGCTGAATAAGCTCGGTCAGTTTGAAGGGAATCAGACAGACATCAAATGCATAAAGATACTCTTTTAAATTGCGATAGGGCACTTCACCTATGAAATGAATATTGCTTACCGTTTCTGCAGTTTTGGTATTACATTGATAAGTATTACCGATTAATACAAAATCATATTCGGGACACTCTCTGGCAGCTTTAATCACAAGTTCGATATCAAACCAGTCACTGATGGCGCCAAAGTATCCCACTACAGGGCGGTTTTTCTGGTAGGCAATTTGATCTGGTGGCTGAGCAAACCACTCTGCATCAGCCGCATTTCGGATGAGAGTATTATTTCGTTCTCGACCGATTTTTTCGGATAACGAAGCCGAGGATGTAACTACCCGATCAGCATTCTGGATCAGATATGTTTCTGCCTGGAGAATCTGTTCGGCGGTATTTTGGAATCCACTGTGGTCATCCATACAATCGTAAACGACCAGTGAATCAGCAACTGCCAATGCGACGGGCGCCCAGAAGGGGTGATCAACAATGGTCACACTGTTTTTGATTCCCGCATCTTTCACAAACTGATCCAAAGCCTTGTTTATGTACGCTCTTTGCTTTTTAGTCATTCCCTGTTCGTAGATGGAGCTATGCTGAAACGCGGGGAATTGGAATTGACAGATAAATACCCGCTCATCCAATTGCTCCGTAATCAATACGTCCGGTTCACCACTCGCAAACGTAGTGCTGAAATAGAAGACACGATGACCTTTGCCTGCCAGACCAGAAGCGATGTGCTGCGGGCGTTGAAACCTGAAATGCCAGTCGATTACAGGAAAGACAAGCACATCATAACTGTCATTGTCACAATTGTTAATTTCATTGAGCATTTTGAGTTTTTTTTGTGCTGCAGCTCTTTTTGATCGCCTTAAAATATCAATAAATTCATTAATGATTGGCTTTAATCGTCGATACACTTTTCTAATCACGGTTTGCATACCCATTGGCAATTTGTGAAAGACTGAAATAGCGCGTCTTCGCAATTTTCGCACAATTGGCTTGATAACGGTCAGTCGTTCAAACTCCAGACTCTGCTTCGCTTCAGAGTACAGGCTCAAGAGTTCATTGATTTTCTGAGAATAATTTTCATTCTGTTCCTCAAGGTTCTTGACCCGGGACTGAAGTGGATTAGTGAGTTGGCCATCCGATTTCATGTCGGTCACTTCTCTATTTTCAAATGAATTTTGAGTTCCCGCTGCTGGCTCAGAATTCTGCAACTGAGCTGCAAGTACTTTCGATTGAACGCAGATTTCCAGTAATTCATTCTGTGCTGCAATCAATTCCTCTCGAAGCATTTCTTCTAATTCAGTTCCAGGATGGAACTGTTTTTGAATCTTTATCAATTCATGTAACAGTTTTTTTTTATGTTCCTGTTGGAACATCAGCTCATCATGTTTCGTCATTAATTGAGTGACAATCGCGCAGGAAACCTCGTCTCTTTGAGTTTCATTCTCAAACTGGACGCGGCAATCTTTAGAAGAACTTATGTAACCATTTTGCTTTAACAGATCTGACTTGTTCTGAACCTGTTCCTGTTCAATTTCCTCTGGAAAAAAATCGTTCACGTAAGTTCCAATCTCTTATTTTGAGGCAGTTGATATTCGATAATAAAATGGTAGATAGAGTTAATTCTCTGCAGTCATTTTTTTGTCAGCAGAGTGGAATTTTCGAATGCTGACATAGATGTTTCCAGCAATTCCTGCATTCAGCAGTCGAATTATTCTTTAGACATGAGCCAGACTGTCTTCTAAAGATCCGGTAATCCCATGAATGATTTGAATCTCACTTTCTGACAATATTCCGACATATCTTCCTACGGAGCTTGTAGAAATTGCCTTACCGGGATCGGTGCCACCAATCGCTTTACCATCGGGGCCAATCTCACTGTGCTTTATCTTATGGTGATTCAAAAGTGAGTCTTCGAATTCAATATTCAGAAATTCGACAATCCGAGTGATCTCAGTGCGGGGAGATGACACCAGTGTCTCATATTTCAGCGAAAGGAGCTTTAAGCCGGCTTGTTGATACTCGAACAATGCATCATTTTTAAATTTCCAGTACAATGCGCCGACAGCAGCTTCATTGTATTCTGTTTCTTCAACCTGCTTTATTTCAGTTTTATACTTATTGCAAAATGATTCGTCGTTCATTTTGAATTTCAGGGTTTCGAGACCGTATTTCTGTAACCAGCTCAATCCGTCATCAAAGGTTAGAGTTTTCATTGAAGAGACGACATCCAGAACGTCTCGCGTAATAAAAATGACTTCATCATCATCCTTATTGAAAAATTGTGGCACATGCGGATAGTCGGTATCGCTGACGACTTCTAACAGTAACTGTTCGGCAAACCTTGGAATTTTGTATCCAATAAGATGATCTTCCAGAATTAACTCTTCCGGTGTTTGCAGCCCCAGAAATGTTTCATACGAGACCGCTTCATCAAAACATGTAATCTGGCTGTGAGAATTCAAGATCAGACGCAATAAAGTTGTTCCAGAACGTTGGCATCCTGCCACATAAAAACTCATTTTTTTCCTCCACAAAAAAGTTGAAACAAGCCTGTATCAATTTCTGAATTGAGAATTTCACATGGTTTCAGGCCTACTCTTACCACATCTGAGGTGATTATGGCTGTCACTTTCGACTAAGCATTTGATTGAGAATTGGTTCCCCAAATCATCAAGGTCGGCGTATCTTAGTTATATCTCAATGTGTGTCTACTTGAATTTGTAAAAACTACAGTCTTCGGGTATCAGGGCAATTTTTGAACGGCATTAGATCTTTCAAAATGAGTGTTTCTTCCCTGCTGACAGTATTTCGAATCCGCTTTTGAACCCGCTAGCTCGGATATGGGAGAAGTACACAACAAGACCCTGAGGCACAGTATACACTTAGCCACTTTCAGGAGAAATCGCGTAAAACTCTGTCTCAAAATTGATGTTCTGGCGGTCCCGTCATTTTGCTAGACTGCTCTCGCTTCATGACTTTCACTGAGCCAGACTCTCATTACGGCTGCTCATGAATATTTTGTGTGGGGTATTAGTATTAAAAATCAAGGTTTGTGCTGTTCACTCCTCGTCGCAATTGCGCACTTGACTATTTTGAATCGAGATATTGACTGATGGATATGGTCTATTTTTCGCCTGTCCTGTGGGACAGTTACACACAACGGCCTCATGAATTTGTCAAATACATGGCAGAATCAACTGCGATCCGTCGAATTCTGTGGGTCAACCCGTTTGCAACACGTCTACCCAAGTGGAATGATATTTTCCATCGCCCCAGTCTGACCAACAGCAGATCCAAAACAGATTTTCCAGCAGTGAGTGTCCTCGATGTTCCCTCTGTCCCCGTCGAACCTTTACCCCTTTTCCGTTATGCCAATGACCTCATTTGGAAAAATGTAAAACAGGAGATCCGGGAATTCTGTTCCTCTCAAGACGATCTGGTTATCGCCTGCGGAAAACCCAGCCGGCTGGCTTTATGGGCTCTGGAAAACCTGCAGGCCAGAACAACCATTTACGACCGCATGGACGACTTTTCTCAGTTCTATACAAGTTTCTCAAAAGCAGCGATGCAGTCCTGGGAAAATCAAATCGTAAAACAGGTCCAACATGTTGTTGTTTCCGCCAAACATCTGGCATCACATATCTCACATCTGAACTCTGATATTACTGTCATCGAAAATGGGTACGACATGTCGTCACTCCCCGTGCCCAAGCAGCCTGTCAAAGACACTTCGCAGGCAGCTCTGGTTCTAGGTTATGTGGGATCAATCGCTGAGTGGTTCGACTGGGATTTAACAATTGCTCTGGCCAGAGCGAATCCGGACTGCCTCATCAGGCTCATCGGGCCCTGCTTTGTCACACCTCCGCCACTTCCTGCCAATATCGAACTCTGCCCGGCCTTACCTCGTGAAGAACTGGTCGAGCAAATTAAACTGTTTTCGGTCGGCATCATCCCCTTTAAGAAAAATGAGCTCTCACAGGGAGTCGACCCCATCAAATTCTATGAATATCGCGGACTGGGCAAACCAGTTTTATCGACTCAGTTTGGTACGATGCCGGAACATGCCAGACAGGGCGGAATCCTTTTCTTTGAGGAAACCGATTTGAATCAATGTGTTGAACAAAGCCTGCAGATGGTTCCCACCACGATAGAAATTGAGTCTTTCCGAAAAACGAGTGACTGGTCTACTCGCTTCAGTACTATTCAATCCTGGGTCGCATAAAACAACTCATGCCTTTAGAACAATGCTCAACGATTATTGTCAATTATAATTCGCACATCCATGTCACGGAATGTGTGCGATCTGTACTGACGAATGCCCCTCAGGCAGAAGTCATTGTGGTTGATAACGCATCCACCGACGACAGTCTCACAATTCTCGAAGTAACATTTCCTGATCATCCGCGGCTGCAGATTGTTCGTAACCCGGTCAATGCAGGTTTTGCAGTCGCCTGTAATCTGGGAACCTGTCAGGCCAGCAAAGATTATTTCTTTTACCTTAACCCGGACTGCATGATTTCTCAGGAAACCATCCCACAGCTTATTTCCAGCCTGAAACAGAATCCCCAAGCGGGAATGGCGGGGGGGCGGTTGCTCAATTCAGATGGTAGCGAGCAGCGAGGAGGACGGCGTAAAATCCCGACCCCGTGGAGCACTTTTGTAAAAGTCTTCAAGCTATCTGCATTATCCCGTTTTTTCCCGAGGATCTTCGCTGATTTCAACCTGCATGAGCAGGGTGTGCCTGACAAACCAATCGAAGTCGAAGCGATTTCGGGTGCCTGCATGATGATTCCCAGGCAGGCGCATGAAGAAGTAGGCGGGTTGGATGAAGATTATTTTCTGCACTGTGAAGATCTGGACTGGTGCCTGCGATTCACACTCCAGGGATGGAAAATAGTTTATGTTCCCGACGCGGTTTTGACACACTTCCAGGGTGCCTGCAGCAAATCGACGCCCATCATCGTTGAGTGGTATAAACACAAAGGCATGGTTCACTTTTATCGGAAGTTCTATCGCAAACAGTATTCCACAATCTTGCTGTGGGCTGTGATTCTGATGATCTGGGTCCGCTTTGCCGCGATCGCCACTCTTTCAAAACTCATGTCGATTTGCAGGACATTGACCTTTACCAACGAAATACCCTCGGAGCAGCCAGAACCGGCGTCTTCTACCACTGCAACGATCTCGAATTAGACCGGATAACGATGTGCGGTAAACTATAAAGATGGTTCGCGTAAGGAACTCTGCATCCAGCCGAGGCTTGATACAATGACATCCGCATGATCAATGCGCCGGTTTCTCCAACAGCTTTTCCAGATACAGGCCGTAATTTGTTTTTCCCAGCTGCGCCACATGTTCCTGCAGTTGATCCCTGTTGATCCAGTCTTTTTTGAACGCAATTTCTTCCAGACAGGCAATCTTTAATCCTTGACGCTTTTCGATGGTCTGAAAGAAATGGCTGGCTTCCTGCAGACTTTCATGAGTCCCCGTATCAAACCAGGCATGACCACGACCGAGCAGTTCGACATTCAAGCCCCCCCGCTCCAGGTAAGCGTTATTGACGGATGTAATTTCCAATTCGCCTCGCGCGGAAGGTTTGACATTTTTCGCAATCTCAATTACTTCATTATCATAGAAATAGAGACCGGTCACAGCATAGTTGGATTTAGGTTTTACCGGCTTCTCTTCAATAGAAATCGCCCGGTGCGCGCTGTCGAATTCGACAACACCAAATCGCTCCGGATCGTGTACCTGATATCCAAATACCGTTGCACCGGATTCCCTGGCAGAAGCAGATTTCAGACTTTCTGTAAAGCCATGTCCATAGAAGATATTATCGCCCAAAATCAGACAGGCATCATCCCCGCCGATGAACTCTTCACCAATCAAAAACGCCTGGGCAAGTCCATCGGGCGAAGGCTGCTCTGCATATTCAAATCGGACGCCCCACTGTTCTCCACTGCCAAGTAAATCCTGAAACATCGGTAAATCATGGGGAGTGGAAATGATCAGAATTTCTCTGATTCCCGCCAGCATCAACGATGACAGCGGGTAATAAATCATAGGTTTGTCATAGATCGGAAGCAGTTGCTTCGAAATTACTTTTGTCACAGGATGCAGCCTGGTTCCCGTTCCGCCAGCCAATACAATTCCTTTTCTCGACATATCGTGTTCCTGTGAGTTCTGATGCGATGCTGAAAATAAAGACACCACCTAGAATTGACGGTACCTGAATCATTTAGCTTGAATACAGTTTCTGACACTCATCTGCTTAAAATCTTCTCAGATGTTCGTTTGGTATTGAAAATCGAAAAATAAAGCAACCTGATTTCTGAATTCAATGCAGGCATTACAGGAACAGTGGGGGCTTTCAGTATCCAAACCAATCGCTCAGGATAGCAGCAGCAACTTCAACTACCCCTGTTTGCCAGCAATATCTTGAACACATATGGCCAATAGTACACAAGGTCGCATCACATTTAACCATAGCGTCTCTCAATATATGATACTCGCCCCAAGTCACCCTGGAGACGCTACAGTAAAATTGGACACAGTCTAGCCCTTACAGCGCAGACAGTGGACAGGAATGGGAAGAATGAAATTTCACTCTCGGAGTACAATAAAAAAGCCCAATATCGAAAATCCGATATCGAACATTAAAATAATAGTTTCTATAACTTAAAAATGAGCTCCTTGAGGCGGTCTCAAGTCAAACTCCATTTGCATCGAATTCGCGAGGACCCCAAATCCGCAAAGCCTAAGCGGAATCGTATGCGATTCGCTCTTGAGTATCAAAAGCTGCGCGATTCTGGTGAGGTCAAAACATGAGCGAAACTGGCTTGAATAAATTCCAAGGGTATAGGAGTGAGTTAAAAACTTCACGATCATTTTTGTGTCACTGTGGTGTAAACGAATCAATTTGACGCACCACCATCGGCACGAACATGTTGTCCCGTAACCCACGCCGCGTCGTCGCTGGCCAGGAACGAAACGACTGCGGCGATGTCATTGGGATGACCGAGTCGCTTGAACGGAGAAAGGTTGCGAAAAAACTCCTTCCGTTCTTCGTCACTTCCGGCAAACATGCCAGGCTCGGTGGCTCCGGGGCGGACACTGTTGACGGTGATCCCTCTCACCCCCAGTTCGTGCGACATCGAAACAAGCATCGCGTCAATTCCCGCCTTTGTCGCTGAATATGCGCCGGTTCCCGTACGAGGTCGCTCAGCCAATTGCGAAGAAACAAAAATCAGCCTTCCACCATCGCACAGTCGTCTTGCAGCTTCGCGAAGAGTCAAGAAGGCACCAACAAGATTAACGGAGACCAGTTTCTTAAAATCAACCAGCTCCACTTGCTCAATCGGGCCGCCACCGCCGATTCCCGCATTTGCCACCACGACATCCAAGCCGCCAAATTCGGCGGACGTGAATTCAAACATGTTTCTAATAGCATCTTCGTCCGTAATATCTGCCGATCGCGCAATCGCAACACCACCGGAATCAGTAATCTCCTGGACAACTTTTTCTGCGGTCTGACGGTCGTTTCCGTAGTGAACAACCACGCGATATCCGTCACGAGCCAATCGTTTACAAATCTCGCTGCCGATGCCACCAGATCCACCAGTGACAATTGCAGTTCGGTTACTGGACATGACTGGTCCCTCCAAATTCATAGTGAAGTTGCGCTCCGGAATTGTCGACCCAGCTACGCTTGAGCAACTCGCGAACCAGTGCAAAGATCGCGAGTCGCCATGCAGTGTGACTACTGTTGAGCAGCCGTTTTGACTGCTTCGATGACGTCGGCCGGAACATTTCCGGCTTGCATAATCGACGTATGAGCCGCCATACAGTAAGTGCAACCATTCAGCCGGTTATTGGTCATCGCAATAATCTGCTGCTCCGTCGTCGAGAGGCTGGTCTTGTTGTCGAAGATATCGGCGACCGTCTTGTACGCTTCCAGTAAGGCAGGCGACTCCGCCATCACCGCATGCAGGTTGGGAACAAAGCCATAAGCCTGCTTGCTGGCCTCCAGCAGAGGCTTGCTGTCATCGCTGGCGGTCTCGATCGTGTGAACACTAAAGCTGGTCATCGTTTTTCCCCTAATTCAATTTGACCGATCAATCAAAACTAATTCTAAAAAACAGGGGCCCATACCCCCTCCTGACTTACATGACGCACTCTCGATGGAACTCCTTACCGAGAATTCCACTCGCTTTGCTGATTCTCTCTTCTGCCTATGAAATCAACGCAATCGCCTGCTGAGCGACTTGTCGCAACGCCCTTTTTCCAAACGCCCCGCGACCCAGCACACGAATTCCCACGACCAAGGCAACGAGCGCCTTTGCTGTGGAGTGAGTGTCAACCGAGTCGGGAATGTCGCCAAGTTCTTTTCCGCGGTTGATTCGTCCTTCAAAAAAAGTGACGACCTCTTTAATTCCCTCTGATACGAGTTTTTTGACGTCATCGTCATGCGACGAATATTCGAGCGCGGTGTTGAACAGCAAGCACCCCTTCTTGTCGGGATCGTCCAGCGTGGCCTTTACGAGCGAATCGAAAAACATCGTGATCGCTTCACGCGGATCATCAAGCGTTTCCAGCATTCGTAATTTACTCGTCCTGCGATCCCCGCCGTACTTCAGCAGTCCACGCACGAAAAGGTCATGTTTTCCGTCAAATGCGTTGTAGAGGCTGCCTCGTTTGATTCCTGTCGCGTCCGTGATGTCAGAGATCGATGTCGCGGCGTATCCCTTCTCCCAGAAGACCTTCATCGCCTGTTCGATCACATCCGACTCTTCAAATGATTTTTCCCACGGCATTGATTTCTCTCCCGAAGTTTGTTCCTTCTTCAGCAAAGAATAGATAGTCTTGACCGATCAGTCAAGACTCGGCTAGTTATTTCTTTCGGCCATTCGCTGCTTATTCTTGAGCCGCTCCACCGGAGACGCTGCGAACCGATCAAAAAAACAATCGAAGCCAGCTGCGAAGCAATATGTAAGGTTAAAACAGCGAAGCGTTCGCGTCCCGCCATCCAATCCCCTGCCTGGCCATTTCAATATCTCGTTAACTACTCAAGCAAATCCGCTACCTGCTCGGCGGAGTACTTGAACGCTTTGAAGGTTGGAGCAGGACCTTTGTAGCGAACGACGACATCCCCATCAGGGGCAACTTCCCAGACCCTTTTACCCACCGTATCGGTCAGAAGAGTATTGCCATTGGGCAAGCGGCGAGCGCCGCCTTGAAAGGGAGCGAAGAAATCATCGTTTTTCCAGAACCAGATTTGCCTGGCTTTAAAGGTTCCAGATTTGCCTACGACGTAACGTCGATCATCATCAACAGTGGGACTAATCTCATGGACGTTGCTAATACCCTTTAACTGTTCCTGGGTAACAGCGGCGGCCGCTCCACCAGTTCCTACTCTCGCTATGCCGCCCATGCCTGTATTGTTATTGAAGACCAAGATATTACCGGCGCCAGGAAGTCCTTCGTCAATCCAGTTGGCGTCGTGTTGATTTTGGAAGAGCCGGTCTTTCTCCGTGCCCCTCGCGTAGGCAGCGGGATTGCCGTATCGGAACAGCAGCTCTCCCCCTTTGCCCCTTCGACCGCCTGCAGAGCCCGCGGCTTGTTCGATGGTTGTGCTGTGATCGATCACCCAGATTTCGTTATAGATAAAGGAGCTAATAACAATCTGATCCATGCCCGCGTGATAGTCGAGCGAATTCAAATGCTGCCGCACAGCGTTCATTGGCGCATAGCTTTCAGGGAAGTGGCCGTCGATCTTTTCCGGATGATCGGCGATGACACCGTAGTTGGCCGCTTTGGTATTTTGGTCCTGAATCATGTGGTCAATAAATCGCCAATACCAGACAATTTCATAGGAACTCTTTTTCAGGTCGGGTTTGATCTCCAGCACTCCATCTGACCAGACCGTTTTCCCTTTGCCGGCCGACCAACCAGCCGCCGCGGCTTCTTTCGAACTGATTTCTTCGTAGATTAAAATCAGGATATTGCCGTTGGACATGGGCAACATATCGTGGTGAAAGGTAATTTTGTTCCCGTTGATATCAATATTCTTGGCATTCAATTCCCAGACTGCTTGTCCAGTTGTGTCTGTGATCTGCAGCGTGTCGGTGGCGGCTACTGGCTGCCCCGCAACATATCTTCTATCCCTGATGCCCATGCGCAGCAGGCCACCGGATTTCAGCAGATACGAGGTATGCCCCCCTCCAGTTAGATCGGTATCCCAGCGATGAACGACCTTTCCCTCAGCATCGAGAAGCATTGCGTAATTAACGACATCGGTAGCGAGTTCATCTGCCTGGTGCCAAAACAGGTAACCTTGATACAGCTCGTCAGGCAAAGCCAGATCGATCTTTTTCATAACCGCATCACCGATGGACGCGATTGTTGTAGTTTTTTGTGGCTTTTGTGGCTGTCGAGGACGTGCTTCTGCGCCTGCTTCTGACACCTGTTTACGAAGTTCACGGGCGACAGTGAGGTAGTAGTTTCTTGCGGTGGCATTGACCATGTTGTGAGCCAGATTTGTCAGAGCTTCGGCTTTAATCTGCCTGGCTTCGGCATTGTTTTTGTTGATTGCCAGCAGATGGTCGGCAAGCTGTGCGGCCCATTGGCTATCATTCTCGGCGAGCGCCTCTTTGGCCGATTCTAATAGCTTGTCTTTTCCTCCGGCCAGTTTCGCAACTCGTTCGGCTTCCGCCTTGGGTGGTAAGGGGAACAAATTGGATGCATTGCCGTCGAACCAGCCAAGATAATTGCTGAAGGTCTGACGGACGCCCCAGGCGGGATGTCCGTAGAATGGCTGCAAGTATTCACTGCTTGTCAGACGTTCGGGAAGCTGAACGTACTCGACCAACTCGTCGGGTGTCAGACCTTTATTAATGCCCTCGACCGTCTTGTCGTGAATGAATTGCACGGCGTCGCGGTAATCGGTCAGAACCTGTTTGACTTCGTCTGCACCGAGAATCGGATTCGTGTGACCGCCGACCAAGGCAACCGCGTCCTTGTCGGCCATTCTGCCAAGACTTTCCGCCCACAGTCGGACGCTGCGGTTGGGAGTACCGCGAATGGCATACAGATTTGGGAACGATCGATAGAAGCTGTCGCCGGCGAACAGGACTTTACCCGCTGGATACCAGACGGAAATTCCGTCGTTGGTTTCACCGGGCGATGATGTGAGTTCGAGTTTCACGCCGGCAACTTTGATGACCTTTCGATCCCCTTCGAGGAAATGAGTCGGCGAGGTTCCTTCGTTGGAAGAGAATACTTCCCCGCCTCGTTTGGGATAGCGAACTGGCGCGACGCCGTTATTGATTCGTTCCTCCGGCGGCAACTTGAAGCCCGCCTGCCTTGCACCGCGCACATTTTGATACGTCAGTCCGCCTGCCTTCCAGGGCCGGGCTTCACTTCCGAAGTTGATGTGTGCCCAGATTTGCGGACGCTCAGAACCGAGAAATGCGGGTGCTCCGCCAGTGTGGTCCCCATGCGAGTGCGTATAGATGATCGCCTTGACCGGCTTATCGGTGATCTCGCGAAACTTCTTTGCGATCTTACTTGCCGCCTCACCCATCATCCCGGTATCAACGATGATGATGCCATCGTCGCCGACAATCATCGAAACGTTGGAAACGCTGTAGCCAACGGCAACGTAGACGTTGTCAGCCACCTGGAGTATCTGTTCCTTGAACTGCTCGCTCTGTTTCGTCAGCTTCTCCGTCGCAGAGTTCTCCTGCGCGATCGCTTGACTCGTACAGACAAGCAAAGCTGTCAAAAGGATGGTGGGAAACCTGCCAGGTTTTGACATTGTCAGCTCCTTTGGTTCACGGACAGACTGGCCCGTCGTTTACGTGGAAAGTTATCGGTGTTCCATTAAGTTCTTCTGCATTGTCCGCAGAACGTTGAGCGTTGCTTCCAGTTCCGATTTTTTGATACCCGTTAACGCCGTTTTCCGCAGATCATCCAGTAGTGGAAGAACATTCTGCAGTCTCTGTTCGCCACGACGAGTCAAACCGATCATCACGATGCGCGCGTCGTCAGCCGATGCATTCCGCTCGACAAATTGTTGTTCGACAAGTCGATCCAACTGCCGTTTGACCGTGGTCGGATCACGAATCATCAGTAACGCCAGATCGTTCATACTCAACGGCTCGCCGGCATCGGACAGAGTGATCAGAGTCTGCGTTTCCTCCGGCGAAAACGGCCAGCCGGCATCCTTCAGGACGGCGGCCATACCGGAACGAATCAGGTACGCGACGCGACCGATGGCAAACCCGGGCGAGGATTCGGAATCAAAGTGCATGTTCGCCTCCGGCCAATTCGGTGGTCGCGATACTGGTCGGCCTGGCAAAGATCGGACGATACCAGTCAAAGTAGCAGTAGAGAAGGAATGCGCAGGCGGCAAAGTCGGGAAGCCCGATGACGAGGTATTTGTGAGCAAAAAACGTCACATACAACAGGATATTGAAGGCATAAGGCAGCGACATCAGAATTGCGAGAGGCGCGGTCCTCGGGAAAAACATCAGTCCGCCGGTGACCGTCTTGAATAAGCCAACCCATAAAATCAAATAGCCCGTCTTCTGAAGCGCGAGCATGAACTGGCCAACGTCATCCGGCGAATTACTGACTGGATAGCCGTTGATGGCAAGCCCAATTGTCATGATTCCTGTGCCAAACAGAAAGAGTGCGAAGAGTAGCCGCACCACCAGCGCGAAACGTGGTACTTGAACACTGTGTTGTTCCAGTGGAAGCATTTCAGTAGATCCGTATGAATTGAATTGGCACGTTTTCTCACCTGAGAGGTAAGCACGCGATGTAAGCGAAACTTTACCTGTATTCTACAGGCATCTAGCAGACCGTCAACATTCAATTGCAAAAGTCGCGAAAATAATCCTGCGACACCTGGCTACTATTCTGAAATGATCCAGAAGCGGCCATTCGTTGGCACGGAAAGGTTCGCCCCGGATTCCGACTCCGATAAAAGCAGGTGTATCGATTGCCCCTGAGAGCCAAAATAGCTGTCACACTCCAAAGTCCTCGTGTCGAACTCGCCGTAGACCTGGTGCTCAGGTCAGCCCTGAATCACGACACTTCCGAGAGTCGATCCGCTGCCCTTAGACTATGTCCAGTTTTACTGTAGCGTCTTCAGGGCCATTTAGACCGAGTATAATAGATTGTGAGACGCTATGGTTAAATGTGATGCGCTCTAGACATGTGATATGATCCGAAGCGGCTTGAATTGCCACAAGCCTTTGATTCACAGCAACTACCGCATTTTGCACCGGGAGTGATCGCCCACCGCATTGACCCGGCCGCATTTTCAATGGAAACGGATTGCGGATAAAACGACAAAACCCTCGACCGCAAAATGCATTGCGAGCGAGGGTTTTCTGGTTTGAGCTGAAAGCTCCTCGAGTAGGACTCGAACCTACAACCTAGCGGTTAACAGCCGCTCGCTCTACCGATTGAGCTATCGAGGATTAGTTATGTGTTTAAGGAAAACTCCCAACCACATAGTGCGTATAACATATTGTGAGAAATGTATGAAGTCAACCGATGATAAACAGGAACCGCTGGGGTTCTGGCAAAATATTTGAGAATTATGCCGACTTGTAAGAATCGTAACTGTTTTAACTCACTCAGCTTCGGTGTCTGGTGGTTTGGGGGAAACGCCTTTGACCTTTTCGAGGATCACTTTGTTCCCCTGTTCGTTATATTCGATGAGATTCATGAAGGCTCCCATCAGCATGATCCCTCTGCCACAGGGACGTTCCAGATTCTCCAGCAGTGTTGGATCAGGAACATGACTGCGGTCGAAGCCTTCTCCCTCGTCCTGGATTTCAATGCGAACCCGCTCATCGCTGATCCAGCATTTGATCTCGACACTTTTATCAGGAGACATGCGATTACCATGTTTAATCGCATTCACCAGTGCCTCTTCAAGTGCCAGGCGCACCGAGAAGACATCTTTATCCGGGTATTCACGTACCTCCAGAGCCTCGACGATTCGGGCCTGAACAGCCTGACCTTCCGAGGTATCGCTGGGTATCGTTACTTCAAAGTGTTCGTCCGATGACATGAATTTGGCCAGCACACGATTTCTGGTGTTTATCCAGTAACTAATTCAAAGAGCATTCAAACTCACTCTGAGAAGGTTGCTTTTCACAACTTACTTCTCAGTCTGAATCTCTCACAATCATTGTTCTCAAAGAATCTTTACGAAGCAGTGGTCGTTGCAGACAGAATATGAATCTGCAATTTCCGATCCAAAGTCAAAATCCTTCGAGAGCCGCCTCCTGTGTTTCGGCGATGTCAAACAGTTGATTCAGTCTCGTAATGGCAAATACCTCATAAATGTCAGGACGAATTGAACACAGCTTCAATTTACCTTTTGCCTTTTTGACCTTTTTATCCAGCGTGATCAGTTTACCCAGTGCAGCACTGGAAAGATATTCGACGTTGGAAAAGTCAAGAATAATCTTCTTGCGTCCATCTTCATCAACAAGCCCAAATAACTGAGTCCCGATGATCTGGATATTTCCTTCATCAAGAATTTTCTTGTCAATAAATTTTGCAATGGTGACATCTGAAACTTCCTCGATGTCAACACGACGGTGACCAGCTGCCATAATTCCAGCCCACCCTCTTCTAAAAAGACAAAATCCGACGTAGGCACCTGAATCCCCTGTGAATCCATTATCGAAGACGTAGTTTATCGACGACTGCCTGGCCCGATCGGAATCGATCATAAAACGAATTGAATCAAGTATCAAATTATACGTGCTAAGTCTGAGAAAAAAAATTATCTAAACAGATATTCCCGAAAGACTAACATCAATTTGAATGAGGACCACAAGTCCCCGGTATTGCATGATCATCACGCTTTCTTTCCTTGCTGTCAAGCATATTCGCAAGATTGTTTGCGGGATTCCAAGGGTCTAAGTGCCATATTCAGCAGACTTTGTGTAATTTCGCAGGCTCAGAATGTCAAAACGCCCCTTTCTAAAGGGAAATCTGACACTCCGAACGAATGGATGCACTCTCTTAGATTCACTACTTTAAAACGAATTTTGTTAAGACATTCAGACATCCAGTTGAAACTTGTGTTTAAGAATTGAAACAGGACGCAGATTTCTAAGGGATGTTTCTAAGGTAGAAAACATCCTTTTCGCCCCGATGCATTTCGAATCGGCGTGGATCGGATCGGACACAACATCTGCGACTGTCATAATCCTGCTAACAGGGCACCTCTCAGTGGAACCCCCTGCTCCAGCCTGTACCACAGCGACACGCATCGCTTCGGGCGCGTTGTTTGCCTTTCAATTCCCTCTGACCAACTTCATCTCATCACAAAACAGTGATTGAGACTGTCTGTTCAATCGGGGATTGTGATGCAACGCCACCTTACTTTCTTAGCCTTCTTTTTGGCTCTCTTTCTGTTTTCGACGTCGAGTTCTCAAGCCGAGGTGGAAATAATCTTAAACTCCGGTGACATGCTCCACGCGGACTGCATCCAATGGGGCCCCGACTCCACTCTCATTCTTGAACAGGCGGGACAGCAACCCAGTTCCATTTCACTCACTAAAATAGCACGCTTGAAGATCGAGAATACAGACTACGACCAGCAAACCATTCAACTGGCCGCAACCCAATACCAGCAGAGCCAGGCAGTTCAGTTCGCGTTTCATAAACATAAAAAATATTACCCCATGCCTGTCCCCGTTTATCCGAGCCCAATGTACGTACCCGTAGAACCAAGGGAAACTTTCTCGGCTCCCTGCGATACCCGCTGCAGTCGAGGAATCATCATTGGAGTCCACGAAGACCCCCTGAGTGCCTACCAGCCTCTTTTAAAACAGTACTACCCGAATGGCGTACCCACACTGGAACGCGGATATGCTCTGGGTCTGATGCGTGCCACCGTTGCACAACATGCGCTGGGATACGAGCCTGTTCCCGGGATTATTCCTCCCCCACCGGCGACCGAACCACTCTTGGGGAAATTGACTCAAATCAGCGTGCAGGCAACCCCCATAAACACACAGGGAAAAGCGGATTGGAACGCGCTGTCGGTCCGCCTGCAGGGATTTGACCGCCTGGGGAATCCTGCTGCATTGACGGGGAATTTAAAAATTCAGTTGTTCGGTCAGCGACAAATGCTGTTACCGGTCTGGGATCAACGGTTTGCCGCCGTCCCCCAGGAAACGATTTCTCTGGGTCAATGGACCCGGAATTGCGCCACAACCCCACTGACTCAAACGCCCCGTGCAGGTAATCAGTTCGGTACCGGTCAGCCATCGGACCAGACCTGGATCATCAAGCTCTTTCCGCAGATCCCCGCGCATAATCTGAATGTTTACGCGTTGGGAGAAGTTCAGGTCAGCCTGCTTTCACCGGGTAAGGGAACCTTTGCAGCATCCACTCCCGCTGTTCCACTGAAGCATGTCTCCCTGAATCGAGATTCTTCACTGGCGACAACAGGTACCCGCTTCTTTCCCGGAGAAATGACATCGGCAGGCATTTCACGCACAGGCAGACTCAACCTTGAGGGCCCCTCAAGGCCAAACAGCCGCCCGTTCACCGTCCAGCCTTAAAGTCAGGCATTTCGCGGAGCCTCCCGCTTTGATGAACTCATCCAGCGGAGTACTTAAAGTCTGATAGCCGCGCTGCTGCAAATCTGCTTCCAACTGCGGACAGCCGGTATTCATGACGACAGTTTCTCCCAGCACGACCGCATTGCAGGCAAACCGCTGTGCTTCTGCTTTCACGACCGGAATCAGATGCGGGATATACTCTTTTAAAGCCTGTTGTCCATATTCATCAAATGCGGGGGGATAATAGATGGCCTCCGTTTCACTCAGAGGACAGAAGCAGGTATCAAGGTGATAATAAAAGTCATCGACCAATTGCAGAGGAATCACCCGGCAGTGCATCTTTTCCGCAACCCACTGCAGCGCCCGGACGTCACTGCGAATCAGATAGCCGGCAAAGAGGGTATCGCCACAGAATAACGCATCGCCGGCTCCTTCGAAGAAAAAGTCCTCGGGCATTTCAATCGTTTCAAAACCGGCATTTTCAAACCAGCTCCGATCGAGGGGTGTTTCTCCCTGACGCGCTTCATGTCGAAATAGTGAGAGAAACACAAGATCTTTCCAGATCAGACCGGCATTCGCAGTAAAAACCAGATCGGGGAGACCTTTGACGGGGGTCATGAGTTCGATTTTTGCATTCTGTTTCTGCAGCAGTTGATGCAGTGATTCCCATTGTTGTCGCGCCAGAGCAGGATCACTCTGTTTGCTGCGGCTCATCCAGGGATTGATTTCATACTCAATCCCATAAAAATCAGGAGGACACATCAGGATCGCCGGGGACTCATAGATCAATGAACTACCTTTCTCAGTTTCAGCATAAAGCAAAACGCATGCGGGTGGAATACTCTCTATCGTATTATACCATAGTCCGAATCAGATCAGGGGAAGAATTCTTTCTTCTCGGGAGAGATTCTGATTCAACCACTCTATAATTGACGGGACGACTACCGATCCAATACAGTCAATACAGATTGATCATCTCTCTTTTTACTGAAATGGATTTACCGCTATGACAGAGTCGACTGCTTATCCGCTGACCTGGGAACTGGCCTCGCTGTACCCCCATCCCGAACAACCCGCGTTTGAGGACTGTCTACAGCAGATCAAAGCGTCACTGGAAGACCTGGTGGCACGCGTTGCAGAATTAGCGCAGTCAACCAATCCAAAACAGCATGCTTCCCATTGGGGAGATTTTCTGACCGATTATCAGGCTGCCGTCGCCGAACTGTCAGGGCTATTTGCGTTTCTGGAATGTTATTGCGCGGAAGACGCACACAACAAACGGTTTCAAACACTGATGGCCCGGCTGGCCAGTATTCGACCACTCAGAGAGAATATTGAAACCCAGCTGCAGCTGACGATCCGTGAAATCCCGGATGAAGTACTCCAGCAATTCACAGCACAGGATTCCCGCCTGAAGCAGATTCAGTTTTTCCTGGAAGACTCGAAACGGAACGCGACATTACGGCTGCCTAAGGACCAGGAAATCCTGGCTTCACAGCTGGCCGTCGATGGATTGCATGCCTGGGGACGACTTTATGACCGGCTCTCGGGTGATCTGAAAATTCAACTAATGGAAAAAGGAGAACTGGTGGAACGTTCTCCGGGACAGGTCCAATTCGACTCTCCGCAACGTTTCGTACGGCAGAATAATTTCTATGCAGCCAACAAAGCCTGGGATTCGATTGCCGATTCGTGTGCCGACGCCTTGAATCATCTGGCAGGAACCCGTCTCACGCTCTACAGTCACCTGCCCGTCACAGACCATCTGGATGCACCATTAGTTTATAACCGTATGCAGCGGGATACTCTGAATACGATGTGGTCGGTGATCTCCCAGCGGAAACAGAAGCTGGTTCAGTTTCTGGAAAAGAAAGCGGAACTGCTGGGGCTCGAAAAACTCTGCTGGTACGACCTGAATGCCCCCCTGCCACTCTCAGGCGGGGAATCTCCTGAACTCAGTTATAACCGTGCCTGTGACCTGGTGGTGAATTCCTTTGAAAAATTCAGTCCCGACCTCAGCCAGTTTGCAGAGAGAGCCCTCCGTGAACAATGGATCGAAGCGGAAAATCGCGCCGGTAAACGTCAGGGTGGCTTCTGCACCACTTTCCCGGTTCAAAAACAGTCCCGGATTTTCATGACCTATACCGACTCTGCCGACAGCATGTCGACCCTCGCCCATGAACTGGGGCACGCCTATCATTCGTATGTGTTGAAAGACGCTCCGTTTGTATTAAGCGATTACCCGATGAACCTGGCAGAAACAGCATCCACCTTCGCCGAAGCCGTACTGGGAGAACAACGCCTCAAAGCCGCTCAGACCCGCGATGAAGAATTACAGATTCTCGATGGCATGCTGGGGGACTCAGTGGCATTCATGATGAATATCCACACCCGCTTCCTGTTTGAAGATCGTCTGCATCAGGAGCGGGCGACAGGCGAGTTAACCCCAGAGCGTTTTTCGGAACTCATGCTGGCGGCGCAAAAAGAAGCTTACGCGGGTGCCCTGGATGATACCGGCTGGAATCCTTCCTTCTGGATTTCCAAACTCCATTTTTATATCAGTGAATTGCCCTTCTATAATTTTCCTTACACATTCGGTTATTTACTCTCCCTGGGGGTTTATGCCCTGGCAGATACCTTTACCGATCAGTCAGAGTTTGCGGACAAATACCGTGAACTCCTGATTGCCACCGGTTGTCAGGTAACAGAAGACGCCGTGTCCAATACATTTGGCTACCATCTGGGTGAAGCGGAATTCTGGAACAAAAGTATTGATATTATCGACCGCCGCGTCGAGCGTTTTCTGGAACTGGCAGACTGATCTCTACACGGGTATTGTGCTTAAGATCAGTGTCTTTTCAGAAAAAAGCCCTGTTTGACAGTGTCATCCCGTTTCCACTACTTATCTCAGCGGAGATCCCTCTGAAATGCAGCAGGATCTGAGGGCTTTCGTTCTGTAGCGTGTCGAAATTCTGAACAAGCTTGGGTATACTGTCTGGACGATGGAACATCGCTCGCACCCGACCGGGGTATCAGCCCGATCTTGAACTGGGTGTGAAAGATTCCTTGAGAATAATCATGAACTGAACGACAGACAGCTGATGAATTTGCTGGAATACTGAAAAGCATTTATTCTATGGCAACACAACAGGAACTATCAGAAACCCGGCAGGATTCAGGGGTTGGTATCGTACAAACCAGACTGGCAACCCTGTTTGCGCCTCCGAACTGGCTCAAGCTGGCAGGTGGGGGTGAACTAGGGCCTATTCAGGTCGCCTATGAAACTTATGGCGCGTTGACCCCGGCGAAAGATAACGCGATCTTTATCTGTCACGCGCTGACAGGCGATGCCCATGCCGCCGGTTACTATGAAGACGATGACGAAAAAGCCAAGCCAGGCTGGTGGGATGACCTGATCGGTCCGGGACGCACGCTCGACACGGATAAGTACTACGTGATTTGTGCGAACGTACTGGGCGGCTGCCAGGGGACCACGGGACCAGGCAGCATCAACCCGGAAACCAATCAGTCTTACCGACTGGGATTTCCCTTCATCACCGTCGGCGATATCGTCGAAGTACATTCGGCACTTACAAAACATCTGGGTATCGATCAGTTGCTCGCCGTCATTGGAGGCAGCCTGGGAGGCATGCAGGTACTGGAATGGGCGACCCGCTTTCCCGATCAGCTGCGCGGTGCCATCTGCCTGGCTTCTGCCGCTCAACTTTCTGCCCAGGGAATTGCCTTTAACGCAGTGGGCAGACGTGCCATCAAAACCGACCCTGAATTCAAGGACGGGGAATATGAAGTGGGAGCCGGTCCCCGCTATGGACTTGCCCTGGCACGCATGATCGCCCACATCACCTACCTCTCGGACCAGTCGATCGAAATGAAATTTGGCAGACGCCTGCAGGATCACGATACCTTCACTTATGAAATGCTGCCGGAAGTGGAATTTCAGGTCGAGAGTTACCTGCATTATCAAGGCAAGCGGTTTGTGGAACGCTTTGATGCGAACAGTTATCTTTATCTGACCCGCGCGATGGATTATTTTGATCTGCTTTCCCAGCACGGTTCACTGGTCAATGCGTTGGGAAAAACGGACGCCCGCTTCCTGATTGCCTCATATGATTCTGACTGGCTGTTTACAACCACGCAGAGCAAGGAGATCGTCAGGGCTTTGATCGAGTGTGGAAAACATGTCTCATTTATTGAGCTCAAGAGCCCGTTTGGACATGATTCCTTTCTGATTGAAATTGAACAGCTGAATAAAATGATTACGCCTTTTCTCGAGCAGGCTTATTCCACGTGTCTGGCGGAAAACAAACCCGCTTCATAAAGAGTAAGACAGAACGTTTCCCACAAGAGACCTCGATAGAAACAAACACGGATTCAAACCATGCGTGCTCAACATCGATATTGTATGCAGGACCCTTCGCTGGAAATGACCGACAGGTTACTGCTGGAACAGATCCAACCCGGCAGTCGCGTACTCGACCTGGGTTGCGGCGATGGTCGATTGCTGGCGCGGTTGCGCGAAGAACGCGGTGCATCCGTTCTGGGTATGGAAATCGATATTACACAGCATCATGCCGCCATCGCACGGGGTGTTCCCGTTATCCAGGCCGACCTGGACGAAGGTCTGCCGGATATTCCCGACGGGGCCTTTGATTATGTCGTCCTGAGCCAGACACTGCAGCAGGTTTTACATCCCAAACAGTTGCTGGAAGAAATGGTGCGTGTCGCGAAAAAAGCGCTGGTTGTCGTTCCGAACTTTGGAAACTGGCGGATCCGCCTGCAGGTGCTCAAACAGGGCCGCGCCCCCGTCACCGAAGTTCTGCCTTATGAATGGTACAACACGCCGAACCTGCATCTGATGTCCATGCATGATTTTCAGGACCTGATGCGGTTGCTGGGCATCGAAATTTTACAGGAAATCCCAATCATCAATCACCGGGCTATCGAGAAAGCCTGGCTGGCCAACCTGCGGGCCCAGCATGTACTGTATGTCCTGCAGCGTCCGGAAAGCCCTGGTAAACTCCAGTCGTCCGAACACGTTTCGGCAGGACATTCAACGCCGATTCCGCGATAGACTCCGGTCACGGGTATTCCATTCCGCAGTTCCGGGTATGGATTAAAATCCCGGAGAAATAATTCGTTTTTCAGCTGCTCAATTCCTGTTTCCAAAATTTGATTTACCCGATATACTGCCCCACCTTCAGTACGGAAATGGTGTACTGCCATCCTGACAGGCGGCATCCCAGCCGCAATCTAAGGCATGAACATACAAGAGTTTGAAACAAGCAAGCGACCCGATTTTATCACAGAGAAAGAGGGAAAGGACTCCCGATGCGTATTATTGCAATCATGAATCAAAAAGGGGGCGTCGGCAAAACGACGTCGAGCGTGAACATGGCTGCCGGCCTGGCGATGCAGGGCAAGAAAGTCTGCCTGATCGACCTTGACCCACAGGGACATGCCTCTTTACACCTGGGCATCGAACCGTTCGGGAATGTCCCGACTGCCTACGATGTCTTCTCTGGTTTTAAAACCCTCGCCGAAACCCGACAACTGGTCGCCAAAAATTTATGGGTCGTGCCTGCGACACTCGATCTGGCAGCCACAGAGTTGGAACTGGTCGACGCCGACAACCGCGAAATTGTTCTGCGTCAGGCCATTCGAAAAATGGCGGAGACCGAACCGTTCGACTACATCATTATGGACTGCCCCCCCTCCCTGGGTGTGCTGACCATTAACGCGCTGACAGCAGCCAGCGAAGTGATCATACCTCTGCAGCCACATTTCTTTGCGTTACAGGGGCTCTCCAAGTTGCTCGAAACCACGGCACTGGTCCGTCGTCGTTTGAATCGTGAACTGCGCGTCTCGGGAGTTGTCCTCTGTCTGTATGAAACCGGCACCCGACTGGCCGCCGATGTGACCGACGATCTGTCTGCCTTCCTGAATAATAGCGATCCGGAAGCCCCCTGGGCGACCGCAAAAGTATTCCAGAGTCGAATCCGACGGAATATCAAACTGGCGGAAGCACCCAGCTATGGGCAGTCTGTCTTTGATTATTCCAGCTCCTGCCCCGGCGCCAAAGATTATGGCGGACTGGTCAATGAAATCATCGCTGGCGAACAGGTGGAGGAATCACCGATTCAACGGGCAGCCTGATCACTCTGCTGCTTTCTGCTTCGCTTCCAGCTTTGCTTTCGCTTCTTTCCAGAGTGGATCGTAAACCTCTTTATCAAAGGGAGGGCATCCCGTGGGATACTGTCCCAGGGGATGGTCCTTCGTGCGCATGAGGTTGGTACAATACGAAAACGTCCGACAGACGGTTTTGCGATTGAGCTTGCCTTCTTCCTGAAGCTGTTTCGCAAACTCAGGCTGCGAGAGTGTTGCGCGCCCCATCCCGACGATGGAAATGTTTCCCGATTCCACATTCGCAGCAGCAGCATGCATGGCGAAGTCCTGCAACCAACTGTATCCACTGCCGACCACGGGAATATCCGGAACTGCTGCCTGCATCTGTGCCGCAATCCGGAAATGACGGGCCACGCCGATCAGCGGGTGTTCGGGCGCATGATAGCCATCGGTGGGCGGAAATTCGGCGGGTCTCACGATGTGCGGATTCGCATAGGGATTTCCATTGGAGATGTTAATCATGCTGACTCCCCACTCTTTCAGGAGTTTAGCCACTTGAATTGGTTCCGTCAGATCTTCCTGCAGATGATCATCAGGATTAGTGCCGAATGCGGTTTGCAGCGGCAGTTCATGCGGGCAGGGTTCGCCGATGAAGTTTTCACCGGCTCCCTGGTAGGGAATTCCATCGTAACCATTCATGCGGGTGCCGATCACCAGGGTGGGACACTCTTCGCGAATGCGTTTGACGACATTGCGCACCAGCCGCGTGCGGTTCTCCAATGAACCACCATATTCACCGGGACGATTTTTCGCCGCCAGTAATTCGGAGAGGAGATAGCGGTGACACTGCTTAATATCGACAAAACCGACCCCGATGGATTCCGCCAGTTTGGCGGCCGCAACGTACTGGTCTTCGATGTGTTTCAGATCGTCATCGGTGAGCAGCGAATAACTGTCATCGACGATCCGCCCGTTAGATTTATCCACAGTGCGAGGATCGAGCACCTGGTCGTGGGTCGCCAGTAGAGGCTTTTCAAAACTGAAGCGCCCCGAATGTGTTAACTGCAGACCGATCACCAATCCATCAGCCGATCCGAAGACTTCCGCATGCGCGTCGCGGCAGCCGGCCAGCATCTTTTCCAGCGCGGATGCGGTTTTTTCATTGATCATCAACTGGCGGGGATTCATCCGCGCTTCCGGGCCGATTGCGGTGGCTTCACCCCAGATCAGCGAAGCGCCCCCGGCTCCGAATCGCTGATAACGTCGATAGGTCAACTCATCAGGGAAACCATCTGTGGTTCCGTCACAGCCTTCCATCGGTTGAATTCCCAGTCGACTTTTTGCCTGCAGATGACCAATCTGAATGGGTTGATAAAGGACATCAAAGTTGTCGGAAACCTGAATCGGGCAGCCCAGACGTTCGGAGTCAGCCACAACGTCAGCAGGAGTTTTATATTTAAAGTATTTGGCCATGCTGGAAGACTTCTTGAATGCAGTTTGAGATCACGGACGTTCATTTTTTACTGCAACGAGTTTACTCAAACCGAAAGTGAAATGCCATTCACCACCCGGATTCGAGATCTGCTGTCGGGAAACGTGAAAAACTTCAGGCAGGAGCCGTCAACGATTTTCCGTTTTCGCGGGCGGAGAGCTTCAGCAGAAAAGGAACTGCGGACTCCGCCCATTCCTCAGCCGTCGCATAATGATCGGCATGCTCACCGAAACAGCTTTGCAGCAAAGCGGTGTTGATGACTCCCGGGTTCAGGGGGATGGCCGCCATTCCCGGTGGTAACTCCTGTGCCAGAGACTGTGTTAAACCCTCGATGGCCCACTTGGTGGCACAATACGAGGCGACTTCTGCAGCTGCCGAACGACCCCAGCCCGAACTGAAATTGACAATGACTCCAGACTGGCGTTCGCTCATTGCAGGTACAAAGTGACGAATTGTATTGATGGTGCCTTTGATATTGACGTCAATAATCGTGTCGATATCGTCAGCGGAGATTTCCCAGAGCGGGGCGTTCTCATTGATCACGGCGGCGTTGTTCAACAGCAGATCAGGTGGACCCAGTTGATCGACGATCGTCGTCGCCCAGTTCGCAACCGCGCGGTCATCGGCCACATCGACGACCGAAAACTGATGGGGTACACCGAACTGCTCTGTGAGTTCCGCAATTTTATCAGCAGAGCGACCGCAGCCAACGACGGTGTGCCCTGCTGCAACCAACGCCTGCGTCATGGCGCGGCCCAACCCCTGGGTCACGCCGGTGATGACAATCACTTTCGACATGCTGGCTTTCCCTGTTTCTGCTGTTCGTTGGCTTATTTCGATTCCGTTTTGGCAGCGGCTGCCGCTTTTTCGTCTTCTTTTTTGGAAAGCTCAGGATTGACGGGAACCGCTGCGGGCGCGTCGCCACGAATCCACTTGATGGCTCCGATCACTGATTCCTGAAACTGGGGATTGGCCCAGGTTTGCGGATTGTGTCCCAGGTTGTTGACGAAGACTTTGCCTTCGCCCCATTCTTTAGCCCAGGCGACTGGCACCTGATAGGGTTTCCTGGGACTACACTTTGCCATATTCAGGCTCATCAACACGTGCACTTTTTCCGGCTGCCAGTTTTTGTACTGGTAGATTTCATCTTTGATCTGAAACTCTTTACCAAACGGTTTCATCGCCGGAAAATCAGGATTGTGTACCGTTATCGTCACTGTATTACCGGCAGTCCAGGGATGCCCATTGAATGAACCGCCCACCATGTCCCAATACGGTTCGTACGATTTATAGGTATCGGTGGCAGAATGAAAACCGATGAACCCATGGCCTTTCTGCTTGAGCCAGTCGTTCAGAAAATACTGCATATCTTCTTCTTTGATCGGCAGCATCCCCGTGGTATAGAACATGACGAGATCATAGTTCTGCAGATTCTCTTTCGTGAAATCCGCGGCGGCGTCCTGGGTACAATCCACGGTGAACAGTCCGGACTGTTTGCCCAGTTGAATCATGGCAATTTCTGCGGGAGCCAGTTTCTCATTCTGTCGTTTGACGGAACCGTGCGTGTAACCTTTGCTCTGGGTGAGCATCAGCACCCTGGTCTTCCCCTCGGCGGCGTCAGCGTGAGAAGAGAAAGCCAGGACAGAACATACCAGCAGACAGCAGGCTGTCATCAATCGAAAACTCATGGTGATCGCTCCACAGTTGAGTATTTTGATTTTAAGTGAATAGAGACTTCTATTTTAAGGAGAAGATCTCAAACATTGCAAAGCTAAACACTCAGTCGGTCAGTTTCTGCACGCGGATGTTGCGGAATTCGACCGCGTCACCTTCGGATTGAATGCCGAAAAAGCCGGACTTCAGCTCGCTGGGCTGCGAAGTGGCGATCTGAGTTCCATTCAGGACGGACGTCAGCGCCCCGTCTTTGCAGACGACTTCAATGGTATTCCATTCGCCAATCGGACGGCGGGCTTTTTCTCGAGCCGCCTCATTGTCTGTGACTTCGAGTTCGATCTCTTTGCTGTTCGACTTGATATGGGCCATCTCTGCGAATTTGCCTTGCACTTCCAGGCATTTCGGCCAGATCCGGTTTTCGCCAGTGATGAAAAACAGGAACCCGGTATTCGGATTTTCATTTTCCTCAGCGGATTCCGGGAAACGGTATTCCAGACGGATCGTGCAATTGCCGAACGACTCATGGGAGTACAGATAACCGCGGGGCGTACCTTTGCAGGAAATCACGCCATCAGCTTCGCTCCAGTTTTTTCCTGCGACGGGTTCTTTGGTTTTCGCGTTGAATACTTCAAAGTCTTTGAGACCGAGCAGAGTGAAACCATCTTCCACTTCAAATAACGATTCTAACGTTTTTTCGGGAAGATCGATGGCAGAGACCTCATCGGCGGCTTCCTTTTTCTGGGCTTCAGTCGGTCCGGAATCGGAACAGGCCGCCAGCAGGCAAGCCAGTGAAAACAGAGGGATAAATCGATTCAGGGATTTCATAAAAGTCTCTTTCCGAAAAGTCGTGAGAAAATTCGTATCTGAAGCATAACTTCATCCTGTATTCACATTCTAACGTACAATACCGGCAACACATAAGTGAAGACGTACGAAATCATGACGACGATTTCAACACTTTTAACATCTGGTTCTGGAGATGCGATTTCAAACCTGAAAACAGGCGAACGCCAGTCACCTCACCTGCCTCTCAAGACAGCTATAATCGATACAGCTTCCTCTAACACTGCAGAGTTACTCAGGAAAATAATGAAGAGATGCGGGAGAAACCGCAGAAATTACCGATAGATAATACTAACTCTCCTTTGACTGACTCGCCTGACAGGAAACCGTTCCTCTCCAGAACCAAATTGACTGACCCCGGCGACCGGTGTCTTCCACGAACGATTTCGGTAACTTACCGAGATAGAAATGGGCTAAAATGCAACAATTAGTGACTTCTCCCCCCGGAGAAGAATTGAAGACAATCCAACCAGAGACTATGACTCTTCCTCTACGAAATGAGAATGAAGGAACAGATCAGAGACAAATCCTGAGCATTTCCGTACTGGAATGGCTGAACGCAGAACTGCGAAAAGAGGTAGAAAAGCGGGAAATTGTCGCCTTCCATTCGAGCGAGAATGTGCTGGATCGACTGCAGAATATGCTGACATCCAAAGCAACCGGCATTACCATCATGGTGGTCGGCTTATTCATGATGTAACAGTCATGTCAGACAGGCTGACTGAGGACGTGGACCTGTCAGTGATTCTGCTATGACTGCAGCTTTTGCGCATAGCAGAATCGGAAACCCGTCTGAATTCAAACGATACCTGATCCGAAGGTATCCCCCTGACCTCTCGTCTCATTTTCATTTGAGGTAACTTTGTCCGGGGAAGGTTGATCCGTCGCCGTATGATGAGGTCGGTTACGGTCTGATCCTGACTCTGCAGAATCGATACGGAAAACCTGATTATTCTTACGAATTTGAGTCGATTCTGAAGCGGAAGACTGTTCGACAGGCGCCTCTTCGTACTCTTCCTCGTAAGGTCCCAGGCGGGCAAAGTCCTCTTCGCCGAAATCGTCATAACGACAGATGTAACCAGACTGTTGCGCGGAGATTTTTTCTTCCTGGTAGGCTTTCAATACTTCTTCCTGAATCAATTCGCGGCACTCGGAATTGATCGGATGCGCGATATCGGCATAAAGCCTGGCGCGCCCCGCGTCATCTTTATCGGCACGATTTTCATCAAGCCTGACGCCACACTGATTACAGAAGGAAGCCCTCAGATGGTTTTTGGTGTGACATTTGGGACACCGGTCCATCAACTTGCGGCTGGGCATTGCTACGAAGGCACCTTTTGCCCCCTGGATGATTTTCAGATCTCGGATGACAAACGAGACATCGAAAGTAATTGAGCAAAACGCCAGTAATCTTTCGTGTGGATCATTCATCAACTTGATGCGTACTTCACTGATCTCCATGGCCTCACTCCATTTGTGCCAAATTTTAAAATGCTCATCTATAGGCGGTTCTGGACGACAAATACATGCCCTTTCACTGTGGATCGTAATCGCGCAGCAATTTGAGATGCCTGTGCTCTGTTTTGGCAGACTCCAAAGTAGGCAGTCCCACTTCCACTCATCATATGCCCCAAAACGGACTGTTTTGAGAAGAAATCTTTTATTTTTAGTATATCGGAATTCAGTTTTTCGGCGGGTGCCTGCAGATCATTCAGCATCAGGTTGGATACTGCATGAAATTGACCAGAAGACAGATTACGAACCAGTTGCTCCACCTGATTTTTCGAGTGGCTTCCCACTCGACAGTGCCGATAAACGTCTGCCGTTGATAAACCCGACTGAGGTCGAACAACCACAAAATGCAGACATTGGGGAACGGAAACAGGTTCAATGATCTCCCCTCTCCCGCGACAGATGGCACTATGGCTGGCTGTCAAAAAGAAAGGAATATCACTGCCCAGTTTTGCCGCGATCTCACATAATTCTGAAAGCGACAATCCCAAACGCCAAAGTTTATTGGCAGCAAATAAGGCTGCAGCGGCATCACTCGATCCCCCTCCCAGGCCGGCTTCTGCTGGAATTCGTTTGATCAACTCAATTTGAATTCCCTGACGTTGCCCCGTCTGTTCCTGAAGTAACCGGATTGCTCTGACAACCAGATTCTCTTCACCCGCGGGGATACGCTGCTGGTTTTTCTGGGGGGTGAGAAGTGAATTGGCTTCGGCAACACGCAACTCGACTTCTGCTGAAGGTTCCTCCGTGAAAACTAAAGTGTCGTATATTCCTACCGAAAGCATCAACGAAGTAATTTCGTGAAAGCCATCGGTTCGTTTATCATCGATGCTTAAGTACAAATTTAACTTGGCAGGAGCGTGAACGATCAGGGTGCCAGGATTGGAGTAAGCGAATAGCATCCGTCACAATTCCAAAATTCCTACTTTAAAAACGAGGCTTTCCTCGTTTATTGAACAGGTCCCCACCTTTTGAGTTGTGAGAGAAAAGAGCAGCTTGACCTGATAAAGATTCGACTTGTATACGACGCGGTAACATTAAGACCGTTACCACAAGAAGTATCCTATCTGTTCCTTGAAAAAACGTCAACATCTTTTCCCGGTTGAGCTGATTTCCCTCTAGCAAACAGGGGAATTCCGCAAGCAGTTCTCGCAGCGCGTCACTTAAGTAATTGATGTCAGCAGCGCTTTGAACGATTTAGACTCGACCTGTTTTTTCTGCGTGAACCGAATCCGGGCCTGTTCTTTGCCTCGTGCATCCGTTTTTATTTCCCGCTCGCCCCCCAAGTCAGCAATTTTACCTAAAGTAATCTTACCCGCCGTTCCCTGTAGCGTCAGATCCACACCTTCCCGGCGTTTGGTATGCACAGTGAGAAATGGTTTCTTTTTCCCGGCGTGCGACAGATTGACCAGTGACTTACTGTCCCACTGATATGCTGCATCCGGATAAATCTGCTCCAGCAGATTAAATAACGACTCCAGCAGTTCCGCATCCCACTGGACACGTTTATTGTTCGGAAAGCCCTTTCGGGAGAGATGCCATTTTTTCTTCAGTACTTTCCAGGGCATGATCTCTTCAGGCTTAATTTCCTCACGGTGAATCAGACCGAGATACGCTTCGCAGGCGGTTTCCAGAAACTCCTGGAATCCGGGAGTCTCGATCTCTTCCTGCCAGTGGATCGTCAGGCTGACTTCCTGCCAGGGACCTTTCAGATTTTTGACGCGGACCCGATTGGAGCGACCATAAATCGGCAGTTCATCCAGTTCGTCCAGAGACTTTAAGGACAGCTGGTCGCGGAGTTCATCCTGTTTGAACGTATTCCGTTTCACGCGGAAGCTGAGGCGGAGCAGCCATTCATCGCCGGTATTCGCATGCAGGAACCAGCCCTGTTTTTTCACCGGGCCATTGACTTCGACGATGCTGCGATGATTCCAGTTAATCTCGCCGAAGCCCTCTTTGTTTTCGATAAAGTCAATCACACTTTCCAGAGCCGCGCCTTCCCACTGACAGGCAGCGCCTGCCAGGGAAACGTGATCCTGGGTATGCCAGCGACGTCCCTCTTTCTGCCACGGCATCTTGGCATCGCGACCAATCTGCCTGAGATCGAGATCGCCTTCCTGCTTTTCACTCAGACTTTGCGCGTCAAAGATTTCGCGCTCAACGCGTTTACCTGTTGAGATAATCGGCTGCAGAATTTCGCCGGTATAAGATCTGAGCAACGGTTCCTGGCTGGTTTTTCGTGCTTTGGCAGACTTACTGGTCGCCTTGCCCTGTTTCTGAAAACGCTCCGCATGTTCGACCAGCTTCTCAGGCGTCCCCGCGGCGATGATCTGTCCGCCCTCACTGCCGGCTTCCGGCCCCACGTCGACCAGCCAGTCTGCCGTTTTAATCACATCCAGATTATGTTCGATGACAATGACCGTATTTCCGAGCTCGACCAGGCTGTTCAACACTTTCAACAGCTTGGCGATATCATCGAAATGCAAACCAGTAGTCGGTTCATCGAGCAGGTACAGCGTCTTTCCGGTACTGGGCCGCGCCAGTTCCGCAGCCAGCTTCACCCGCTGCGATTCCCCGCCTGAGAGGGTCGGCGCGGATTGCCCCAATGTCAGATAGTCCAGACCGATCGCACACAGTGTTTCCATCGTACGGCGGATCGCAGGGATATTGTTAAACAGCGCAGCGACATCTCCGATTGACATCTCCAGCACATCCGCAATAGATTTTCCTTTGTATTTAACCGAGAGCGTCTCCTGGTTATAACGCTTGCCATTACAGGTCTCGCAGGTCACCCAGACATCAGGCAGGAAGTGCATTTCGATGCAACGCTGTCCGTTACCTTCACAGTCTTCACAGCGACCGCCGGAACGATTGAAGCTGAAGCGGCCCGGCTGATAGCCACGCACTTTGGCATCCGGCAAGCGTGAGAACAGTTCGCGGATCTGATCGAAGACGCCCGTATAAGTCGCCGGGTTGGAAGCGGGCGTGTTTCCCAGCGGTTTCTGATCGACGATAATCGCTTTATTGATCTGTTCCAGCCCCAGCAGATCGTCATACGGTCCCGGTGCTTCTTTGGAACGATGCAATTTTTTGGTCACGGCCCGGGCCAGTGTTTCTTCCACCAGTGAGCTTTTGCCCGATCCTGAGACGCCGGTGATGCAGGTGAACGACCCCAGGGGGATTTTCAGATCGACGGACTTCAGATTGTGCTGCCGTGCGCCTTTCAATTCCAGCCAGTGACCGGTGGGGGAAACAGGCGTTTCCGTCTTGCCCTGTGTTTCATAAGTGACGCGGCGTTCCTGAGGCAGCGGGATCGTGAGCTGATCCGACAGATACTGGCCGGTGAGTGACTTCTTTTTGCGTTTCAGTTGTTTCGGCGAGCCTTTACCGACGATAGTGCCCCCGAAGCGGCCTGCGCCGGGTCCAAAATCATACAGACAGTCCGAAGCTTCCAGAACTTCCCTATCATGCTCGACCATCACGATTGTATTGCCGATATCGCGGAGTTTTTTCAGCGTGTTGATCAAACGCGTGTTATCGCGGGGATGCAGGCCAATCGTCGGTTCATCCAAAACATACAACACCCCCGTTAGCGAGCGTCCTACCTGCCCCGCCAGACGAATTCGCTGACTTTCACCGCCAGACAGTGTGGGCAGCGGTCGACTCAACGTCAGGTATTCGAGTCCCACATCGACCAGAAACTGCAGGCGGCTCGTGGCTTCTTTGATTAAGTCTCCCGCGATCTGCTTTTGCCGTTTGTCGAGTTTTGCCGTTTTGATAAACGCCAGCGCAGCTTTCAAGGGGAGATCACAAAACTGACCGACGGTCTTTCCGTGAAAGCGGACCGCGGCGGCATCCGTGCGCAGGCGACTGCCGTTACAGACTGAACAGGGAACTTCGCCCGTCATCTCCTGCAGGCGACTGCGAAAGCCAAACGAAAGCCGAGAGGCTTCTTCAATGGCCGGGTACAGACCTTTGTATTGAAACTGAACCGTGCCTGCTTCGTCGAGGGGAATCCAGCGATCTTCATCGCCATACAAGACAAAACGCTGCTGCTTGACACTCAGTTGATTAAAGGGGACATCCAGGGGAATCCGGAATTGTTTTGCAATCGCGGTCAGCGTCTTGTTGAATTCAGAATTGGTTCGCGGATCAGGCCAGGCAGCAATGGCGGCGTCCTGCAGACAGCGGTTGGGATCAGGAATCAACTCGGACAGGTTGGTACCCAGTTCGGTTCCCAGCCCTTCACAATATTCACACCAGCCCAGCGGACTGTTAAAGGAATAATTGTGAGGCGTCAGTTCTTCAAAGCTTTGACCACACTGATCGCAGAAGTAGAACAGGCTGAAGGTTTCGAAATCCCATTCCTGTTCGGGAACTTCATCGTCGCAGTAACAGGCATACATCAGGCCTTCGCCCAGCGCTAATGCAGATTCCACTGAATCGGCAATGCGTGAACGGTTTTTGGCAGCGACGGTGATGCGGTCCAGCACGACTTCCACTTCATGACGACGTCGGCGATCAATATCGGGAACGTCTTCCAGGCGATACGTCACTCCATCGATGCGGACACGCAGAAAGCCTTGAGTACGTAATTTTTCCCAGAGCGTTTCGTAAGCCTGACCTACGGTGATATCCACGGGTGCCAGAATCAGCAGTTTGGTGCCTGCGTCCATCGCGAGAATGCGTTCGATCACTTCGTCGGTGGTCTGCGTTTCGACGGGAACATCGCAGTCAGGGCAGTACATGGTTCCCAGGCGGGCGTAGAGCACGCGCAGGTAATCATAGATTTCCGTAACGGTGCCGACTGTGGAACGGGGGGAATGCCCGGTTGTTTTCTGTTCAATGGCGATCGCCGGGGAAAGGCCGTGAATGTGCTCGAATTTGGGTTTTGGCATCTGGCCCAGGAACTGCCGTGCATACGCAGACAGAGATTCCACATAACGACGCTGACCTTCCGCATACAGGGTATCCATGGCCAGAGACGATTTGCCACTGCCGCTCGGGCCACAGAAGACATTCATCTGGTCGCGGGTAATCTGCAGATCCAGGTTCTGCAGGTTATGCTGGCCTGCGCCGCGGATCGTGATCTGCGTGCTGTCGCCGTTGGATTTCCTGTTTTGTTTCGCATTGGCAGACTGCCAGCGCAAATGTGGGTTGTTCAGAATCAGCGTCTGTTTTTTCTTTCCTTTGACCTTTTTCGCGGGAACCAGATCGGTCTGTTCTTTCAGCGCCAGTCCGGTATAGGACCAGGGACAAGCGGCAACTTCTTCCGGTGTGCCTTCTACCAGAATGGTGCCTCCCCCTTCGCCTCCTTCGGGACCGAGGTCAATCACCCAGTCGGCGGTTTTAATGACATCCAGATGATGTTCGACCACGAGTACCGTATTCCCGGCATCCGCCAGATGATGCAGCACTTTGAGCAGTAGTTTCACATCGGCAAAATGCAAGCCGGTCGTCGGTTCATCCAGCAGATAGAAGGTGCTGCCTGTGGATCGCTTTCCCAGTTCGCGTGCCAGTTTGACCCGCTGTGCTTCCCCTCCGGAGAGGGTCGGCGAAGGTTGCCCGAGTTTCAGATAGTCCAGGCCGACATCATGCAGGGATTCCAGCAGTTTTAAGATTTTGGGGACGTTCTGGAAATGCGCAATCGCCTGCTGAATGTCCATCTCCAGCACTTCAGCGATATTCGCGTCTTTATAGCGAATCTCCAGCGTCTCATGATGAAAGCGACGGCCTTCGCATACCGGACAGGGAACCCAGACATCCGCCAGAAAGTCCATTTCCAGTTTATTGGCGCCATGTCCCTCACAGGCTTCACAGCGACCGCCGGCCACATTGAAGCTGAAACGTCCCGCTTTATAGCCCCGCATCCGGGAATCGGGGAGTTTCGCATACAGGTCCCGAATCAGATCGAATACTTTCACATAAGTCGCCGGATTGGATCTGGGAGTACGGCCGATGGGAGACTGATCAATGTCGATGGCTTTATCGATCAGTTCCAGTCCGGTTACTTTCTGATGTGCACCGGGATTGCCTTTGCCTCGATTCACTTTTTGATTCAGAACCGGCCAGAGAATATCATTGATGAGAGAACTTTTCCCGGACCCGCTCACGCCGGTCACGCAGATCAGCCCTTTGGTGGGGATGTGGGCGGTGATGTCTTTAAGGTTATGATGTTTCGCCCCTTTAATCACAATCGAGTCTTTTTTAACGAGTGACCGGCGTTCTGCAGGAATCTCGATTTTTTCTTTACCGGCGAGAAACTGTCCGGTGACGCTCTCTTTGGCTTTGAGAATTTTCTGATACGAGCCTTCTGCAACGATAAAACCGCCACGCACACCGGGGCCGGGTCCGAAGTCCACAATATGATCGGCGGCGCGCATGGTTTCTTCATCGTGTTCGACGACAATCACCGTATTACCCTGATCGCGCAGGTCGCAGAGACTTTCCAGCAACATGGTATTGTCGCGGGGATGCAGTCCAATCGAGGGTTCATCCAGAATATAGACGACACCGACCAGGCCACAGCCGATCTGCCCGGCCAGACGAATTCGCTGACTTTCTCCCCCGGAGAGTGTGGGCGCAGTGCGATCGAGTGTCAGATAATTCAGGCCGCAACGCAGCAGAAATCCGAGTCGCCCGCGGATCTCCTTGAGGACTTCGTCGGCGATCAGCAGCCCGGTTTCATCCAGATCCAGTGTTTCAAAGAAATCGGCGGCTTCCTCAATACTGAAAGCACAGACTTCGGGCAGCGTTTTTGAATTGTGTGTCTGTTGGCTGGTGTGCGCATCACTGAGAGAGGTAATCCGCACATGCCGGGCCTGTGAATTCAGGCGGGCTCCGTGACAGCTCGAACATTCCACAAATTCCATGTATTTTTCGAGCTGTTTCCGCCGCATGGGATTGCTGGTTTTGCGGTAACTTTCCAGCAGTTCTTCGATATAGCCGTCCCAGGTACCACCATGTTTCCAGACCCCGCCGGAATGCCGCCAGCTGAAGGTAATATTGCGATCGCCGGTCCCGTAGAGAAACTGCTGTTGCGCTGCTGCTGGCAGTTCGTTCCAGGGCGTTTTCAGAAAACTGTCTTCGGTCAGATTCAGATCGTTTTCAATAGAACGGGCGACGCCGTTATAAATGTGCCGTCGCCATTTTCCGACTTTGCTGAGCGGCCCCAGCAGTTCGAAAGCTCCTTTTTGAATCGACACGGTCTCTTTGGAAATCAATGCGTCGAGTGGAAAATCGTACCGCATGCCCAGTCCGTTACATTCGCCGCACATTCCCAGCGGACTGTTGAAGCTGAACAGTTGCGGCGTGGGTGGTTCGTAGCTGATGCCACAATCGGTGCAGGCATAGCGGGAACTGTAGAGTTTGTCCTGCAGGCTTTCTTCGCTGTCACTGTTCTCTGTTTTTTTAGAGACTTCGGTCGCAACAATCAGGGTGCCATTTGCGAGTTTCAACGCGAGTTCGACGGACTCTGCCAGGCGGGCCCGGCTGACTTTGCCGGCGACGAGTCGGTCGATGACCACTTCAATCGTGTGACGCATCTGGCGGTCGAGCTGTAGTTGATCGGACAGTTGAATAATACGACCATCCACGCGGGCTCGGAGAAAGCCCTGTTTGAGCAAATCGTCAAAGAGGTCTTTGTATTCCCCCTTCTGCTGTTGAATCAGAGGTGCCAGAATCGAATACCGGGTCTTATCCGGGATCAGTGAGATCGAATCAATAATGCGTTCGCTACTCTGCGAGCTGATCGGCTTGCCGCAATTCTCACAGAAGCCCTGTCCGACGCGGGCAAACAGGACGCGGAGGTAATCGTAGATTTCCGTGATCGTCCCCACCGTACTGCGGGGATTGCGTCCACTCATTTTCTGCTGAATGGAAATCGAAGGTGCCAGGCCGGAAATGGAATCGACTTCGGGTTTGGGCATCTGTCCGAGAAACTGGCGGGCGTAACTGGACAGTGATTCGACATAGCGCCTTTGACCTTCAGCATACAGGGTATCAAAGGCGAGTGAACTTTTGCCGGAGCCGCTCACGCCGGTCATGACGATCAGCTGATTACGGGGGAGTCGAACGCTGACATTCTGCAGATTGTGCTCGCGAGCACCGGTAATAATGATATCTTTTTGTGACATGGGCCGCGTTATACCAAACGGCTGACGCCGCGCTGAAAATCGCTGGTGGAATGAAATCAAATCGAACGCAGGGCATTCAAAACAGGTTTACAGTAACCCGCCCCCGAATGTGTCTTCCTCTTCTTCGGAATGCTTCGGGGTTTCTGTTTCTGAAGGAGTCGGGGGAGCAGCTTGTGGCTCCTCAGTGGGAGTTGTTGAAGCCACTTCATTTATAGAGTGATCGGCGACATTGTCAACTGGTGTATCAACGGGTGCCGTATCAGGCTCATCAATGGAGCGGGCAGCAGCAGCGGCGCGTTCAGAAGAAGACTGATCGTGTGCCGGCGGCTCATAGTATTCGAAATGGAACGGATCTCGATACCGACTGCGTTGCTCTTCTACCAGTTGCATAAAGACGGTTTTGCCGTCCACTTCCACTGATTTTGCAGTGACATCTCCACTTAAGCGGATCGTCTGTCCGGTCTGGGGGCATTTCCAGAGCCGTCTGACATCTAGATCCAGCTTTAATCCGGGGCCTTTCATAGTACACTTCGCTTTGCTGCTGGAGTTCCAGAAATCAACACTTTTCAGAATCACCTGACTACACTACACTCTCGGCTCTATGAAAGATACCTGATCCCGTATGCCCGGTTCAATTGCTGGCATAGAAATAATTGCGGCGAAAGTTCTTTTGTTCATTAAATCAAGGTTTATTGATGTCAGATTCCAAACAACCTGTCACACAGTCTCCCTCAAAGTTCCCTGCAAAATCTGACCTGATCCAGGTTGGTCGCGGGCTGTTGATGGGGGGTGCCGACATCATTCCCGGCGTTTCCGGGGGCACCGTGGCTTTGATTCTGGGGATCTATGAGCGTCTGGTGACCGCCATTAGCCACTGTGATGCCCGGCTGTTTCAGCTCCTGGCGAAACGACAGTGGTCTGAAGTCGCAGCGCATCTGGATCTGCGGTTTGTGCTCCCCCTGGGTGTGGGAATTCTAACGGGTGTAGTGAGCCTGGCCAGCCTGATGCATTATCTGCTCGATTATCATCTGCAGCTGACACTGTCTGTGTTCTTCGGTTTGATCCTGGCATCAAGTTACCTGGTCGCACAGATGGTCAACCGCTGGACCGTATTAAATGTGCTGGCGTTTCTGGCTTCGCTGGCAGGCGTTTATATTCTGGTCGGCGAACATTCGATCCAGCCTCCGGAAGGGAATCTGTATGTCTTTTTCTGTGGGATGATTGCTATCTGCGCCATGATTCTGCCGGGCATCAGTGGTGCCCTGATTCTGATCCTGCTGGGTAAATATCACGATGTCACAGGCCTGTTGAAAACGATTCCGAAAGAACTGCTCAAAGGAAACATCGACTGGAGTGGCCTTGTGACTGTATTCGTGTTTGTTCTGGGCTGCCTGATCGGACTGATTCTGTTCAGCAAAGTGTTGCGCTGGCTGTTGCACAACTACCATACATTGACGATGGCAGTGTTATGCGGACTGATGGTGGGCTCGCTACGTCGGATCTGGCCGTTCAAAGTGGATATTACGCCCTACACCGCCGACCAGACTCCGGAGATGGTGCCATTCAAACATCGGATCTACGAAAATGTCTGGCCCACAGCATTCGACGGCACGTTCTGGACTTCGATTGTCCTGATCATCGTTGCCGCCGTTTTAATCTGGGGACTGGATTATCTCTCTCAAAAATATGCCATGCATGGAACGTCAGAACTCTGATCGATTCGCGATTATTTTTTGCCGTCATCCTGAGGGTAAAGTAACACGCGATCGTGGCAGAGCAGGATGAGATCTTTTCGATTATCACCGGTCAGGTCGGCGATGACTGCTTCCCGTGGATCCGAGCCCGACCGGTTGGATCGGGAAAATGTTTTCTCTTCGAAGACTTTGAAGTTCAAAGCGTGCTTCAGGCCCTCGTGTTCCTGGAAACTCAGGATTTCCACATGATGCGTGCGCAAGTCCAGGATGACAACGTCCGACTGACCATCGCCGTTCAGATCACCGGCGACGGAGTCGGTAAAATAGGCCTGCGGAATTTTCGATTCATATGAGGCCACATCTTTTAAAGTGGGAGGTGTCTGGCCTGAGTAGAGGATCCCGAACTGGCCACGACCGAACAAAACCAGATCGGGCTGTTGATCTCCATTCAAGTCAGCGACATGCGCGGACAGGAAGGGAAATTCGCCGATCTCCACTTCTTTCCAGGGACGATAGACATTGGCTTCTTTTCGCAGGATGCGCAGTTTCTGCACACCCAGATCGACCAGCACGATTTCATCACCGGGCTCGCCATCCAGGTTAATGTTGACGGCCCCGACCACGCGGGCTTTACTTTCGGGTGCATTAAATTGATCGAGCACCTGCCACTGATTGTCGGAATTCAAAACCAGCCTGCGGGCAAAATTGTTCTGCGCCGTCAGAATCCAGTCCCGTTTCGGGCCGCCAATGAAAATGGATTCCGGTTTAATTTCATCCAGATTGATCCCCCCGGATGGGGTAATCAGTTGTGGCGTCTGTTTGGGGGTCAGGGTGACCATTTTGGGAGAACGGGAGAGCCCGTAAAACGCCATCAGTTCAAACACTCCATCGCCGTTGGCATCAAGTTTGACTAATGATTTCGGGGAATCCAGGTTGGGTGGATCACTGGGAAACTGATAGTCGGACCAGGAACCGTCTGGATTTAACTTTAATGCCCGGAGCTCAGACATATTCCTGTTGTTCCGTGCGACATAGATTAATTCGGGTGACTTGTTGCCATCCAGGTCTGCCATTTCAAAGGCAACGGGCTCACCTTTGATCGGCAGGATCTTGGGAAAGGCGAGCCGCTGATTTTCAAATGAGCTGACGCCGATAATCTTTTCCCGTTCGCTGAGGACGAACACTTCCGCCCGTCCATCGCCGTTGATATCTTCAATGCGTAACTGTTCTACCCCCTGCAGCCCCGGGTAGGTCTGCCCCAGATCCAGGCCCCGGTCTTTCGACTGCAGATACACCAGCATCTGTGCAGTTTCCGGGTCAGACACAACGACGTCGGTGATTCCGTCGCCGTTAATATCTCCCAGATCAAAACCGCGATTCCGTCCTGACCCTTCTTCGCCGAAACCATACAGGGTCAGTCGTTTGGAAAGATCGCCATTGAGAGTCGACGAATTTTCGAGCTGTTGAATTCTCATTCTCCCGGTCTGCGAATCGATCGTGAGAATTTCTGAACCTGGTTTGCTATCGATGTCTGCCAATGTGACCGAACGTGGATTCGAAAGTTCAAACCGGATTTCCGGTCCCAGGTTGCCGTCCGGTTTCTGCAGTCGAGCGCAGAGCATCTGATCTTTGCCGTCGCGGGTGGCATACGTAAAATCGTTGCGTCCATCCCCGTTCAGATCGGCGATGGCAGCGAGCCCGAGTTTAGGTGACGTATTCAGAATCGGCCGTGGCGTTTCCAGTTCCCCTTTCTGATCCTGCAGGATGACATAGGTATGGTTCGTGCCCAGAACGATCAAATCGGTTTTCTGATCATTGTTCAAATCGCCAGCAGCGATCGTCCACTGGGTTGACTGCAGGTCCGCCAGTCGAATGCGTTTGCGATCGGACCATTCGCCTGTTTTGGACTGATAGCGGATAATCAGCCGGTCCGGTTCCGCCAGGTAAGCCAGATCATTCAAGCCGTCGCCATTGAAGTCACCCACTGTCAGTGCAGAAATGGAGACATCCACGGGGATTTTGATGTGTTTTAAACGTGCATCGTTGGGAATGCCGTTGACTTCTTCTGTCATCTCATCGGGAGAGACTTTTTCGCCGGGTGCCCGTTGCTGCAGCACATCAATGCGGCTGTTACTGTTGTCAATCAGGATCAGATCATGCAGTCCATCCCCGTTCAGATCGTGGGCCAGCATATTGGAGGACCGGTCGGAGAGCTTGAAGAGTTCCAGTGGTTTAAAGCCATACGAATCTCCCAGCTTTGCTTTATCGTCTGCGATAACAGGCGTTTCTGCGCCTGCGACGCAGTAGACAGCCAGCAGCGTCAGGCAGAGAACTCTGATTGATTTACTTGAGCCGTTTAACATCCTGTCTCCTTGCTGTATTTCCAAACTGCGACGAGTTGATTTTCTGTATTTCGATCAGCATAACCAGAAACTTTACTGGACGCGAATCTCGAACGGCATAATTGTCAGTGACTTTTCCCGTGCCAGTAAATTGATCAGGTCCATTTTTTTCAGCTGTTCGGCCAGACCCGGTGCAATGGAATCCAGCATGCGTGAGATCTGCTGACGCTGCTGTGTCTCACCATCGGCAGAGCCGAACAACTGCTCGAACGGGCTGGTCGGTCGGGGGAGAATCAGTTTTTCAAACTTCTCACCATCTTTGATTTTTCCGAGTTTGCGTGCATGTTCGATGGCTTCATCCAGTGTTCCCAACTGGTCCACGAGCCCTAATTTCAGCGCCATTTCTCCGGTATAGACCCGACCTCGCGCCAGTGCTTCCAGTTTGTCGTAATCCATTTTGCGGCCGGTGGCTGCTTTTTCGGTAAACTGTTTATAGATGGCGTTCAGCATTCCCGTCACGGCGACGCGTTCCGATTCCGTAAAACCACTCAGCGGGCTGAAGGTTCCACTGTTACTGCCGCGCGAAATCACACTGGTTGTGATCCCGATTTTCTTGTAGAGGCCTTCAATCGCCAGTTTGCCGCCCACCACGCCAATCGAACCGGTCAGTGTACCGGGTTCGGCAAAAATGCGTTCTGCCCCCATGGAAATATAGTAACCACCACTGGCGGCGACATCACCCATGCTGACGACAACCGGCTTCCCGGCTTCTTCGAGTGCGCGCCACATCAGATCACTGGCGAGGGCGCTGCCTCCCGGACTGTCGACACGCAGGACTATGGCTTTGACCTGATCATCGTCGGCCGCTTTTTTGACCGCCTTGATAAACGTGTCTGAACCCAGGACATTGCCTCCCATGAGACCTCCCTGAGCAGACGAACCGGACATAATGGCCCCCGTGGCATAAATCACAGCAATCCGCGGTCCCGAACCGATGCGCTGTGAGGAATCGATGCCGGCCAGCAGGTCCATCAGTTTGATCAGCCCGGCGATACCGGAGAAATCGGTGTCGGCCCGTTTTTTCGCATACTTTTTGATCAGCTTGACTTCGTTTTTACTTTTGTCCCCCGTGAGCAGTCTGGGCAGCTGATCTTCATAGGCAATGTGATCAATCAGTCCCAGCTTCTTTGCTTCTGCTGCCATATAGGGACCACCGTTGATGGCCGCTTCGACTTTTTCAGCAGACAATCCCCGGGATTCGGAGATCATATCCGTAATCTGTCCGAAATAATTATCGAGCAATGCTTCCATTTCTTCGCGAAACGCCTCGCTCATTTCGGTACGCGTGTAAGGTTCTGCAGCAGACTTGTATTTGCCGACCCGCAGGATATCCGGTTTGATATCAAGAATATCGAACAGATTCTTATAAAAACTGACTTCCGCCCGCAGCCCCAGCAGGATCAGTGAAGCCGACTCGGGCATCACGATCTGATCACAGGCGGATGCGATCAGGTAATCTTTGGTCATCCCCGATTCAATCCAGGCGAAAACTTTCTTGTCGTTCTTGCGAACTTTTTTAATCGCCTGTCGCAATTCATTCAATTTGGCCCAGCCGAGCTCAGTCCCTTTGAAATGCAGTACGACGCCGGTCAGCGATTTATCTTCCGCCGCCTTTTCCAGCCGTGAGACTACTTTGGACAATGATTCGGTGACATCGCCAAACAGGCCGGGCATCTGCGGACCTTCAGGATACGAGCCTTTGATCACCATGTGAGCCCAGTTTTCGCGAGTGGGCTTCTTTTCCTCTTCCGCAGCAGAAGCCGAGTTTTGAGTTAGAATGAACGCACATCCCAGCAGCAATGCAACAAGGAACCCACAATTTTTATGAACAGGCATCGACATCAGAAATCTCCAGAACAGGGACGTATGTATTGTTTGCAGAGTCAGAAGCGTTGTGCTGCAGCAGAAGAGATCACTCTGGAAAACGTTAAATTCGTATTAACTGCTATAAGCAGTCTAAGTGGAACGACAGGCTACGGTCAAGAAAGAGTTGACTGATGCTCCCGTTATACGCCCTGAAATGTCTTTGCTTTAGAAAATTCCTGCGGGAAAAACCAAAAAGTGTTGTCAGAGGATGCTTCATTTGTCACACTGGAACCGCTGGATTCGCGCGTGATCTCTGGTCTCTGCTTCTTTCCCTGTACTCACTGTGGTTTATCAAACATGTCTGTACGTGCTTTATTTCTGTCACTGCTCTGCGTTGTTTCTTTCTCGGGTCCCCTGTCTGCACAGGGACTGATCTGGGAACTGCCCGCCGATGGCTCCTGGGTCCGCTATGAAGGGACCTATGAAAAAGAGATGCCGGGCCCGGAATCCAATGATTTGAACGTCAAGCTACAATGGACGCGGCATCTGGTCATCAGTTCCGTAGGCTCTGAAATGGCAGATTTCGACGGGGCACAGACTGCCTGTCGCTGGCTGGAGTTCAAATGCATCACCGGCAAATCAACGGAATCCGGAGTGGCTCCCGGGGTTTCCGGACCTCGAATTTATAAGGTGCTGGTTCCAGAAAAAGCGATCAACGGTGAGATCAAAGAGACGATTGGTAAAAATGAACTGCCGATTACCTTTCTGCCGATCATTCGCGGCTATCGAAAAACCGGCGACCGGCCTGTCGAGCCACTGAAAACCAACGTGCTGCGATTCTACCCCATGATCACCATGCTGGAACACTACACCCAATGGGATTCCGTAGGAGAGCCTGCCAGTATGGAAACACCGGCTGCGACTGTCTCCGCGCGGGAATACCAGGGGACCTTCATCAGTGAAAGCACCACGACCCGGTCCAAAAACCAGGGCAAAATCTGGAGAACATCCGAAATTCCGTTCGGCGTGGCCAAATGGTCCGTGGTCATCACACGCGAAACCAAGGGGGGAACCCAGCCCCGAACCGAGTTCAAACAGACCTCCCTGATTCAGGTGAACATGTCGGCCCACGAAGTGGGTAAAAATGCAGAGAGCGAACTGCCGGCCTCACACTGAAGGTTACTGGCCTGCTCAGAGTCGAGTCTCCCCTGTCCTGCCTGACCCGATTTCAGGCGGGATTCCTGTTCGATTTGCAAACAATGCCACCCGAGACTTGACGCTGTCCTCACAGGTGAAAAGAATCAGGTGTTTACGAACATCTTTGCTTCCCCGGTGTCTGCGGGGGGGGAACTCCCGAGATCTGATATCGGTTTTCAGATCCACCCACTTTTATTCATTCAGAGAACAAAGATCACCATTATGTCGATGCAGCTCTCAGCTACTGTTCAGAAACTCAAACCTTCCGCGACCATTGCCGCTGCAGCAAAAGCCAAGGAATTAAAAAGTACCGGCGTCAAAGTCTACGAGTTCACCCTGGGAGAGCCCGACTTCACCACCCCTGCTCATATCTGCCAGGCAGCAAAGGACGCGATGGATGCTGGCCAGACCCATTATACACCGGCGGCCGGAACGCTCGAAGTCAAACAGGCGATCTGCGATGCCTACCAGCGTGACTATGGTTTGAGCTATCAGCCAAACCAGGTGGTCGTCTCCAACGGGGCCAAGCATTCGATTCATAATGTATTGACCGCCTTGTGTGGACCCGGCGATGAAGTCATCATCCCGACTCCCTACTGGGTGAGCTACAGTGCCCTGGTTGAACTGACCGGTGCCACTCCCGTGATGGTCGAAACATCAGAAGAGAGCGGCTTCTGCATGAACGCAGAACAGTTCGCTGCTGCCATCACTCCGAAAACCAAACTGATGATGCTCAATAACCCGTGTAACCCGACCGGAGCCGCCTACCCGGTGGAAACACTGGAAGCACTGGCGAAAGTCGCGGTTGAAAAAGATGTGGCGGTCCTCTCGGACGAGATCTATGAAAAGCTGATCTACGAAGGTTCCGAATTCCGCAGCTTCGCTTCCTTTGGCCCCGAAGTCGCTGCATTAACGATTATTGTGAGTGGCGTCAGTAAAGCCTACGCGATGACCGGCTGGCGTATTGGCTGGACGCTGGCCAGCCCCGAGTTAACCGCCGCGATGACCAAGCTGCAGAGCCAGGAGACATCCAATCCCTGCAGCATCAGCCAGGCCGCGACGATCGCTGCCCTGTCCGGTCCCCAGGAAAGTGTGGCCGACATGCTGACCGCGTTCAAAGAACGTCGGGCGTATGTTCTGGAACGCCTGCGAAAATTCCCGGACATCAGCTTCGCGGAACCAGGGGGTGCGTTTTACGCCTTCTTCAATGTGAGTGCCCACTTCAACAAACCACTGGGTGGTGGCAAAGTGGTAACCGATTCCAGCGAATTCTGCACCGCGCTGCTGGAAGAAGCCCACGTGGCACTGGTGACCGGCGATGCCTTTGGGGCACCGGGTTATGTCCGTCTGTCGTTTGCAACGGACCTGAAAACCCTCGAGGCCGGCCTGGATCGCATCGAGCAGTTTCTGTCACCGGCTTAACAGTCGCCTGATTTCAACTGACACAACAATAAAAAACACCATCCCGATTTCCCGGGATGGTGTTTTTGTTTTTCACTGATACTCAGATCAGACGAGTGTCTTGATCTTAGTACTGTCCCCAGCCATAAGGCATTTCGCCAGGAATGACCCCACCATAGTAGATACCGCGGGCATCGTCGGTTTCGAGGTAGGGATCTATGTCCATGGTAAAGATCCCGCCAATGTCACCTGAGGTATCAAGACGGAAGGTACTGGCTCCCATTCCTGAGTAGAGGAAGTTCCCTGCACCCGGATCAATATAGTCTGGGATACGAGCAGCCTGACGTTGAGCATTACGACGTCGTGTAGTCGAAGTGAATGGTCCATCGAAGGGAGGGCTGGTGGTATTCAAACGTGATTTGAAGGTATCTGCATTGTTGTAGAAGGCTCCGACATTAGTCGTATCAGATGAGATGACTGTGTTATTATCCCACAACAGGTCCAGTCGAGCGAGTGCATCGGACTGGAAGGTATTGATGACGGTCGGGTCGATAGTGGCTCCCCAGGTTCCGGCTGATGCAGCCGGATCAACCGTTGATGTGAAGGACTCAAAGTAGACATCATCACCCAGGTTACCTGTCAGGGTATTATTTGTGACAGACATAATCACACCTGATGTATCGAAGACACCCGCACCATTGCTGGCAAACCCACCGTCATTCTGTGAACCGCCGGTTCCAGTAAAGGCGCGAGTGGTACCGACTCGAACGACCAGACCAGTTGAACTGAAACCGCTGTCGCGACCGTTGTCGATGATCTGGTTATTATCCATATCCATTCTCAGAAAAACATCCTGGAAGAGGCTTCCGTCGGAAGCCAGAGCAGTCGTCGCGGGGTCTGTCTGGTTCTGTGTGAGCGATGCAGTGTAGACCACATATACCCCTTCCAGGCGGTTTTCATTCACGATGTTATTGTTAAAGTCGATGTTGATGGTAGATGCTGAACCAACGAGACCAGGTCGAGCCAGGACATCGAAGCCACGACCGCCGTTGAAGTCAATCACGTTGCCATCAATATTCAGGTCATAAAGCCCTGACAGGACATTCATGAATTCAATACCGTCTCCACCGTTGCGGGTGATATCGTTGTTGGTAATGGTCATGTTGTTATAGCCTGGCAGATCCATATCGATACCGATTTCAGCATTCTCTGCGATATAGTTGCGAGCAATCGTGACAGTACCAGCGCCCGTGATGCCGATACCGTCGACACCGTTATCTACGATCATGTTGCCCAGAGCAGAATCTGCCGCGTTACCGATGACGAGTCCATCAGAGGCAGCTGCCAGTTGGATACCATCGCCAGCGTTTTCAGCAATGTAGTTGCGGGTCCAGTCTCCGGTGACACCCCGGGCGTCTCCTCCAGAATTAGTAAGCTCAGTGGTGCGAATACCATTGGTGTCGTTACCGGTAATGAAGTTGCTGTCAATATCAGCAGATAAGACGGCGTCCGATTCGACCCTGATATCAATACCGTTCAGAGTATTATCCGTGATTGTATTATTGTTGATGGTGTAGGTATCAGTTTTGTTGGCAGCAGACGCTGTCAAATCGATACCATCCAGAGTATTTGTGGTAAAGGTGTTGTAGCTGATGTCGATATCGGTCATCACGCCATCAGAGGTACGTTCCATTTCAAGGCCGTTGCCTCCATTGTTTGTGAACAGGTTTCCGAAGTCAGAAGAGCTGCCACCAATTGTGATGTTGTCGATCGTACCGAAGTCACCCAGGTTGTTCCCGGTCACGGTCATCAACAGACCGGACGCAGCACTGTTCTGGATGACGCTCCGCTGAATCGTGCTGTTCGTTAAGGTAGCAGTATCCCGCACGATAAATCCGACCCCCTCACCGGTAAACTCACTGCTTAAAGTGGTGTCAAAGGTGGTATCAAAGTTGTGCTGATCAATGTCAACCTGGTTGGTTGTATTCCCGATTAACATCAACCCGATATGGGCATCGCCGTTGTTCTGAAATGTATTGGTCAGAGCATTATCGATGGCTGCCAGATCACCAAACTCCAGGGTCACGCCGCCATTCCCGCCGATGGTCGTTGTACCATCAACCGTACCGCCGACACCGAAACCGGAACCGTCATCACCATTGGGCAGATCCGGAGCGCGACCGACAAAGGTATTCCTTGTGATGGATGCCGTTGTCCGAACATCGCTCGTATCAAACGAGATCCCGTCGGTTCCTGTCAGGTTGCGATTGAAATTGTTGGAATCGATACTGCCCAGCGTATTGACGGCTGTATCAGTTCCCCCCAGAGCTTCTCCGCCCAGGAACATACCGGCTGCTGTATTGTTACTGAAATCGTTCTCAGAAATCAGGGAGGTTGTGAAGACACCGCCGGTGTTGTTCACAATACTCATCCCGTGACGGGTATTGCCTGTGAATGAGTTACTGCCGATGGAAGGCGAACCAAAGCCGGTCAGATCAATCGTACCTGTGGTTAGAGTAATGGCTAAACCATCCTGTGTGTTACCGGTGGCAGTGTTGTTGATAATACTGCCGCCGATCGCACCATCGTTTGTTGTATTCAGGCTGATACCGTTCTGACCGTTACTGCTGAAGACGTTTGCCGTCGAGTTGATATTACCGATATTCAGATTGATGGTTGAACCGGTACCATCCGATGTGGCAACAAAACCATCAATCGCGTTGTTACTGGCATTGATGTTTGTCATACCCAGATTATCTACACCATCTGATAAAGCAGACAATGTACCGCCGGCAGTCGCATTAAAACCGATACCGTAGCCTGAGTTGTTGCTGGCTATGATCGTATCAAAGCTGTTGAAGTCGATGGTGCTCGCATTGGAATTCACTTGCAGACCACCCCTTGTGGCATTGATATTATTGCTGAAAGTATTGGTGGAGAAATCCGTATCAATCGTAGAACCACCATTGGCAGTCATGATCATCCCGGTCCCGTTGGCATTTGCTGTATTTCCGGTGATACCCAGGGTGGTGACACCATCCGTGGCAGTGCCTACCCCATCAATAGAACTTCCGCCGTTCGCGATGATTTCAAACCCGGTTCCTGTTCCTGGAGGAACCACTCCCAGATTATTCGTGGCCGTATTGTCATGGAACGCCAGTTCCAGAGTACCAGCCGTTTGTGTGATACGGGCACCATGTAAAGAATTGGCACCATCTCCTGTAAAGGTGTTACTGGAGAGATTACCAGTTTCACTGGCAGTATTAACAACATCTACGCCGCGGTTATACAGTACAAAGGTATTACGGTTGATATCAAAGCCACGTGTCCCGGCCGAATAGATACCATAGTTATGTGGCGTTCCCGCTGTCCGGGCCCCGCTGATATTGAAACCAGAAACTTCCCAGGCGCCCCCCTCCCCGATGACCACAGCTTCTGCCGCTCCACCTGCACCAGCGGAGTTGCTGAGTGTGGGTCGGCTGGCATCCGGATTGTATCCTGGCAGAGTAATACTGACGACGTTTCCATCGTTATCCAGTGTGTTAAAGCTATGCACGACTGCTTCACTCAACAGACGCTGACCGGTGACGCCACCGATCCCTCCGCCGTTATCCAGCAGGGTGATCTGACCATCCAGGTTCAGCTCATTACCGTCCTGAACGAAGATGATATCAGTGGTGGTGGTTGGTGGAGAAGCATTATAAGCGGTAACAGAACCGAATGGTGTTTCATAGGTACCATCGCCGGTTGCTCCGTAATCAGGGTCAATGTGGGCGACGGTATAAGGCAGGCCGTCATCAGGATTGATGGCCACCTCGTTCGTCGTGGTCTCTTTCACGTTGGCCACAACGCGGTAATTACGATTCATAGGCTGGTACATCCGCTGTTGCAGCGTTTTCGGTCGCATCCACTTGTCAGATCGACCTTCTGGAATCGAAAGGGTTACATTCATCCAGGCGTTAGAACCGAAGACATCATCCTTGGCGTAGCTGACACTCATCTGCCACCAGTCGTTGATATTTGCTTCTGCACGGAACTTAACACCTGCCGCACTCTTGTCGTGGTCAGAGTTGTAATAGTAGCCCCCCACAAAGCCATCAATACCAAACTTTCCGAGGACAGGCAGCGGACCACCGATCTCGGCGTCGACACCACCATAAGACGACTCAGATCGTCGCGTACGGTTCAGATAAATTCGATTTGACTGGAAGTAGGCACTGCCAGACAGGTTATTAGAGATAATGAGCTCATTGTTATTGATAGGGAAATATCCGTTAACACGCGTTGTCAGATACTGACCAATCACTTCACCACTCAGACCGAGCTGATGGTAATCCTGATAGTGTCCGTCATCATAATCGTACCAGCCTGCCACTGTAAAAATCTTATCAAGATTATCACTGTAGGCCCGCCAGCCAGCCCCGAGGTTGACACCACCGGCCCCCTCGTCGGTGACCATTGCCCGCAGATCAAGGAAGAGCATGCTCTGCTCAGGATTGATTGTGAACGGCAGTAAGACACCCAGGTTTGAATAACCATCGTCGTAACCAATACCGCCACCAATGCCTTTATCCAGGCGGAAGATGGGATGGAACTCATCCACTTCCATGGGCTGATACCCGTTTCCATTATCGACGAATTCATGGACTTCCATGCTCCGAGGATCAGGATATTTGTAGGGAGCATACCCCTGTAAGTTGTCCTGGTAACTTACATCCTTCATGGTTGTAAAACCAGGAACATCATTTCTCTGGACTGTGTTCGCAGGAATAAAATCATGCCTGAACACACCGGAAGAAACATTTCCTACGATAGCAGAACCTGCTGGCTCACCAATCGTCGCTTGTCCCTCTGTTTGATTACCTTCAGAGGACGCTGGATCTGCAAATACAGATACCAGTACGTACTGAGAGGCTAAAAAGAAGCAGGCCAGGCTGACACTTAATTTCTTCATCGAATGCTCCAACGTCGATGTATAACTCGTCTCTTACGATTTCAGACGATCAACTTCGTTCCTCATCATCTCCCGCTCTTTCACTCACAGGATGTCTGATCCTCTGTGTGCAAAACCGGTCGAAGAGAACAGGCGGGTGGAACCCGGTCCATTCTTCCACTCATCCCGGGTCGGATGTAAAACTATTCCGATTATCCGGGTACAAGCGGTTATTCTGATCTTTCGGAATAATCGCATTGTGAAGTTGAGACGAAATATGCTAATCGTAGGGGTGCTGAGAAAACCCAGCAGGTAAGAAGTGAAATCGCGCTATACTCAACAAATCGCAAGTACTTACATTTCATACCTTTAAAACATTCCCGAACAATCAACAGAGAGGCGGGACCCGGAAGAATCTGATTAAAAAATTAATCAATATTTTTGGGTCGAAAAGCAGGGTCACCAGCGATGAATGCATGAAACATTGATCACTACCGTTAGTAACGATTCGCTGGACCATAGAACACAGGTCATATGGGTAATTTACGATAGAAGATAGGGATTACTCAAACCAGATTGTGTCGGCTTCCCATTTTCCATTGACGGGGATCAGTGTCGTCAGTGTTCGACCATTTTTCATCTTGATTTTTGCCTGGAGAGTCCCGTCGATTTCCTGGATTTCAATATCATGGACGAGTTCCTCCGGTGTGGCTGATTCAGCTTGTGCTTTCGCTTGATTGAGTGATTCTTTTGTGATCAACTTTCTGACACGCTCCGTAAAATAAGGCTGCATGGAGGCCACATCTCCCTCACGAATATACTGCAATTGCTTCTCGATAATCTCCCTCGATTTCAGTTTCAGCTGATCTACCAGTTCCTGTTTCTGAGCGACCGTCAGTTTCGCTGTTTCGGGATGAGCCAGAATCAGCTCCGCTGCCTTCAGCTTGTTGATCCATTGCTCACGATCAGCTGCTTTGAGAGGCAGTTTTCGTGTGACATATCCCAGGCGATGCAGATCCCGCCCGCCGCGCACCATTCTGTTGATCTCATGCTGTGCGGGTGTTTTGTCACTTTTGGCAACCCGCCATTCATACAGAATATCATTCTCACCGTCCTCAATGACATTCCACTCTTCCAGTTCATACGACTTTTCAACCAGGGTCTTCATACGGTTCATCATTTCCCTGGCAGAGAGCTGCTCGCCGAGTTTGAACAGACGTTGTGTGGAGAACAGTTGCTGATACTTCTGGACTGTTTCTTCGGGAAGCACGAATTCGGTCAGCGCGCTGGTTGAATTCATCATGCGATAGCCTTCCCGCCAGGGAGCCCCCAGATGAAATTTCATCGACTTGATGGCGGACATATATTTCGCTGACAATCCCCGTGTATCTATCACGGCATACAGACTCGCATTACGAAAGTTGAGCCACATGAATCCGTAAATTAACTGGGTTTCACCTTTATTCTCCCGCTGACTGTCAGGTTTCCCCAGGAATTTGAGCACTTCAACCTCTGGCGTCCCGACATTCAGGATCCCTTTACGATCGAAAAAACTCCAGAATTTATAGAAATCCTGAGCTGCCCGTTTATTTTCGGTGTCCAACTGGACCGCTTTGCGGATCTCAATCCAGCTTTTACTGGCCTGGGAACCTTCCAGATATGCAACACTCAGCAGATAATGTAACATGCTGTTTTCAGGCTGTAATTCAACTGATTTTTCGAATTCAGTGATTGCACCTTTCCAGTCTTTCTGCTTGAGCAGTGCCTGTCCCTGTTGCGCATGAGCCAATGCTTCTTTTCGTTTTTCCAGCGTCTCGGCAGACGGAGTTTCCGGCTTCACTGTGGGCTTCGCGTCTTGAGACAGACAGACTTCGGAGTGCAGAAACGGGACGATCAGTATCGCCAGCGAAAGGTTGAGGCAGCAGGCAGACAGGTTCCATTTCATCGCGGAGGAATTCCTTCAAGTACGACGCAAGACTGGCCTTGAGTCTCTCTGTTTGAGAGAACAGGCTGAGTTTATTATTCCGACTTTGTTTCCGGTTTCCTGTTCGGCCCTGTCAGTAATTGTAGCTCAAGCCGCCCGGTATGCCACATATAATTCGGGCCAAACCCGGCAGCCGGGCCCCAGTCATTCTCAACTGACTTTTTGAGAAATTTCCGCGCCTGTTCCTGGTGTCCCTGCAGCGATTCATTTAAGCCGATATAGAGATACGCATAAAAATAGCGTTTGCTGCGTTCCTGTGCATCAATCTTTGCGGACTCAATATTTTTTACAACGGTTTCCGGAGCCGTCTTGCCTTGAAACATCCGATACAGATCGGGAAAAGGTTCACGATCGTCCTTTTCATACTTGAGGAGTCCCTGCTGCGCTGCAGCGGCACCTTTAGCCTTGTACTGTGAAAAGAACCGCCAGATGCCATTTTCACGATCGACGTTATCAAATGAATGATAGTTTTCGAACTGTTTCGCCGCTTCTGTATACTGTTTCGCATAATAACAGGCAATCCCCCGTCTCCAGTGAGCGGCGGAGATCGAAGGGTTCAGCTCGACCATTTTGTTGTAATCAGCGACTGCTGCCTTGAAATCTCCATTAAAGAAGTAGGCATCACCGCGGCGGGAATAGAGGGCTGTCTCTCCAGGCGTCGATTCGATTTGCTCAGACAGTTGCTTGATCGTCTGTTTCAATTTGAGCTGCAACCGGGCTGTTTCCTCATCTGCTTTAGGATTGACCAGCGGTTCTTCCCCCTGAATTATCCCTATCGCACAAACCAGGCAGACGAAGGAACAGAGCCTCAATCGCAAAATCCAGTATCGCATCAATGCATCCATTCCCGGGAAAAGTAAACTATGGCTGAACGATTCCGGCGAACCGGTCCTGTTTATATACTGTCATACTTGCAAACAGCTTAAAAGTGTGAAACAGACCAAAAAGAATAGAAAATTCTCTCCCTGATCGACTTGGCTTACGGGAAAAATTCCCTATAATGGCCAGAGAAAGCTGCAAGTGATGCTATCCACTGAGCTTATCAATGAAATATCAGACGCTAAGTATTGCCTGATAGTGTAACGGTAGCACGAGTGACTCTGACTCACTTAGTCTAGGTTCGAATCCTAGTCGGGCAACTTGAAACGTCCTGAACCAGTTCTGGTTCAGGACGTTTTTTATTTCCATAAATGGGACACAGCACAAGTTTACTGGAATGTGCCCCTGTGCCTGGTCTGAACGGCTTGTCCGACGGTGCCGAATGGGTGTGGGGAGTGTGGTTCCGAGTGGTATGTGGCAGCTGTGACCTCCTGCTCGCTGCGCTCGGCCCGAATTGCATTCGGGATTACCCATTTACTTCTTTCGTGCCTTTTCGTGTTGTTCGAGGTAGAAAATTCAACTTTGCTGGTTTCATCGGTATCCATAGAAGGGCGAAACCAATTCGCACATCGCCAGGTGGGCGGACATGTGGGTACCGCTACTACAGGAGGGCAGGTTGGTGACCTGAAACTTAATTGTATGCCTGCCCTGGCAGTTTCCTGTTGTCTGCGACAACCCCGAATTGCATTGGGGCTATCCGATTCTTTCTCGAAAATTAGCCGTACGGCATTAGCCGCGGTTTTTTGCGAACTGGGAAAAAAAACGAGGCTCATCTGGGGTGATCTATGATGAATATCGATGACACCTTTTTGATCCTTCTTTTTGAGCATTCAGTGGTTCGGGATTTTCATCTGCGGGGCTTGGGAACCGATCTTTATAATTTGATGTGATCCAGGTTCGAACACCACCAGGCAGGCGGATACATGTGTCGCGTCTCTACACCAGGGCAGGTTGATAACGTGAAACTTGATGGGGTGATTTCCCTGACAGTTTCCTGTTGTCTGTGACAACTCCAGATTACATCCGGGGCTATCCGTTGATTCAGGAGATTAATTTTTCTACCACGAAAAGAACGAAATCACACGAACATTTCATGCACCCTTACAGAATAAGGATTGAATGAGAGTGAGTGACTGTTTCGATAAATTATTCACTTATCAGTTTTGTGAGAAAGCTGATTCCAGGATCAGTTTAGTTTCATTATTCGCAGGAAAATCTTATGCAGGGGCATGAGGGCGTCAAGGGGGGATGAACAGAATCGGGTGGCGATGTTTGTTGATCCGGGTACGATGCTGGTGTGAGCAGTGGCGGTTCAGTGATGAAAGACTGCGAAGTGCGGCGACCCGCAGGCATACATTCGGAACAGGAGCGATTATGAGAACTGATTATCTGGAAAAAACAGGCTGTTTTATGGTGAAGATCAGGAACAACTGTCGCGTGTTTCAGTGCACTGTAAACTGGGCACGCGCGCGACACAATTCAGCGTTTATCGCTGTTGGCGCGGCGGCGTCAAGTCGAAAATGATCAGGGTGTCAGCGAATGATTCACCAGTCGAATGGGCAACATCAGTTTCAGGCTGTTTCGAGTGGCTGTTGTTCACATAAATCCAGCAGATAATTGACAATCCCTGTTTGATCGCTGATGATAAACCATACAATCTTGTTTTATCAGTTTCATCTGGTTCCTGTAGTGAAGAGTCTCATCCATGCATCGATTTCTGCTCGCGCTTAGTCTTGTTCTTCTCTCGTACCTCTGTCATAGCCATGATGTGCAGGCCGCAGACCAGCGGCCCAATATTCTATGGATCATCGCCGAAGACATGGGACCCGAGCTGGGCTGTTATGGAACTCCCGAAGTCAAAACGCCGACGTTGGATCGTCTGGCAAAAAACGGGATGCAGTTCCAGAACGCATTCACGGTGACTCCTGTCTGTTCTACCAGTCGCTCCTCATTTATGACGGGCATGTATGCGATGTCGATCGACGCACAGAATCATCGCTCGCATCGTGAGGGAACGAATCCGCTGCCTGAAGGCGTGCGGGTCATCACCGACTGGTTCCGTCCTGCCGGCTATACGACGGCAAACATTAAAAATCTGACGGACGATAAAAAGCTGGCAAAGTTTTACAAGGGGACTGGTAAGACCGACTGGAACTTCACGTACCCCAAAGGCAAACAGCCCTTTGATCTCAAGGACTGGGACGAATTAAAGCAGCATCAACCGTTCTATGCACAAATCAATTTTTCGGAAACGCATCGAGGCGGAGCCTGGAATACGTCTCACGAACACATCGGCTATCAGGCGGACCCTGCCAAAGTTGAGATTCCGCCTTACTATCCCGATCATGCCGTCACCCGCGGCGTGTGGGCACAATATCTGAATGCGGTGATGGCGGTGGATAAGAAAGTCGCCTTCATCATGGATTTATTGAAGCGGGACAAGCTCGACAAGAATACAATTGTGGTTTTCCTGGGCGATCATGGCCGGGCCATGCCGCGCGGCAAACAGTGGCCTTACGACAGCGGCTTGCATATTCCTCTCATCATTTACTGGCCCGAAGGAAATTCTGCACTACCAGTTCCCGCACATTACCAGCGGGGTCAAAAAAGTGAGCAGCTCATTTCTTCCATCGATTTGAGTGCCACCTCTTTAGCGGTCGCCGGCATCACCAAGCCTGAAAAAATGCAGGGCCAGGTCTTCCTGGGCGCACAGGCAGAGCCACCACGCGAATGCCTGTTTGGCGGACGCGATCGAGGCGATGAAACGGTGTTTAACATTCGCACGGTGCGAGACAAGCAATATCGCTACCTGCGAAACAAGTATCCCGAACGGCCGTTCCTGCAGATCAATCGTTACAAGGAAAAGTCGTATCCGATTATCGGACTCTTACGAGATCTGCAGAGCAGAGGAGAACTGATCGGGCCGCCTCTCAAACTGATGGCGGAGACTCGACCGGAAGAAGAGTTGTATGATTTAACGCTGGATCCCTGGGAGACGAATAACCTGGTAGATTCTCCGGCACATCAGGAGACGAAGCAAAGAATGGCATCTGCTTTGAATACCTGGATGGAAGAAATCGATGACCAAGGCCGCATTCCGGAAGATCCTTCCATTCCCGAATACTGGGACGAACGGGCAATTCGCGTCTATTCAGACAATCTCAAGAACCGCCCCAAAGACTGGTTTCTCAGAGATGCGGCTCTGGGGCCTTATAAAGTTGAAAGTAAGAAAGACGATTAAGCCGTATATAGTGAATAGACAAAACCATTCGTGTGTTTACAGCAAATCTTCCCACTGTCTTGCACCATGTAGGATGCGAAGTACCTGAATTCCATTTTCGACAGGTTCATAGAAAATAAGATAGTTGCCGATGGGAAAACAGCGAAGGTCCTTACGATATTGATCCTGCTTTGCTCCCATCCCCGGATGAGTGGCCAGTTGCTGGAGTAAATCATTGATTCGCAAGATCAATCAACAGCTGCTTTATCGTGCGTGGCAATATAATCCCAGATGCTTAAGACATCCTCATTTGCCTGTCTGGTACGAAGAATGCGCGGCATTACTCAGACTTTGCAGCGTGACGGAGGTGCGCTTCTTTGAGAATGGATTCCACATCCCATTCTGCAACCTCACCCGCATCCGCTTCGTCAAAGCCGATCTGCAATTCCCGACGTAACTCGGCGTCCACCCATTGCCTGAAATTTTCCTGAGGGATTAAAAGATAGGTCTTTTGCGTCTGATCATCCTCAATTTTGAGAGGCCGATCCGGCTGCTGGTTCAAAGCCTGTCGCATTTCTTCAGTAATTTCAGGAGCCATTTATGCGTCTCATGCTAAAAGCAGAACCAATTATTAAAGTTTATGGACCCAGAATACCCGTCCATTCCCGTTCTCTATCAATTATATCACCGGGCATCTCTATAAGCTATAAAGATCTTTTTCCTGCTGAATTTGAAACGAATTCAGAAAGCATGCGAAATGATCGTGAAAAAAAAACCTCAACCGGCATGATACGCTGGCTGAGGTTTTTGTTTTTCAAGCATCTGACTGCAAACGCGACTTACGCGTAGGTCAGATAACCTTTTGATTCGAGGTAAGCGACGACTTCGTCAGCGAGTTCGTCGATGCCTTTGGCGTCGGAATCCAGAACCAGTTCTGGTTTTTCTGGTGCTTCATAAGGAGCATCGATTCCGGTGAACCCTTTGATTTCGCCAGCGCGGGCTTTTTTGTAGAGCCCTTTAGGATCGCGTTCTTCACAGGTTTCCAGAGAGGCCTGTACCAGAACTTCGATGAACTCGCCTTCACCCATGATTTCCCGAACCTGATCACGGTCTTCGAGATAAGGGGAAATGAAAGCGGTCATGACCAGAATGCCGGCGTCGGTATACAGTTTGGAAACTTCACCGATGCGGCGGATGTTCTCGGTACGGTCTTCGGGAGAGAAGCCCAGGTTCTTGTTCAATCCCATTCGGATGTTGTCGCCATCCAGAACAAACGTATGCTTGCCCATTTCGAACAGTTTGTGATCGACGGTATTAGCGATCGTACTTTTGCCGGATCCACTGAGACCGGTAAACCACAGGACAGCGCCTTTGTGTCCATTTTGTTTGCAGCGTTCTTCTTTAGTTACACGGTGATCATGCCAGGTCACGTTAGTGGCTTTTTGCTCGGCCATCGAGGAATTTCTCCTTGCTCATTAAAAAATATCTGTGGAAACGAAATCTATCTTTAAGCCGGAACAGAGGCAGATTCATGCGCCTCAGTGGCTGTTCGGATTCAAATCTCCGTGGGGATACCGGGGCGTTCCAGGGAATGCACTCGGGTTCCAGCAGTGAAAATTGCGCTGGAATCGGGTATCTTGAATGCGTATTTGCACGATCCTAGAGAAACTGCACTCTTGATGGAAGCCCACTGATTGGGATTTTCTATGAACATTCTCGTTCCGGGCTACTGGAACTACGGTTTTTTAGCTGTTAGAGTACGCGCAAGGGATATTTTGCGGGAAGAAATCATTCACCGTTTGGTGAGGACCTGCCTGTGTTTTGATTCCGCGCTAGTGATGGATCATATACTTAAACTGTTAATAGCATACACATTACGCACTAAACCATCGAATTCAGAAAAACAGGAACCATGTCCGACAAGGTCTTAAAACTCGGTATTCCCGCGGGAAGTTTACAGGAATCGACGGCTGAACTCTTCAAACGAGCCGGCTATGTCATCAAATTTTCATCCCGTTCCTACTACCCGACGATTGATGATGACGAAATCGAGTGCCTGCTGATCCGGGCGCAGGAGATGGCCCGCTACGTCGATCAGGGAATCCTGGATGCAGGGATTACCGGTTACGACTGGATCCTGGAAACCAATGCCGACGTTCAGGAAATCTGCGAACTACAGTTCTCCAAAGTCAGCCGCCGTCCGGTCCGCTGGGTACTCTGTGTGCCTGAAGATTCACCCATCCAGTCGGTCAAAGACCTTGAGGGTAAACGCATTGCCACCGAAGTCGTCGGCATGACAGAACGCTACCTGGAAAAGCATGGCGTGAAAGCCAATGTGGAATTTTCCTGGGGTGCGACAGAAGTCAAACCTCCCAAGCTGGCTGATGCGATTGTCGAGGTGACCGAAACCGGTTCTTCACTGCGGGCCAACAACCTGCGGATCGTGGAAGAGTTGATGCAGAGCACAACCCGGTTCATCGCCAACAAACAGGCATACGAAGATCCCTGGAAGCGCGAGAAGCTTGAGAACATCGCGATGATGCTGGAATCCTGCCTGGCTGCAGAAGGTAAAGTCTGCGTGATGATGAACGTGGTTCGCACCGATCTGGAGAAAGTTCTGAATCTGCTGCCGGCATTGCAGAAGCCGACGGTTTCTTCACTCTCCGATCCGGACTGGGTCGCTATCAGCACGATCATGGAAGAATCGGTAGTCCGTACGATTGTTCCCAAACTGAAAGCAGCGGGCGCATGTGGCATTGTGGAATATCAGATTTCCAAAATCATCGACTGACGTTCGCACGTTGAGACAGTCAACCGTCCGCTTGCTACGCTGGATTGAAATAGATGAAGATCAGTGTCTTAAAACTCGGAGGCAGCCTGTTCGATCTTCCTGATCTGAAAAACAGGCTCTCTGAGTTTCTGAGACAGCTGAAGAATAGCAAACCTCTGCTGATTTGTGGTGGTGGCAGCACCGCCGATCTGGTACGCCACTGGGATGCCGTTCATCAGTTGGATGCCACCACCGCACACTGGCTGGCGATTGCGGCGATGAAATTGAATGAACGACTGTTGTGCCAGCTACTGCCGAGTGCTTGTGTTGTCTCAAATCAGGAAAATGCAGAACAGGCCTGGCAGCAGAATCAGATTCCCATACTCTGTGCGGAACATTACCTGCAAACGACAACTTCAGAAGATTTCGAACAGTTACCCGCATCCTGGGATGTGACCAGTGATTCCATCGCGGCCTGGGTGACATTAACCTGGCCCGCGGATGAGCTGATCCTGCTGAAGTCAATTGAATTACCCGCCGAGTTTACGGTGGCGTCACTGGCTGCTGTGGGAGCCGTCGATGCTTACCTGCCTGTGCTCGCAGATCAACTGCCTGCTTTACGCTGGTACAATCTGCGAACAGATCAATTGCCGGTCGCTGCCACCACCGTGATCAGAGGCAGCAGTTTCCAGAGTACAAACGCGACCGGACCGGCATAAAGCGGGCTATCCAGCAGATCGAGCAGACCGCCAAATCCGGGCAGTAGTTCCGCGGAGTCTTTTTTCCCGACATCCCGTTTGATCAACGATTCACACAGATCCCCGACCAGTCCCACCAGACCGATGATGGCTCCAAACAGGATCGCCCACAGCCAGCTGCTGCCAGTCCAGAGTGAATTAAACAAAGCAGGCGTAAATTGAAACCAGAGCAGCGATCCGATCGCGGCTCCGAAAATGGCACCGAATCCACCTACCCAGGTCTTCCCCGGACTGAGTCGCGGCACCAGTTTTTTCTTCCCCCACAATCGACCAAAAGTATAACCGCCAATGTCTCCCATTTTAGCGCTGATGATTAATGAACCTAATGCCAGGTAACCGGTCTCTGGTCCTGCCACCCAGCGTAGTTCCGCCAGTATCGCCAGAAGAAAGCCCAAATAGGAAACAGAGAGTATTTCCGCCCCCATGTTTTCCATACTCTGTCCCGGCTCCTGAAAGCGGATCGCCCCTTTCAGAAAGATTAACAGAATTGAGATGGAAAAGCCGACCGACATCAGCGCCAGCGAGCTCTCTTGTGCGCTGCCTGCATCGGAATCACTGAAATAAGGCAACCAGGCCAGCGTGCAGATCAACAATGAAAGCAGACTGACGATGGCATATCCGGGCTGCAGATTGCGCACCGTCAACAGGCGCGTTAATTCCCAACAACCTCGAAAGACAATCAGGCAACACAAACCATACAGATAGGGAGCAGAAGTCCCCGCGCGTTGATCCAGATAAAACAGACCGAACAGGAGTGGAATCAGGATCACTGAAACGAGTAACCGCCAGCCCAGCATGCTGCGTTTATCCTTTCAAACCACCAAAGCGGCGGTCACGGGAGGCAAAGTCACGCAGGGCCTGCCAGTAATCAGCAACTTTGAAGTCTGGCCAGTATGTTTGGGTCACCCATAACTCGGCATAGCTGATCTGCCATAATAGAAAATTGCTGACCCGCATTTCTCCCGCAGTACGAATGACGAGATCGGGGTCGGGCATACCAGCGGTATAAAGATGTGCTGAGATCACTTCTTCATTAATCTCTTCCTGTTTCAGGTTTCCCTCTTCCACATCGGCGACAATTGATTTGACGGCGTCCACAATTTCCGATCGACTGCCATAGTTCAACGCCAGACAGAGCTGCATTCCGGTATTGTCCTGGCTTTCGCGAATCGTTTTATCGACTTCGACCAGTACATCGCGGGGCAGATCACTGCGACGACCGATGGTAGTGAAGCGAATATTCTGACGCATAATCTCTTCACGTTCACCGATAACAAACTTTTTTAACAGCTGCATCAGTAGATTGAGTTCCAGTGCCGGTCGCTTCCAGTTCTCGCTACTGAGGCAATACAGCGTAAGTTGTCCGATTCCCAGACGCGTGGATTCTTCCACGACCGTGCGCACACTGTTTACCCCCTGACGATGCCCCTCAATGCGTGGAAAGCCACGCCGAGAAGCCCAGCGACCATTGCCATCCATGATGATCGCAATATGTCGCGGCAGTTGCTGTGACTCCAGCCCCAGCGACTCCCCATCTTGTTCCGATATGGCGGGCACAATAAGCCTCACAGTGATTGCTAGATAAATGAACGACGTTTCCGGCAGGTGGCAGCTGACTTTACAACCAGTGTTGCCAGAACCAGACGCTGACACACCTATTGTGAGAAATTTCAGCTCCAACGCCAAGGCTGCGCGGCTGGAAAGCACAGCTTCTTAAGAGAAAGAAAGCGAATCTGACATTCAGGATAAACCATCCAGAGAAAGTTCTCTTCAGAAAGTCAGCTGAAGGAGTGGCTCAGCCACTGATTTCGACGGACTCTAATTCTTCAGAGTGGTCCAGGTACACCGTTTCCTCCCAATAGGCAGGTTCCGCTCCCGGTGTCTCAATGGACAGTTTGACGCGATCCTCACACACTTCAAGTACTTTAACAATCGTATGTTCCCCAATGAGGATACTCTCATTCGCACCACGAGAGATAATATGCATTCGCTCGCCTCAAAGATATTTCAGATGTGAATCTGTGAATTGTGAAAAGTTATTGTGAAAGCCATTCTGACGAACTCGAATCAGAAGGACAAGCTGAAAGTAATCAAAAAATGAAACGATTTTTAAGGAGGTTTCTTTTCTACGAATCTCACTTGACAAAATTGATTTCATCATATCTGACAAATGAGTTACGTTTTATTTTCACTCTCACATGACGTATGAGCCTTGTTCCTCTTCCATTTTCCTCGTGTCATTCTGTCGCAGAATTTTTATTCTAACTTTGTGATGAACTTCATTGAAACATCACAAAAAGAATGCTTATTTTTTTCCTTCTGCGCGTTTACGACGAAAGAATTCCTGAAGAATGGCGCGACACTCTTCCTGCATGACACCACTGATGACCGTACTCTGATGATTCAACCGGGCATCGTTGGTAATCTGAAACAGGGAGTGGCAGGCGCCTGCTTTTTCATCTCGGGTACCATAAATCACCAGCGGAATCCGTGATTGAATAATTGCACCCGCGCACATGGGACAGGGCTCAAGAGTCACATATAAAATGCAGTCAGCAAGACGCCAGCTCCCCAGTGATTCTGCAGCCTGCGTGATTGCAATCATTTCCGCATGCGCGGTGGGATCGCTCAACATTTCGCGCTGATTGTGTGCAGCAGCGATGATGCGATCCTGGTAAACAATGACGGCGCCGACAGGGACTTCATCTTCTTCAAATGCGGCGCGCGCTTCATCAAAGGCAAACCGCATCCAGCGCGTATGTAACTGTAACAGGTCACGGTCGCCGGGCGAGATTTCGGAATCATCAGGTCGGTCAATCATCAAGCTACATTTCTAACAGAAAAAGAGAAGGTCCATCCTGCACAACATAATCCAGAATCGCATGGAAATAAAGTCGCTGATGCCAGGTTCCAATCTGAAACCTGCAAACCTCTCCTTCTCTCTGGGGGTTTCTTTTCACGAATCTCGCCTGTGCGTTTGTGATTTAATGGCGTACCGACTTAGAATGTAGCTGAGAACCTTCCCTAATTAATTCCCCCCTGCTCTACAACAAGGTAATGACACATGCGTGGAACTCTGATCTGTATTTCAACACTGCTGGTCCTGGGTTATCTGATTTATTCTGCCGAGAACAGTAAATCGCAAACCAGCCCTGCGTCTGTCGAACCGGCCATGGTAATGACTGTCAGATCTTTTGGCGCGACAGGAGACGGAAAAACGGACGATTCAGCCGCACTCCAACGTGCCGTCGATTCCAAAATCGGTCAGATCACTTTTCCCAAAGGAGTCTACCGGATCACGAAAACCATTAATATCAATCTGGATCAACTGGGCCCGACCTCTCTCAGTTCCGATGGTACGGCCACTATCATCATGGCAGGTGCAGGCCCTGCGTTTCGTTTCATTGGCACACATGAAGGGACTGCCAGTCCACATACAGTCAAAGAAAATGTCTGGCTGAATCAGCGTTCGCCTATGGTGGATGGCCTGGAAATTGTCGGCGATCATCCGGAAGCCTGTGGAGTTGAAGCGACCGGCACGATGCAGATCACTCTTACGCGACTGACCATCCGCCGCACTCTGCACGCAATTCATTTTGTAAAACGCAACCGGAATGTGATTGTTTCCAATTGTCATATTTATGAAAACCGGGGAGCTGGCGTGTATTACGATAAAGTCAGTATTCATCAGTCGAATGTCGTGGGATGTCACATTTCCTATAACGCGGGTGGCGGAGTGGTTGTTAACAAGGGAGATATTCGCAATCTTCAGATTGGCACCTGTGATATCGAAGGAAACATGGGTGACAAAGATTCGAAACCGACGGCGAATGTGCTGATCGATTCCGAAGGAGCGATGGTGGGCGAGATTGCCATCGTGGGTTGCACGATTCAACATGATCATTTCGCCCCGGGCTCTGCTAATATTCGTATTAATGAAAACGCGTACATCCGCCCGCACTCTCCCGAACACCGTGACGGGAATATCACGATCGCCGATAACGTACTATCCGACGTGCAGACCAACATTGAAATTACCAGCGCGCGCGGCGTTACGGTTACCGGGAATACCATGTGGAAAGGTTACACCCATAACATCCGCATACACGACTGCCATAATATTCTGATCTCCAATAACGTACTCGATCGCAGCCCCCGCTATCATTACGCTGACGGCGCTACGGCCCAGGTAGGTATGCTGTTAACCGACTGCGATGGCATCTCTTTAAACGGTAACCTGATTAATGGCACGGGTGATGAAACACCGGCGCTGGAAATTCGTGATTCCCGGCGGATGAATATCACCGCTTGTACGATTCTCGATTATTCCACTATTGGACTCTTGTTGAAAAACGTGTCCGACAGCCGCGTTTCCGATTGCCTGATTCGCACCGATTTGCCGGACAGTGAGGACGCTCAAGCCGTCCAGATCATCGGCGGCAAGGATAATCAAATCGTGAACAACCTTTATAAAAAGTAATCCCGAAAATAGAATCCCGAGTTCACTAGCCGCGCCCCCCTCGTCGCATCAAAATCGGTTGTTCTGTCCGATCTGAATCTGTTTGACTCAGGTCCGGGTGCTGCTATGATAAGTGCCCCGTGAAAGAACTATCAGGCGAGATTTCTACGGGAACTTCACCAGTCATCCATATTTATTTCGTCGCTCGAGGAGTCTGTTTATGTCCAATCTGTCACGCCGCAACTTTCTGAAAAAATCTGTCTATGGCGGGCTGTTCATGGGGCTGAGTGCCAAAAGCTATCGCTCCACTTTTGCTGCAGTCCCTCCCAGCGAACGCGTGCGGGTCGGCATGATTGGTGTCGGCAACCAGGGGGGACCGCGAAATAACATGAAGTACTTCCTCAATAATATTGAAGCACTTTGTGACTTGGATCAGAATTACCTGGCGGAAGCAGATTCCTATCTCAAGAAAAATGCCAACAAGTCGGCAATGTTGACCGACGACTATCGCAGACTACTCGATTCCAAAGACCTCGATGCCGTCGTTGTGACAGTCCCCGATCAATGGCACGCCAAGATGACCGTCGAAGCCTGCCGTGCCGGCAAAGATGTCTATTGTGAAAAACCGCTGACACTCGTCGTGGATGAAGGCCCCCTCATGATTGATGAGGCACGGAAACACAAGCGGGTCGTCCAGACAGGCACCATGCAGCGTAGTGGAAAGGAATTCATCCTGGCAACGCAACTGGTCCAGTCCGGTCTGCTCGGCAAGATCCATACCGTGAACGTGACGCTGCCCGGGCCCAACTGGATCGCACGCGCCGGCAAACCGGTTCCCGACAGTGCACCTCCCCAGGGCTTCGACTTTGACCGCTGGCTCGGACCGGCACCAGAACGACCCTACAACAAAAATCGCGTGCACTACCTGTTCCGTTTCTTCTGGGATTACAGCGGCGGTCAGCAGACTAACTTTGGTGCCCACCATCTGGACATCGCACAATGGGGACTCGGCATGGACGAAAGCGGCCCTGTCAGCGCGGAAGGTTCGGCGACCTTTAATCCCGATGGCTGGTACGAAACACCCGACTCAACCAATATTAAATACACGTATGACAACGGCGTCGTGCTGAATTGTCGACAGGTTCCCGGCATCGCGAGTAAAAAACAGGGAACGGAGTTCGTCGGTGAAAAGGGCAGCCTGTTCGTCTATCGCGGTGGCATCATCGCTAATCCGCCTGAGCTGTTGAAATCAGTCGAAGTACCCAAGATTGTGAACCGTGATGCGAACATCGCGCACGTCGACAATTTCATTGAGTGTATCAAGACCCGCAAGAAACCGGTTGCCGACATCAGCATCGGACACCGCTCCGCAACGGTTTGCCACCTCGGTAATATTGCCGTGCGGACGGGTAAGAAAATTCAATGGAATCCGCAACAGCAAACCATCGTCGGTGATGCGGATGCCGCCAAATGGCTCTCCAAAGAATATCGCAAACCTTACGAACTGGCGTAAGCCATTTTTTTCAAAGTTCACCAGGCTGTTCCCTGCATCAAAGCCTGGCGACTTTTTCAGGTAATTAATTCGGTTCTCTCGGAATCCATAATGACATGACGAGGCAGCCAACAATCATATCTTGCAGTTGCCACATATTGATTGCACTTACCGCATCTTAGATTGGGGCCATCACAGCCATCCAGGTCACAGCAACCATTAATACGAGACGATTCTTCGGTGACTGTCATCGACAGGATATCCTTTGAATTGATAGCCCAGTTGTCACCGGACCAGTCTTCCACTTTATTTGTGATTCCTTCCGGTAATAAGTCTTCGCCATCTGCCTCACAATAATCGACCTGAGTGTCGATCAGATCCTTTGTGAGACTATTTTTACAAGATCTACAAATGAACTTCATGATTTGCCAGATTATTTAGAATTACAGGATGACGTGTCGAGATTGATCTCGTTCCTCACGTTGCGAAAATGGTCCCACGCAGGACTTATTACCAATATGATACATGAAGCACCGCCAGGTTCAGTATCCTTGATTGCAGAACCTGCATCTAGACAAGAAATTTCACTTCACCCCGATTTTCTTAACTATCTTCAGTAGCGACCTGATTTTGATTCTGCTTACAATGAGGGAAACGTTCCTCCTGTTTCCCCACCTGATCAAAATCGAGTTTTCCCATGAAGATGCGCTTCCTGCTTTGTCATGCTGTCACGCTTTGTGTCCTGATTCTTACCGCAACAAACCTCCAGGCGGCAGAGACGCCTCAAGTCAAAGTCGGTTTCGCCGAACGCGATATCACGCCCGAGATCGGCATGGAACAGCCGGGCGGTTACGGGAAATCGTTTCATCGTTCGTTTCACGATCCCTGCAAAACACGGGCAGCGGTTTTTGATAACGGAAAGAACGTCGTCGCAGTAGTCAGTCTGGATGCCCTGTTTATCCGTCGTGTGACCGTAGATGAAATTCGTAAACGTGTAGAGGCAAAATGCAAGATTCCGGCACACTCGATCCTGCTGCATGCGACGCATTCGCACTCTTCAGGGCCGATGGGCATGATCCTGCCCGGCGAATATGATCACGCTTCGAAATTCGTACAGGAACTGGCCTACGAAAAATCATCGACTGCAGACAAAGCGTATCTGGAAACGGTCGTCGACCAGAGTGTGGAAGCGATCTGTGAAGCCTATCAGAAACGAAGTTCCTCTGAATGTGGTGCGGGAGTGGGGATTGAGGAACAGGTGGCCTTCAACCGACGATTCTTCATGCGGAACGGCATCACGTATACACATCCACGCCCCGGCAATCCGGATATCGTCAAACCGGCCGGCCCCGTTGATCCCGAAGTCGGTGTGATCGGCGTCTGGGATGAACAGGGGCAACTCAAAGGCTGCCTGGTCAACTTCGTCTGTCATGCCACGACCAACCCGGGCGGTATCTCGGCGAATTACATTTATTATGTCGAACAGGTGATTCGTGGTTTCTTTGGAAAAGATACGGTCGTGGTTTTCCTGGCGGGGGCATCGGGAGACGTAACACAGGTCGATAATCTCTCGAAATTTCAACGTCGCCCCAGTGAAGAATCATCGCGCTTTGTCGGAGGTCGCGTAGGAGCGGAAGCAGTTAAGGTTCTGCTCTCGATGCCGCGTGGTAACTTTGAAACCATCGCCAGCAAAACGAAAATGCTGAAAATCCCCCGCCGTAAACCCAGTAAAGAACATCTGGAAGAAGCGCTGGAACAGGTGAAAGCCGGACCGGGCAAAGCGGGAGCCACCAACTGGATCTTCGCGAAAGAGACCGTGTTGCTGGATGCCCGGCTGGAAAAAGAGCCTGTGGCTGACGTCGAGGTACAAGCAGTCCAACTGGGACCGGTGATCCTGTTAACCGACCCTGCGGAATTCTTCTGTCAGCTCGGCCTGGATATCAAAGCCGGCAGTCCGTTCCCAATCACGTTCCCGGTCTCACTGGCAAACGGTTGTGTCGGATATGTGCCTACCAAAGAAGCCTTCGACAAAAACGGCGGCGGATACGAAACCCGGCTCTCCAGTTACAGTAACCTCGAAATCACCGCCGGCCCGCAGATGGTCGACGCAGCGGTCGAACTTTCCAAACAACTTACTCCCGACAAACTGGCTGAGCGGCCTGCCGCTCCCGCGTTCAACAACAATCCCTGGGAATACGGGAACCTGCCGCCACAGGTGGATTGAAGGCTGCTTTGCTTTCGATGCTGCGAATTCAAATTCTGTGTGAATAGAAAGAGCTTAACATGCCACGTTTTCTGGGACTTATTTTGGGGATCATCGCCGGAGCCGTTTTAAGATCGCAGTGATTATCCCCAGCATGAAGGGAGGCGGTCAGGGAGTTTATGGAGCAGCCGCAATCACAGGCATGATTTGCGGAATATCCGGAGCAGCAATTGGACTTACGATTGGGGGGTTTATTTACTACGCAGGACTGATCGGCGGGTCGCGTTTTTGACTGGCGAATAGCGAATGAAAACAAGCGATCTTATTTTCAATCGATCTGCTTAGAAGCTGATTCCCGAGCGAAGCAAAAGTGTGTTATCAATCTTAATGTCAGGCACGCCGTTATCAAATTCAAACTTTCGGCCGAATACGTAACCAATCTCTGCGTTGAGCCTCGTGCCACTGGAACCAAAGCTTCCCGGCTTTTTAGGGGGAGTGGATTCCCATCCAAATACAAAGCGAAACTCGCGATAGTTGAGACGCTCTCCCAGTCCATTGGCACGGCGGTAGGCCCATGTGCCTCCCGAGAATCCGCCGCCTACATAGGCCCAGTGCTGACGCGACTCAGACTCGGATACGAGCAGAGAGATCCTGGGATTGGGTAGCATCAAATCGACTTTGAGCGAAGGTCGCGGCTGCCAGATCGCTCCCAGAACCGGCAGAACTGGAACGTCATTCTGACCGGTGGCGAGTGCCCCAAACGCGAAATTCCAGGTCTCATTGGGACGATACATGGCAAACATGCCGCCTCGTACCTGCCAGGCGGTACTGCCGGTATTATCCATATCCGATGCGAAGGCCCCATTCAGCATATAACGGGCCATCCATTTTTCATTGATCGGGCGCATCCAGGACATCCCCAACGAAAATTCATTCAGACTCTGTGGCAAATCCAATGCAGCGGGAGCGTCGATCTGAGTGAACGAATAGCCGAAATTGATGAACGGAGGCGGAGGTCCGAAAATCGGGTAGACGGGTATCTTCATCGATAAGTCATAGGAACTGATTGCGACTCCGCCGACCTCAGGTTCCCATTCGGCTGAACTGTCAAACCGCGGCCGCATGAGAGATTTTAAATCTAGTGGTCGCTCTGGAGAGGGTGTTTCCTTGTCCCCAGGATCAAAGAGTTCATCCATAGGGTCGTCCGAAGGAGGAATCACACGATTCAGAGGAAGACCATCTTCTACCCGTAAGCTGCGATCGATCGGCAGAAATCCAGCCAGAATAGTTCCCGGCTCTGCTGAAGAGTCTGTGTGTGCCTGTGTTTCAGACTGCGCGTATAGTCTCTGCTGGATACTGAAGACGTCTCCGAGAAGAGAGCAGATTAAAAAAAGGCGTAGCAAGAACATCTGTCGTCCGTGACATCAGTTTTGGTCGAGAGGAGAACGCAACGAGAAGAGCAGGTGGGTTGTGCAATGTTATAGTACAAGACAGGATTTTGATCGAGGAATTATTTCATTTTGTCATATTTACAACAAAAGCCCGTCTTTCTGTTTCACTAGACTCGCCTGTGAATTTGCTGTATCTGGCTCTTTTTTACTACCACGAAAAGCACGAAAGTAAAAGTGGGTGGTGGCAGTGTAATAAACCGAAGAGCATTCTCTATTAGCCGCAGAGCGTTAGCGCCGGTTGTCTCCCGACCTGCAGAAACCGCGACCAACTCTGTACGGCTCATGTGAAAGAAAGGGTGCCCCCGGATGTAATCCGGGGTTGTCGCAGACAACAGGAGACCACACGAAACGTTCATTCGCCGACGAACAGAAACTGCACGGCGTCGGCAATCACGTATTTTCCCTCGGTGCCGTCGGTGGAAATTTTCACCCAGCCTGCTTTCCCTTTGTCGAAGCGAAAGGTGCCCAGACTGCGGAACAGTTTGTTGTGTGCGGGGATCTGCTGCTGGTTAATGCGGATTGTTTTATCACCGTCGGCGTGGTGAATGGTCACCGGGGTGTTGGTCGATCTGCGGATATTGTAACAGTGCGAGAGCCGGACTTCGTAGCGGCCGGGCTTTGGCAGATCGGGAGTGAAGATAACCGCTTTCTCCCCCTTCCCTTTTTTCTGATCGTGCAGGTAGCCGAGACCGACATAGGGGGGCGTGTGCGTCGAATACTGCCAGACGCCGATCAGCTTTGCCTGGGTTTCATCGACGACGATACCTTTCAACTTCGCGGGGTCGACCACGATGAAGGGAACCAGTTCGGGCTTATCGACTTTGCCGGGGGCGTGGGTGTTGGCGACCGCGTCGGGGTGGGGTTTCAGTTTTGGCTCTGCTGCATGAACGGTAAATATTCTCATCAACATTAAGAACAGTAGTACCGTTGCTGGAGTCGCTCTCATGATTCCTGTATCTTCCCAATGGCCTGGACGATGGCCCCGACGCCGGTATGATTGGAACCTTCGATGATTTCGCGTTCCAGTTCTTCCAAATGACTGAAAGCCAGTCCGGAGACCTCTTCGAGCAGTAGTGCTTTAGACATCATCGATTCTATATCGGGAGGCCCGCCCGTGCCATGCTTTAACTGCCGGGGCGTGTAGGCTTCCAGCAGAAAAACACCACCGGATTTAAGACTCGCGGCAATTTTGCCGTGTATTCTTTTTCGAATCTTTTGGGGAACATGACAAAAAATAGAGACAATGCCATCCCACTGTTTCTCGCCGAGATCAAAGGTTGCCAGATCGGCATGGATGGTTTCGATTGAGGTCTGATATTTCTCAGCCAGCCGTCGTGCCTTCTGCAACCCGACTTCCGAGGCGTCAACGGCAGTCACCTGGTATCCCTGCCGGGCCAGGAAGACTGCATTTCTGCCTTCTCCTTCGGCGAGACACAGGACTTTACCTTTCGGTAAGCAGTCAACATGTTCCTGCAAAAAGGTATTAGGTTCTTCGCCATACACATAATGCGCGGCGCTGTATTTTTCATCCCACATTGTTTCTCTCCTATGTTTCAGCCTGGGAATTCACTGAAATCATAGCATGAAACCAGCGCTGGCCAATCAGAGGAAAATCAGGGCATACAGAAAACAAGGAAAAATCGGTGAAGAGACTGATTAATGCACATCAAAAGATTGAGGGTAATACCAGACATTTCGAAAACTGCCAACCCAAGAGTCAGACCTTCCCCACCTCTGCTTATATCAGGCAGTTGGCATCAGCACCTGGGGTTCCGGTTTGGCTTCGGGAGTTTCTTCAGCCAGCACGGTATCGCAGAAGAACATCAGCAGTTGTTTGAAGTCTTCGTTCTCGACGCTTTCCGCCAGTTCCTCGGCCCGGGCCCGTGATTTATCGACCAGGGCTTCGGCTTTGTTAAAGACATCGCAGTCCTGATAGATCTGACGCAGGCGACCGATGCGTGCCCCATCGCTGGGATGTCCCTGCAGAATAATATCTTTGAGATCGGCCTTCTGCTGATCGTCGGCGGTCTGGAGTGCCAGCGCCAACAGCAGCGTCGGTCGCATCGCCAGTGCATCCTGTCCGGAGATCAGCTTGTTATCGTCATCTCCCTGCCAGTCTTTGAGGTCATTCAGAATCTGAAAACCGACGCCAATATGCCGAGAGAAAGATGAGATCAACGCTTCATACTTGCCGACAGAACCAGTCATACGAATGCCGGCATAGAGGGCGGCTTCGAAAGCCGGTGATGTTTTGAGAGCGTAGATCTGCAACGCGTCGAGCGGTGCCAGCTCGAAGGTCTCGCTCTCCTGCCAGGCCATTTCGGCTCCCTGCCCTTCGCAAAGTTTGATATGGGCGGCAGACATCTTTTCGATCAGGTCGGAGGCGGCTTCGGCTCCGATATCGGCCCGGGCCTCATTCAGCAGCCGATAGCCCACACCAATCAGGTAGTCGCCGATATTGATGGCCATGCCCGTGCCATGCTGACGATGCAGGGTTTCGCGACCGTAACGGTACTGGTCATCGTCTTCGATGTCATCGTGAATCAGTGAAGCCTTGTGGAAGACTTCAATGGCCATGGCAGCTTTCTGCACGCCCAGTGGATAGGTGGTCTCTGCTGCTTCATCAGACTGCTGTGCTTTGATGAGCGCATCGTAAGCGGCCAGCGTGATAAAGGGACGGAACCGTTTTCCGCCATGCTTGAGCCAATCGTAGGAAATCGCTTCGGTCTTACCCAGTGGAGTTCGAGCCGCGGCTTCGGATTTGGTACGCAGCGGAGGCAGAACCTGATCGAAGTTATCTTCAAACAGCGCATTGGCGGCACGCATGGTAGGCAGATAGCTGCGGGTCAGCGGCTGTTCCAGAGGACGATATTCTTCCAGGACTTCCCAGATCCAGGGTTCATCCATTTTCGTGTTTTTACAGTCGCCGGAATGCAGGGGAACCGCGTAGGACGGAACACCGGCGATGAGGACTTTATCGATTGATTTTTCCAGGACGTTCAGACAGGCGACACCCAGAATGCCATCCACGTAACCGCCGACGATGATCTTGAGGACGACGGGTGAGCCTTCTGCAACGAGTACTTTGTATCCCAGCTGTTCGGCTCTGACTTTGTAGTCGGCGATCGAACACGCGCCGCACTTTTCACAATCGAGGCCGAACTCATCGTATTCTGCGGGACAACCTTCGGCGTGCTTCAGGCAGTGAGGCAACAGCAGGAGGCGGCGTTCGAAAGGAATCGCCAGGAACTGTCGTTTCCAGAAAAAGTTTCCAATCAGGACCATCATGAAGCCCAGAAACTTTTCGGGCTGATCCAGCTGTTCCAGCAATTCGCGGGACCAGGCTTCCAGCGTTGTTTTGTTGAAGGGATTAGAACAGTCGAGCGTCTCGACGAACTTTTCCGCTTCGGCTTTCATTTCTTCGCGCAGCGCAGAGGTTTCCGGTACCGCTTTCAGATGGCTGGTACTCTGGCGTTTTCTTTTGACCGGTTTTTTGTTATCGGAAGAGTGTACTTCAGCTTTGCTTGAGCCGGGTACAATTTTATCTTCAGAACTTTCCTGGTCTAAAGGTGCAATGGACACGGAACACTCCTCTATGGTTAGTAACTCAATCGAGCGATCGTTGATGGATTGAATTCAAATGGGGTTGGAAACAGGATGTATCTACTTTTCCTTAGCGCTCATTATAGGGTAATCTTCGTCTTCAAGCGACAATCTTAAATTGCCATCCGCAGATTTTTTCAAAACGGCTTCCACACGGTGCAGGGCTGAAACAGTGAAGACAATTGGATAAAGTTGTTCGAAATACCAGAGTTTGGCAAAGTAAAAGCCGATCGGCGTTGTTTCTGTATAGGTGCCTGACTCAACCCGCTCCAGCAGCCAGTTGAGCCCCTGGGCGACTACGGGGTCCTCAAGTTCCAGCCCCACCATCAGCAGAGTATCCACGGCAAGTGCCGTCTCTTCCACGCTGGAAGGGGCACCGGTTGCGCCGCCCCAACCGCCATCGAGATTCTGGACGGATTTCAGAAACAGGATTCCCTGCTCTGCCTGATTAGACTCACGTTCTGTTCCTTTGGCATAGGCGGCCAGAACCCGCGCCGTTCCGTAAACCGGATTTTCATCATTCTCGACGTGCTGATTTCCGAACCAGAGTGGCAGCCAGGAACCGTCATTGCGTTGGACCGTCGCCAGATACTGAAAGCAGCGTCTGACAGCGCGCTCTACTCGAAGTCGTAAATCGGTTTCTTCTGAGTGAGGATCTGTCTTCAACCAGGCCTGCAATGCGCGAATTACATGTGCCGAAATATCAGCGGCACTCTGATCAAAGGGGAGTGCGCCCCAGCCTCGACAGAATGTCGGCCAGCCCCCATTACTGTTCTGCAGGTCGAGCAGCCAGCGAACACCGTTTCGAAGTGCCGTTTGCAAATCGCCAGCCTGTTGTGCATCGGGTTCTTCCGGTTGAAGATTTAATAACGCCAGGAGTGCACCAGGGGTGTCGTCGCCATCAGGTACGCCACCAGGCAAATCGGTCCATGCCCAGCCTCCAGGCTCTGCAGAAGTGTAGGGATGCAATTCTTTGTACTGCTGCTGCAGCAGCCACTCGCGAATGGGTGCTTTCTCAAATTCCGAGAGTGTTCCCTCAATGGCATTCACTGATAGCGTCGTCGTCCAGGTGGCGAGGTTGGTATCAATGGGCCAGCTCCCGTCGGGTCTGACCGAGTCGAGCAGAAACTGCAGTCCTTTCTGCACGACGGGGTGATCGGTCAACCCCATGCCTGCCAGACTCATGGTGACAAAACTGGTCAGCGGTGCTGCTTCCAGAAATCCGCCGTTTGTGGGTTGGATGGAAATCAGTTTTTTCAGGCTGCGTTTGACTGAGAGATTTCGAATGAGCCTCGTGATCGGGTTACGTGGTTTGCGAAAGTGGTGTCTGACCTGTCCAATGGCGATCAGCGCGGGTAATGCATAGCTGACAACAGGCAGGCGCACCGTTTTATAGAATCGTGCCGGCAGACAGGCAAGTTCGAAGGGAAGTGCGGGGATCGTCTTCCATTTGACGAGCCCGGCCAGGGCGCAATGGGTCAGAATCGGAACCGAGAAGGTTTTGTCTTTTCCGTAGCGCGCGACGACCGCTTCCACTCCCCCCACGCGGTCGATGTACTGTCGGGCGTTAACGACATGCGCGACGTACTTTTCTGTATTTTTTGTCGCGTGGAAGACAGCATGACAGAGCATCGAAGTAGAAATATTACTGAAGCTTTTGACAGTGTCTCCCCAGCCGCCATCCTCGTTCTGATGCTCAGCCAGCCAGCGGATACCGTTATCAATATAGGTATTGAGAGAAACATCGTCGGCAGGTCTTTTCCGGCGGATCATCTCAAGCGCCATGATGGCGGTCGCAGTGGAAAGTGCCGACGTGGAAAGTTCCCCTGTCCAGTGGCCGGCCTTGTTACGAAAAGACAATAATTCCGCACGTGACCGCTGGTACGCTGCCTGAACTCGCTGGCAGGGGATTGTCTCAGTCATACAGGTCTCTATGATACGAGGGTCAGGATTATACTCTGGCGTTTATAAATCGAGGGCATCAAGACTATCGATCAGATCGTCCAGCTCATCACTGGTCTCTTGCGATATCTTTGTGCGTTGGGGAATGCCGACTGACATACCGACGGCATTGCGACCTTCGGCGACGAGTTCAACATCTCTTTCTCTGGCAGCCATCTCGAGCGCGTCGGGGGCACCAAAAAGTTTGGAAAGATCAATTTTGAGACCGGCGACTTCACCATCTGCACCGGCAATACCCGGGGTTTTGTGACCGGGAAAGATTATTGCGTTTTCGGGACAGACACGGCTGCAGGCCGGGCAGCCTTTCTTGCAGCTATCCTGTTCTTCCACCAGAATCTGACCGCCCTGATCAACGCCATACACACCAAACAGACAGAAGTCGATACACTCCATGCAGTTGGTACACAAGCCATAATCGATAACCGGGTACCAGCGACGTTTGGTGGGCTCCAACTGTGGTGTTTCTTCTACTTTGGTGTTGTTTTTCTGTCCCTGAAGGATATCCAGTGGTTTGAGATATTTCTCAATCTGGGCAGGTCGCGGGCTCTGCTGAATCATATCCATCAGCTGGAAGGTCTGAACCTGTGCCTCACTCGTAAGGCGTTTGATTTCATTCAGGTAATCATCGGGACTGGAACTGACGCGCAAGTCGATGGAATAAATTTTGCGATCGGGAATACTCTTCTGTCGCTCAGGATTTTCGAAGGGGGGCGCCTTTTCCTTCTGTGCTTCCTCTTCGTCTTCATCGACTTCCTCTTTGAGCAGGACAAGGCCTTCCGTGCCACGGACTCCCAGCCGATCCAGGATCCAGTGATTCGCACGGGGATAGAGCCAGGAGAGAAATACTAAATCACCGCGCAACGCCTGCAGAAACAGTGTTCCGGTATGATCGGCAGTGAGATCGTAGAGATGGGGAACCAGAGAAACTTCGACATCAGGTTCCATCAGGAGCGCCGCTGCCAGCGATTCTTCCAGCTCACGTTTGGCGGGATTTTTCCCCTGAGCCTGCGAGATCACCACTGTCAATTTTTTATCAGCCATTCCGTAAACCTTTTTCAACATGAAACAACAGCACTGCAGTACTGAACCGTTTTAGTTGAGTTGTCCCTTAATAATGCGCTGGGTCTGTTCCCAGCCGTCATCTAATACTTGCAGATATTCAGCAGGCGTCAACCATTGTGCATCAGCTTCCATTTCAAACAACCAGCCTTTATCGTAGTTATCCGCCTGATTGATGGCAGAGGGATCATTTAATAATTCCTCATTAAATTCCAGAATCCTGCCGCCGGCGGGAACATAGAGATCAGACAGTGCTTTCGAACTTTCGATCTCACCAATCTTCTGCTTCTCCTGTACATTCGTAAATGGATCGATAAACCAGTCCAGAAAATAGACATCCTGCAGTAACCGAACCGAGTAGGCAGTAAACCCCACGCGCCAGTGGTCAGCAGTCTGCTGAAACCACAGGTGTGATTTACTATAAACACGGTCCTGAGGAATTCGGGCTTCGAAATTCCCCATCATAAAGACAAGATCGTCAGGCATGATTCAATTTGCTGGGGGTCAGTTTTGTTCTAAACCCAAGGTGAAACGGGAGTTTATCCCGAGATTCAGATAAGGTAGGAATTTTCGCAATATACACTACTTAAATAGTAGAAACAGTTTATTCACGGGATGCAAGCAGGATTCCGTCACGAATATCGGGAACGAATAATTTTCTGTTGAAGACTCCGCAGACTCTACACTGCACAGCAGATGGCAACTCCGCTTCTCGAATGCAATCTCAGGGTATTCTGTGAGCAGGGATCCTTTTTTTTATCATAGGCTGAGGAATGAATATTCCCTGCGGAAATAACGGCTTTCTCACATTCCTGATTGTACGGAACATAAAAATGGACAATCCTGTATGGCTTTGGTACCTACTTTTTAAACATAAAACTGGTACCATCCTGGTTGCCTCGAGTGATTCCATTCAACTTTATTTCCGATAATACTTATTTTACAGGACAGTATCTCATCAAAATTTATTTGACAGGCGACAATTCAATTGTACCATATTGTACGTACCTATTCTAAACATCACCTCAATCCCGGGAAGCATTCCAGTTGTTATCAGCCAGTGAATTTTTAGAGACAACCGCTCTGTCGGATGATCGCGAATCAAATTCTTCCCGCGCGAAATACGAACGCATCCAGGAACATCTCAAAAAACAGATCCTTGAAGGCGGTCTTCCACCTGGAACGGCACTCCCCTCTGAACAGCAGTTGGCAACCCTGTTTGAGAGTGCCCGCAGTACGATCCGTCAGGCCATGGGGATGCTCGAACGGGAAGGCCTGGTGAGCCGCGTTCAGGGAAAAGGCACATTCGTACACGAAAACGCGAACCAAAGACTGGCCAGCGGTCTGGATATTCTGGCGTTGGTGATCCCCGAAGTGTTTTCGGGCTATTACCCCTCTCTGCAGCACAGCTTTGAAGAATCGTCCAGCCAGACTCAGAACCAGATGCTGGTCTGCTGCACACGAAACAATATTGATAAACAAGGCAATGCGATCCTGCAATTGATCGACAACCAGGTGGGAGGCGTCGCGATTGTACCGGCCAGTACGCCACCAACTCCCGCGTATCAGATTCGCCAGTTGCAGAAAGCGGGAATCCCTGTGGTATTGTGTCACAGGCCTGTCGAGGGCATCACTGCGCCGCTGCTGGGACTTCCGTTTCAACAGATCGGCGGACTGGCGGGTGATGCCTTAGTGAAGCAGGGACATCGTCGCGTCTCTTTTTTCGCGCCGCACTGCACGCAGACAACCGATCTCTACCTGGAGGGTTTTCGCAAAGCGCTGGCTAACGTCAACTGTGAACTGGCAGCCGAACACTGCTACTTCGGTGCAGATGGCGCCATTGACATGCAGGAACTGGACAACGAAATTGAGGTGGCTCTGCAGCGAATCTTGAATCAACCTGATCGCCCCACCGCAATCTTCACCAGTTTTGACTCGATGGCGGAGCGGATTTACCTGCATCTGACAAGAATGGGTCTGCGAATGCCGGACGACATTTCCCTGATTGGAGTGGGAGATCAGATTCGACACAGTGTGCTTCAGCAACAGATCGCCTCGGTCACCGTTAACGAAACTCAACTGGGACATCGCGCGGTGGAACTGTTAAACCAGATGCGCAGCGGCGAACTCCCGATTGAAACGTCCGCAACCAGCATCATGCCTGCAGAAGTTTATACAGGAATGACACTGGGACCGGTACCGGAAATGATAAAACCACCGAACCAATAAACACTGAATCAGAAAGCTCAGTCTATCGCTTCGTAATTAAATATATCTTTATCTATCGCTGTCAGGTTTTGTACGTCTGCTTTCGCGCCATCTTCCGGGCGGGCCTGTGTAGTCACTTTAAACTGTTTGAGAGGGACCAAAGATGAAACACTCCATCTTTAAGAATCGCGGATTCACGCTCATCGAACTCCTGGTTGTGATCGCCATTATCGCGATCCTGATTGCCTTACTGTTGCCTGCCGTTCAACAGGCCCGGGAAGCGGCTCGCCGAAGCCAGTGTAAAAACAATCTGAAACAGCTGGGCCTGGCTACACACAACTACCACGACAGTCACAATGTATTTCCCATCAGCCACGGCGATACGGGAAATTCGTTCGGCTGGCGGGCCATGATCCTGCCTTATGTAGATCAGGGTCCCCTGTATAACAAAATCAATTTCAACGGAAATATTGTGGATGCCGGCAACCTGGAAGTCGCGCAGACCCCCCTGGGCCTGTATCACTGTCCCAGTGATCCAACGGCAAACAATGTGAGTGGGGGAAATCAGGTCTGGTCGAACTGGTGTTTCCCGGCCTCCTGCCCGGCCGCCTCACGCAATAATATTGCCGTGACGACTTACAAAGGAGTCGATGGTCGCGCTTTTGACCAGTCACTGACGGCTTCCCCCATGCCCCATGGGATGTTTGACCGCCGAATGGGACTGCAGGCGAGCGGAGGCGGAAACAGTCTCATCACTCCCAACCGGACCATGAAGATGCGTGATGTGCTTGATGGCACTTCGAATGTGCTGTTTGTGGGAGAGAATTCCCCCGGATTCCATGCCTGGTCCTCCTGGGCTGCCTGGCATTCTCCGATGACCACCGCTTATCCCATCAATCACCCGTTTGCGGTCTGGGGAAGCGCGCAGACGCGTATCAGTTCCGGCGCCCATGGCTGGATAGACGGCTTCGCCGCTTCCAGTTACCACGAAGGAGGAGCGCATTTCCTCATGGTGGATGGCAGCGTGCATTTCTTTAGCGAAAACATGGATTTTCTCACCTATCAACACCTGGGACATCCACAAAATGGCCTGCCGGTCGGTGGTTTCAGCTACTGAGTGACAGACATTACATTCGAAGTTGCTCAGGAATTCTGAGGGAGATACAGATGCTGATCATGCAGAAGCTTACCCGGACGGGACTACTCTTTTCTCTTGCCTGCTGGTGTAGTGGTTGTGGCGGTGGTCTGGATGAAGATCTGCCGGAAACCGTTGCCGTGAGCGGAGTCGTAACCTACCAGGGTAAACCGGTAACCGATGCGTCGATCATGTTTTATCCCATGCAGGGGCGTAAACCAGCGACGGGACGATCAGATACAGAGGGGAAATTCACGTTGCGAACCTTTGAGGAGAATGATGGCGCTATTCCCGGCGAGCATCAGGTGACCGTAAACGCCTATGAATCCACGCCGGAAGGGGTCTCGATGAAAAGCGCCATTCCGATCAAATACAGTAGCCCGACGACTTCGCCACTCAAGATCACAGTGACTGAGACAAACCCGGAAATCAAACTGGAACTGATTGACTGAAAACGGGAAGAAGTTTGCTCAGCTATGGCTGTCAGCCTGCAGTGTGGGATCACCGATCTGCAAAGGTCGGTTTACCAGTGATACCAGTACAAAACTGAGCATCATCAGCAGATACCAGGCAACCAGTTTCGAAAGTGAAACCAGTTGCCAGTGATGTTTCTGCATGGGGTAGATCCAGACATTAGCGTATGTCGCCAGGTTTTCCGCGAACCAGATAAACAACGCGACGAGCAGCCAGCCCAGCACCAGAGGCATGCGTCGATGGACGCGGTTCATTTTAAAATAGATCATCACTCTGCCAAACATCAACAGGCTGGCGGCGATGAGTGCCCAGCGAATATCGATCACGTAGTGGTGTGTAAAAAAATTGGCATAAATCAGTGTCACGAGCACGACTGTGCTCCAGAAGGGGGGGTAACTGGAGTAGCGAAAGTCAAAGATTCGCCAGACCCGGGCGATATAACTGCCGACCGCGCTATACATGAAGCCGGCAAACAGAGGCACATTGGCAATACCAATCTCAAACGGCTCCGGGTATTGCCAGGAACGAATGCCGTCCGAAGTTTTAAACAACTCCATCACCGTCGCGACAAAGTGAAAAATCAGAATCACGACGGCCTCGCGCGGGGATTCCAATCGAAAACAGAGCAGGAAGATCTGAAAGGCGACCGCTGCCAGAAACAGAAAATCGTATCGATAGAGAAAATCGATGGGATACCAGAACCGCGTGATGATCATCAAAGCCAGCAGAAAACCGCCGAAGATACAGGCTGACGCCTGCTTGATGCCGAACAGCCAGAATTCATGGAGAAAGGTTTTCAGGAGTTTCGATCCGTTCTGAGCTGAGAAACAAGGAGTATGATACTTAAATTCCTATTGTAGTGTACCGGCTGAAATGACACCACCAAAAAAGGGAGCAGACAATTTGCCTGCTCCCTGTTCGGAACCCGGGATGGCTCCAAGCCATCCCACGCACACTTCCGTTACTCAGCACTGACAGCAGCGATCTGCGGTGCCAGTTGCATATCAAGCGGATTCGATGCGGCTCCATCGCCACGCACAATCACGAAGGTGGCATCCGCTGCATCCAACAGAGGCAGTTCAGGCAGTTGGATGCGAACACCCAGATCATACCAGCCATAGATTTCCGCTTCGAAGTTCATGCCATTCAGAGACATCAAGACTTTACCTGGTTCCGGTCCCAGACCTTCACCGGCCAGATTGACCATTCCGCCACTGAAGACAACATCGGAATCAGCAGAGAACAGAGCCGGATCGACGGGCAGTACATCAACACGAGCCACGACAGAACCGTTGTTTTCTTCGAAGGCTTCTGGAATTTCCCGGTGTGAATCGATCAGCACATGCAGCTGTTCGAAGGGAACCTGATTTCCTTCTGCATCCAAAGAGAGCGTGCTGGCAGCGAACGGCAGACGAATATCGACGGACTGAATCTGTCCTGCTGCGATATTATCAACGCGTGTTCCTGCTTCTGGCACTCCGGCGACCGCTTCCCGTGAGTTTGAAGCCAGCAGCATGACGTTGAAAGGCTGGTTGATATCCACCACACTGTTGTTGCGGAACCAGACGCGGAACCGAGGTCCCAGCTCTTCTTCAGGATGACCGGAGTCAACAAAGCGTACTGCCAGCATCTGCAGGTCGAGTCCACTGTCGATGACGATTGGTTCAATATCCACCCAGGTACCACAGGTCACGATGGGGAGCGGCTGCCAGACGGGGCAGTCGTACCAGACCCAGGGAACACAGGGATCACAGATGATCGGACGACAGATCAGGGGACGAGGATCACAGATGGGGTGACACCAGTCCCACCAGCACCAGTCCACCCAGGCAGACCAGTGAGGGCTCCAGCAGTAGCTGGGGTACATGCCGGGTCCGGCGTACCAGCAGCCGAAGTGAGTGTGAGTGAAGGAGTTTGCCATGTTGCCAAACAACGTTCGATTTCTCCAACCGCCATGTTTGAGCAGATGATTATTCAGCTTTAACTGACGGGCGACATCGCCTTTCTTATGCAGTTCGAACTGCTTTTTCAGTTTCCACTGTTTGTTATTCTTACTGTTAATCAGAGCGTTAAATTTTCCGGCCTGCAACTGTTTATCCAGATTCAGTTTGAGTGGTTTGATACTATGGTTTTTGAAAAGATCTTTATTCAAAGGCACGCCATTTTTACCGAGCCATTTCTTGGAAGGACCAAACTGTTTCCCTTTGGAAAAATCTTTGTGACCAGGCAGATCTTTACCCTTAGGCAGTTTGCCGATCTGGTGCGGCTTTTTACCGGGCTTCTGAATATTATTTCCAGGTTTGAATACGTTGTTACCGTTTCCTGGCTTGAATATATCATTACCTTTACCAGGCTTCGAATCGAATTTGCCTTTCCCTGGTTTAAAGACGTTATTGCCAAAACCAGGTTGAGATGGCTTTGTGTTTTTTCCTGGTTTGGGCACAAACTTACCAGGACCAACTTTCCGGTCGGGAACCTTCAGGTTCGGAGTTTTACGATCGGGTACTTTCCGGTCCGGAATTTTGTGATTCGGGATTTTTCTGTCTGGTCTTTTGTACTCAGGAATTTTGAGATTGGGCACTTTCCGGCCTGGTACTTTGCGATCGGGAATCCGTGGATTCAGATGTTTTGTATCCAGCTTAATGCCGTTCTGTTTTCCAAACTGAGGCATTTTGAAGTCAGGTCGTTTTGTCTGCGGAGTCACTTTGAATGACTTTGAAGGTCGGCTGGCCCCTTTATGATTAACTTTGGGACTGACATTTCCGGAGAAGTTTTTGATACTTTTACCGGAGGGACGCGACAGACTCTTTGATGTAGAAGAGGACTTTGGGCGAGTGGTTTGGGGGCGTGTGAAACTTTGTGGCCGACTGGTTGAACGTTGTGGCCGAGAGGATTTTGAGCTGCTTTGGCTTTTCTGACTACTGCGACTGGAACTGCGGCTTTTGCGATCTGATGACTTATCAGCCGCCATCAAGGGAGCACTACAGATTCCCACTACCAGTGCCAATGACAGTAACATGCGAAACGGCCGTTTGAAGTAACGGACTTTATTCTGGATCATCATGACTCTCTCCCCTTTGGTTAAACCGTTGCTGCCCGCGTTGTGATGTGAACGGTTTAAGAGAAGAGCGTAATATATGCCAATTATATCGATTTGATGTCAGCGGAAGAGAGCACATCTCCTTAAAACATTTTAAAATAAGGAGTTAAGTTTTTTTACACCAGACAGACTGTCCAGCAGAGAAGTTTGTAAAATCCACACGAGACTGTTTTGCGCCATCAGAATGATTTCAAGTAGAACTCATTTTCGCGGCAGTGCGAAGAGAGTCTCAGGAATTTTCTGCCGCTTGTTTCAGAGAAGGATCGTCCTGTTTTTTCCGCCAGGCATTCAACTGGTCCAGAAGTTTCTCACGCACCTGCTGATGCACGGCATCTCCTGACAGGTCGTGTTGCTCCAGCGGATCATGTTTGAGATCAAACAGCTGCACCCGGTCCAGATGGGGGTAGTAGATGAGCTTCCAGCGATCTGTGCGGATCATTCGCTGGAAGTTGCGGAAGTAACAGTAGACTTCATCGTAGATGATATCCTGCTCTCCTGTAAGTACCGGCTTGAGACTCTTGCCTTCGACCGTCTTCGGAATGGGGACACCGGCCAGATCACAACTGGTGGGATACAGGTCGCGGAGGTAGCATTGTGCAGTCGATATCGAGTCAGCAGGAATACCGGGCCCGACCAAAATCATGGGAACATTAACCGTATGCTCATACATGTTCTGTTTGCCTCGCAGGCCATGACTGCCCATTGCCAGACCATGGTCACTGGAATAAATCAGAATCGTATTGTCCCACTCGCCTGATTTTTTCAATGCGTCTACAATTCTCCCGACCTGCGCATCGAGATGCGAAATGACTGAGTAATACAGGGAGAGATCGTTCTGCACAATCTGTTTTGTGCGCGGCCAGGGGAGTAACGCTTCATCGCGGCCATCAAAATTGCCATGATCAAAAGGATGCTGTGGCAGAAAGTTCGCGGGGACGGGAATTTTATTGGGATCGTAGTACTGCTCATACCCTATGGGCATTAAAAGCGGATCATGGGGTGCCGTGAAGCAGACATGCAGAAAGAACGGTTTTTCATGCTCTCTCTCGACGAATTCAATGGCGGCGTCGGCAAAGTGTTCGCTGATATTCGAAGTCAGCCCGACCCCTTTCTCGGGAAAGAAATGGCGTTCGTCATCCTGAAAGATCCAGCCGCGATAGCCTGTGACCAGTACACCATTGCCATCATACGAGGGAACCGCCCAGCGTCCACCCCCTCCGGTAAACAGACCCAGAGTCTCATCGTAACCACGCAGGACGGGTTTGCCATCATTGTGCCATTTCCCAACATACCAGGTGTTATATCCAGCTTTCGAGAGGGTCTGGGACCAGGTGGGAAGTTCCTTCTTAATCGGCTTGCCGAAATCCATGGAGCCGTTATGAAATCCACTGACTCCAGAAAGAATCTCAGCCCGGCTGGGAGTGCAGATCGGGTTGGCACACACCGCACGGGTGAAGCTGGTTCCCGCTTTGACCAACTGATCGAGGTGCGGGGTTTTAATGATCGGATTGCCCAGGGCAGCGATGGTATCAGGCCGCTGGTCATCACTGAGCAGGAAGACGATGTTCGGGCGAGTGGCTCTGGTATCTGCCTGCTTTGGGGCAGCGAAGCTGAAACCACAGAAACTGAGGCATAAAATAACCAGAAACCCACGAATCACAGTCGGCATTATCATCTCCCTTGTAAAGAAGAATTGGCAACTGAGGAGCCGAATTCGTCTTTCACTAAATCGGTATTACTGATAAGTTTTGCATCTCAAAATGAGTGGAAACCCCTCATTCGTTAGCTTTCTTTATCTATTCTGGACAATGTCGCCATGCAGGGCAAGCGTTATATCAGCTGGATGCTGGGAATTATGATACTGGCGTGGACCGGCTGGTCATTCTGGGTCAAACGCCAGGAAGCCATTGAAGTCGCTGAGGACAAGGCTCCCCCCAAGCCTGCTGCGGTCGTGAAACCACTGGATAACCCCATTCAGGTACAAAATGCCTCGCTGCGAGACGAAAAAGTGGAGGTGCTGGAATTGAACCTGGAGGTCAACCAGCGATTTCCGATGATCAAAACCGTAGAACAGAAGCTTTCTCAGGCTTCTGCTGCCGGCATTATCCACAGTACATCAAAACTGGAGCTGATCCTGGCGCTGACGGTGGAAGAACTGCGTGAAGACGGCCATAAACGGTTCAAAGTGCTTTACACTGGCGTGAAATACACACATGACATTGCCGGCGAACAGGTACACTATGACTCCAATCGCACTTCCGGACCGGTACCTCCGGAAGTTCAGGCCTATCAACGACTGGTGAATAACGGGTTTTCATTCTGGATTGGAGCCGATAACAAAATCGTGGAACTGGTGGGCTTTGATGATTTTATTAAACGCTGCCTGCAGAATACCGCTGCCAGCCAGCGGGAAACAGTCCTGGCCAAAATTTCGGAATCGTCGGGCGATGATGGTGTCGCCAATTTTATTGACGACAGTATTGGCCTGCTGCCTTACAACATTGATGAGAACCACAAAGGAGGCGCCATCCGCGTGGGAGAGACCTGGATCAAAACCCGCCGCCTGACGCAACCGATCCCGATGGTCCTCAAAACCGAGTATACGCTCCGCGAGTTAAACGACAGTATCGCCCGCATCAATATTGCCGGGGATATCGCCGCGTCCAAAATCAGCAGCCCGATTAACCAGCATGGAAAATCGGTTCAACTCTACATCCGAGGCGGAAAATCGTTCGGCTCCTGCCTGATCGATCGTAAAACGGGGTTGCCTCTCGAATCGAAAATCGAACGTTTCCTGGAAACTACGGTGAAGCTGGCGAGCGGCAAAGAATTCGAACAGCAGAAACAGATCGTGACTACGATCCGGGCTTTTCCCCATCAGGAAGAACGCCCACTGGGTCCCGCTGCGAAGTTGACCCGCCCCCGCAATCTGAAACCGGCAGCGAACTGAACCGCACGGTTTACACTGGTGCCTGATATTCATCTCCCCGCCATGTGAGACTTTTCAGTATGATGCGATTGTCTGCTGCTACTGGATCATCTTGAAAGCCATAAATAATCCGCCCGAAAGTGGTAATAATCGGGTGGGCAATGTCGAGAATCAGGCTTGAAGAAGTGCTGAACTTGGTTTGAAAGCGTCCCGAAACGCAGTTTTACGCAAGCGAAAATAGTGCTCAAACCAGAGTGGTTTTCTCAGCGAGAACACTTTGGCCCCTAAAAACAGGAGCTTTCGCAGTGCTGATTTGCCACCGGGATGCAGTCAGTCAGTAGAAAGAAATAATTTCTACAACACCAAAACACGGACGAGGTAAACCAGGCAGATTAGAGAAGCCGCTCAGGCAGCAGCACGCAATTCAGTAGGTTCTTCGTCCTCCTGATCAGAGGCGAACTGCTGGCATTCCTTCACAACTTCAGCGACATGCTGTTTTGCGGTCAGATGCTCACGCAGATAGCTGGCGACTTTGGAAAAGCGTGATGAGAGATACCGGGGACGCAGGTGATAGCGCAGGGCTGTTGCCTGGCTGAGAACCTGGATGGTCTGCTGATAGTTATTGTAATCGATTTTGAGTTCCCTGCTGTCACTGCAGGAAAAGAGCATTTGCAGATAAGGATCTTCTTTCGATCCGAACTGTACTTCCAGTTGGAAGCCACAGCTTTCCGCGAGCATCTTCAGGCTGGACGGAGTGAAATTATGAATGTGAGCGTAATGAAACATTTTACTGCGACGGGCAAACGGTGCCGCGATATTGGGACACTCCACATAGAACAATCCGTTATCCGCCAGCATGCCTCGTATGTATTCCAGGGCGCGGCGTGGCGACTTGAAATGTTCGATCACATGTACCAGCAGCACCAGTTCGCGGCTATGATCGCGAGGCTGTTCAAACAGATCCCCGCGCACTACGTTTGTCAGCAGACGCTGCTGCGAGTAATCCTGAAAGCCTTCACCCGGCTCGATTCCTGTCGACTGATGACCGTTGAGTTCGAATACTTTCACGGTACAACCGATGCCGGCTCCGACTTCAAAGACATCTGCCACTGGCTCGATATGTGGTTGCAACTGACGAAATATACGTTCGCCATTTTTCCAGGCACGCATCACTCTGCGATCCGAGGGGATCATTTCGCCATGATAACTCTGACGGTATTCTGTGGCGTAGTAGTCAGCGAGTTCCTCATCGGTTGGAATGTTGCCGTGCGCGACCAGACCGCAGGACTTGCAGATCACAGACTCCAGCGCATTCCCGTGCCGGTCCCGATCACCTATTTGTTCGAACTCAGTTCCTGCACACAGATCACACTGTTTTTGTACCATTGGGTTTACCACATTTATTCGCCAGAATTCAATGATTTCTATCGCTTCAGGCCCTTGAAACTCAAGCCAGCGGCAATAGAACGGGTCAGATTGGCGTGAACACTAATCGGAGCGGGAAATCAGGTCAAGATGAATCATTTTAAGGCTGTTTCCAAAAAGGATTTGGCTAAATAATCCGATCATCGGGGCCCCCGGAGATTGTGTTCGGATGAGAAATAGCCTGATGGGGTGCGATGCATTGTTTTTCCGGGCTCATGCATGTACCCTAATGACCATTGGACCGAAGAAATATTCAACAGGAATGACCCGGCCTACCAGCCTTCAAGCCGAAAGTATACAAAGAGTTAGGAAGTTTCATGTCTGAGGGTAAAATCAAAAAGCTGCTCGTCGCCAACCGTAGTGAAATTGCCATTCGAATTTTTCGAAGTACGCATGAATTGGGAATTCGCACGGTCGGTATCTATACCCATGAAGACCGTTATGCCCTGCACCGCACGAAAGCCGATGAGGCCTATCAGATTGGCAAGCCGGGGCATCCCGTGAAATCGTATCTCGATATTGATGCGATTATCACGCTGGCCAAGCAGAAAAAGATTGATGCGATCCACCCGGGTTACGGGTTTCTCTCAGAAAATGCGGATTTTGCACAAGCGTGTGAAGACGCCGGGATTATCTTTATTGGTCCCCGCGTGGAAACGCTGAAAGCACTGGGAGATAAGATCTCGGCTCGCAAAATTGCCGAAAAGGTCGGCGTTCCGGTTTTGGGGGGAAGTGGCGAAGCGATCGTCGATGCAGCCTCGGGACGAAAGACAGCAAACGAGATTGGTTTCCCGATTATTCTGAAAGCAGCGCACGGCGGCGGTGGTCGCGGGATGCGCGTGGTTCAGAAAGAAGAAGAGTTTGATGCGTCTTACGAACTGGCACGCAGCGAATCTCTCTCAGCGTTTGGTAGTGAGGATGTGTTCGTTGAGAAATTTATCTCTCGTGCCCGACACATTGAAGTGCAGTTGCTGGGTGACAAGCATGGCGGTCTGGTGCATCTTTACGAACGTGACTGTTCGGTTCAACGACGTCACCAGAAGGTGGTAGAAATTGCGCCGGCTCCGAATCTTGATCCAGCCGTCAGAGACGCGTTGTGCGAGGCGGCTTTGAAAATTGGTCGGAGTGTGAATTATGAACTGGCGGGAACGGTTGAGTTTCTGCTGGACGCCGATACGAATCAGTTTTACTTCATCGAAGTCAATCCGCGGATTCAGGTCGAGCATACTGTGACCGAAGAAGTCACCGGTGTCGATATTGTGAAATCGCAGATCCTGCTGGCGCAAGGGGCCAAGCTGAATGACCCGGGAATTCGCATCAATTCTCAGGAAGAACTGCAGACACATGGATTTGCGCTGCAGTGCCGCGTGACGACGGAAGACCCAACAAACAACTTCATGCCCGACTACGGACGCGTGGCGCATTACCGGTCTGCCAGCGGCATGGGCGTGCGTCTGGATGCCGGGACGGCGTTCTCGGGTGCGATGGTCTTCCCGTATTACGATTCATTGCTGGTGAAAGTCACCACGTGGGCACGAACCTTCAAAGATGCGGCGGCCCGCACGGAACGATGCTTACAGGAGTTTCGAATTCGGGGCGTAAAGACGAATATTCCGTTCGTGCTGAAACTGATCGCGCATCCGACTTTCCTGAACGGAGATTGTTATACCCGGTTCATTGATGACACGCCGGAGCTGTTCAAGTTTCCGAAGCGGCATGACCGGGCGACGAAGCTGTTAACGTATCTGGCAGAAACCGTCGTCAACGGCAATCCGATGGTGAAGGACCGACCGAAGGCAGTTCGGCGGACGCCGGCACCGGTGCCTGAATATAACAAAAAAGAACTGTCTCCCCCTGATGGGATGCGACAAAAGCTGCTGGAACTGGGTGCGGAGAAATTCGGCAAGTGGATTCTGGATCAAAAAGAACTGCTGCTGACCGATACCTCGTTCCGCGACGCGCATCAGTCGTTGTACGCGACGCGTTTCCGTACGCATGACATGCTGGAGATCGCGGAAGTCTACGCACATAACTGCCCTCAATTGTTCTCACTGGAAATGTGGGGCGGTGCGACATTTGATACATCGATGCGATTCCTGAAAGAATCGCCTTGGCAGCGATTGGCCGAGATGCGAACCCGCGTGCCGAACATACTGTTCCAGATGCTGATTCGGGCTTCGAGTGCCGTTGGTTATACGAACTACCCGGATAACGTGGTGCGTGCCTTCGTGAAAGAAGCCGCTGATGCGGGCATTGATGTGTTCCGCGTGTTCGACGCGCTCAACTGGGTGCCGAACATGAAAGTGGCAATGGAAGAAGTTCAAAAGAGTGGTGCGATCTGCGAAGCCAGTATCTGTTATACGGGCGATATTCTGGATCCTTCGAAGTCGAAGTACGATCTGAAATATTACGTCAACATGGCAAAAGAGCTGGAGAACATGGGTGCGCATATACTGGCGATTAAAGATATGGCCGGACTCTGCAAGCCGTATGCAGCCGAGCTGCTGGTGAAAACGCTGAAGCAGGAAATCGGCATTCCAATTCATTTCCACACGCATGACACAAGCGGCGGACAGGCGGCTTCGATTTTGAAAGCTGCCGAAGCCGGGCTGGACATTGCTGACGGTGCGGTGCCTTCGATGTCGGGTGGAACTTCACAACCGAACCTGACGACCGTTGTGGAAGCGCAGCGTTTTAAAGAACATCAGCCAACGGTTGAAGTCGAACACCTGGATAATATTTCCGAATACTGGCGTGCGGTTCGCAATTACTACACGGCGTTTGAGAGCCCTGTACTTCCCGCGGGTGCGAATTTGTACGAACATCAAATGCCCGGCGGTCAATATACGAACCTGCTGCAGCAGGCGCAATCGCTGGGGCTGGGTGATCGCTGGTCGGAAGTCTGTCATGTGTATGCGGAAGTGAATCAGCTGCTGGGCGATATTGTGAAAGTCACACCGACTTCGAAAGCGGTCGGCGATATGGCGCTGTTCCTGGTTGCGAATGATATCAGTTGCGACGAAGTGATGACTTCTGATCGGGACCTGGCGTTTCCGGAATCGGTGTTGGATCTGATTAGCGGACGCATGGGGCAGACGCCGGGCGGTTTCCCGGCAGATGTACAGAAGAAGATTTTGCGAGGTGAAGCGCCGTTAACCGAACGACCGGGAAGTATACTTCCGCCAGCCGATTTTGAAGACGCTGCCAAGGTGGTTCAGAAAATGATCAACCGCACGCCGACTGATCAGGAAGTAGTGACCTACCTGCTGTACCCCAAGGTTTACGAAGATTTTACGATACATCAAAAAGCGTATTATGATACGAGTGGCCTGCCGACATATGCGTTCTTCAACGGCATGGAACCGGAGGAAGAAATCTCAGTTGATATTGCACCGGGTAAAACGTTGATCATCAAATTCCTGGCGGTTGGTAAGCCACAAACCGATGGTTGTCGCACCGTATTCTTCGAACTGAATGGTCAGCCACGCGAAGTGGTGATTGTGGATAAATCATTGAAGCCACAAGGTGACACACGCCGCCGCGCAGACTTGTCTGATCCCAAACAAATTGGCGCAGTCATGCCGGGCGTGATTGTGTCTATAACGGTGAAAGTGGGTGGCAAGGTAAAAGCCGGCGATCAACTACTGATGCTGGAAGCGATGAAGATGCAGACGAGTGTGATTTCGGAGCAGGATGGCGTGGTAAAAGAAGTGGTCGCAGACGCGGGCACGCAGGTGGAATCGGGTGATCTGTTAATCGTGCTTGAGTAGACTCTGTTCATTGATCAACAAGTGTCTGAAGACTGGGTAATTTCCCCCATTAAAATCAGAGTGCGTGTTTTTACTACAGGTAAATACCTCAGACATGTGTAGTAAAAAACTGCAAAAACAAGTTCGATTTCAACGGATCTGTTTTGCTGTTAGCCGACCAGGCGCCATCCCATTTTACCCAGCCATGCCAGCGTGATCCTGGTCGGTTTTGCAAATCTAAAAACAGGATTCATTTTGCGACTATCGGCTAGAGAAATTCAATGCGGGCATAAATCTACGCCGATAGATTAGTTAACAGGTAATCTTTACCAGCCTTATTCAGGTCTGGCCCACTAACTTCTCTATCGGAACAAAAGAACAGAAGCAGTTTGCTATCTTTTCTTTGAAGTATTTGGAGTACTCGGCGAATGACTGGAGCGCGTCAATCCATTCAACCCCCTCATTTTGTAATTTCCAGTGAGGGAGAGCTTCTAGGTGAAGATACCCCCGAGAATCAGGAATTAGTCCGTCGCGTCGTTGCTTGTGTGAATGCCTGTGACGGGATCACCACTGAAGAACTGGAGAGTGGCATTATCAAAGACATGCGGAGTGTGATTGCCCAGACAGCACCACTGCTGCAGGAACGCAGTCAAATGACCGAACTGCTACGGCGTGAAATTCGCTCAGAAATGAATGCGCGCAATAAGAAGAATCAGGACGGTTGATCCACAATTGGGAATCAATTTGAGCCGCGCTTGATGTAACCACTGATGCGGACTTTCAACTTGCCGGTTGACTTATGCCCGGCGGGTAGATTCAGACCAATCATCAGCACGCCATCATCTTTCGGTGTATACTCTGCTTTTTCGCCAATCAGAAATGGCTTCCCCATCTTAGGTTTGCCCTTCTCCTGAGAGATTACGATTCCCATCAGTGCTCCAGTGGGAATTCCCTCTGCCAGCTCTTTCATGGCAGCTGCATGCGGTAAGCCTTCCACGCTGGTTTTGATGTCAGCGATGAAATCGTATGACCCGGCCGCTTGAATGCGAACCATTTTCCCTTTTGCCACCAGCCCTGCAGGTACGCTCCAGTTGCGTGCGACATCAATATCGAAATCAGAAGAGTTGGAACTCATCAGCTTTTCGTTAAGTTGCGTGATCATGGCCTTCACGCCAGGAACATCTTTTTGAAGACTCTGAATTGATTCCAGCATCTCGCGGGATTTTTCATAGTCTCCGGCATCAGAATATTTCCGGGCAATTTCTGCCGACTGTCTGATGAAGGTGTCGCGCAGTTTATCAGCCTGCACATTGAGCTGTTTGACATTCGTTTTTTTTGAACTCTGTGCCACAGCGGGTTCTGAAATCAGCAGTAATGACAGAGTACTTCCCAGTAACAGTAATTGAACATTCCGACCAGCTCTGAAATTAAACACGATTGGTTCCTCTACTCTTTAAAAACAGATGTGAATGCCTTTATTATGACGAATGACGGCTACTGCTGGCAATCAGAATCCAGAGTTCCCTTGTCTGCAGCGACATATTACGAACAGTTATCCGGGTGGCCATTGCAACGAACGCCCCCCCAGCAGATGCAGGTGCAGGTGGTCGACCGTCTGACCTCCTTCTTTACCGGTATTTACGATTGTACGATATCCTGAATCCAGTCCTAACGTCTTGGCCAGTTTCCCGACTGTGAGCAGCAGATGACCGACCAATTCCTGATCTGAATCCTTCAAATGTGCAAGGGACGGAATTTCCTGTTTCGGAATGACCAGCACATGCACGGGTGCCTGGGGATTCACATCATTGAAAGCCAGACATAATTCGTCTTCATAGATAATGTTTGCCGGGATTTCCCGATCAATGATTTTCTTGAAAATAGTTTTCTCGCCTGACATCTAACCTGCTTCCTCCGTATTTCATTCGATACTATTTATAAATTTACAGTCAGAAAAATGAAAATAGAATCTATGCTCGTCAATATTTTCTAAATCAATTGTAACCGTTTAAGTAAACAGCTGTTTGTAAACACCATACCCCCCTGCCAGCAGCAGACCCAGGCAGGAAAGGAACAGCATCAGATCCCACAATCGCCCGGGAGCTAAACGGGCATCGATTCTCGTATAACGCAGATAGATGGCAGCGACTCCCAGCATCGGTAACATGATGGCCTGCATGGTTCCCGCGATCAAGACCAGTCGAACCGGATTTGCCCCTGTCAGGAATACAGCCAGACACAAGACAGGCAGGATCAGCGACATGATCTTAATCCAGTTTTGCAGTGAATCTGGTTTGCTTTCATCCACGATACCAAAGAATCGTAGACCATCCGAGAAAATGCGTGCATTCGCGGCGTTCGCCACCAGGAATGTAGAATACAGGACAGCGATGGCACCTGACAGGAACAGCCACTTGGCGAAGGTTCCAAAGACAGGGACATAAGCTTCCGCCAGCGTGCTCACCATTCGCATGCCGTCCGGGTCAAGGCCTTCCTTGTGCAGCACGGCCACCCCCATTAGATAAAAGGCAAGCGTTGCGAATGTGTAAATGCACATCGAAGCAAAAGCATCGATTTTCATCACACGCATCCAGCCTTTCGCTCTGTCAGCCCAGGCCTCGTCTTCAGAATGAGGTCCGGTAAAGCGTGCATAGCCTTTCTCCAGACACCAGTATGGATAGGCGATCAGCTCTGTCGCCCCGACACCAATAATCCCGAACGCCGCCAGTGCAGTCAGGAGCGGGTTCATACCGCCGGTTGCCTCCGGAATCCCAAAGGAAAGCCCTTGGATGATTTCTGCTGTCGAGATACTCCAGATGTCGGATGTCTGCAGGGAAATCACATTACCGATGGTAATGAATGTAAACGAGACAACCAGAATCGTCGAGAGATGCTCAATCAAATTATAACGACCGTAGTACAATAGAAATGAAGTGAAAATTGCGATCACACTGGCCCAGATCTTGTCATCCCAGGTCTGGGGTTCCAGTATTGATTTTCCATCTTTATCCAGCAAAGAATCGTCATTGCGAATTTTTTCGAGAATCACCTGCCCGGCTGCCTGCAGGTTTTCGATACGCTGCTTCATTTTGGCATGACCGCGCAGATATCGATCTCGTTCGGCAGGTGATAAATCTGCCAGTGCTTTCTGCTCATCATTTAAAGCTTCTTCCAGCTCCAGGTAATGCACGAATTCTTTTTCGGAAGGGTACTGAATTGCCTGGAGATAATCTCCTTTGATTGGCAGTGTCAACGCCAGTGCCTGTCCCACCCCTCCCACAATGCCACCCAGTTGCCCGATAGTGCAGAGACTCATCACCAGCCAGAACCAGAGGATCCAGTTGGGGGGCTTCTGACTTTGAGTACTCAGAAACCCGAGTCGGGGGCCGGGTACATGATTTAAGGCGGCAAGTGTTGTTTCACCTCGCGAGATGGAATAACGTCCCAGTTCGATCTGGACGAACACCTTGATCAGGCACCCCACGATGATCAGCCACAACAGAGCGATTCCAGCCTGGGCACCGGTCTTGGTGGTGGCAATCAGCTCTCCGGAACCGACAATACTGCCTGCCACGATGAGTCCCGGGCCCAGTCGTTTGACGATCCCCCAGAAATCGGTCGGGGCTTTGATTGATTCTTCGAGAGTCGAATCAACGGAAGGATCGAGCGCGTTATTCTCCTGTTGAGATTCCATCGTACTCCTGTTTCATCTTTGTCTTCGACGAAGGGGACAGTCGAAACATTACTCAGAGCCGTAAGAATTCTAACAGTGATCACCCAAACTCAGTTTGCATTCCGTGATCTCATTGATGAAATGCGTTCCCGATTACTTGAGTTGTTTTTCTGCGACCTCTATTGCTTTGAGCAACCCCTTTGCCTTGTTAAGTGTCTCATGATATTCCGTTTCCGGTACACTGTCGGCAACAATCCCGGCGCCGGCCTGAACATAGGCCGTAGATCCCTGCATAACCAGTGTGCGAAGAGCAATACACGTATCCATATTCCCGGTAAAATCGAGATAGCCGACCGCTCCTGCATAAGGACCGCGGCGGTGTGGTTCAAATTCATCGATGATTTCCATCGCCCTGACTTTGGGGGCGCCGGAAACCGTCCCTGCAGGCAATCCTGCGCGAAGGGCGTCGAGCGCAGAACGCTCTTGGGTTAATGTTCCTGTAACATTCGAAGTAATATGCATGACATGGCTGTAGCGTTCCACCACCATCACATCTGACAGTTCGACTGATCCAAATTCACAGACACGACCGACATCGTTTCTTGCCAGATCAATCAGCATGACATGTTCGGCCCGCTCTTTCGGGTCGGCCAGCAGTTCTTCCGCCAGGCGTTTGTCTTCCGCTTCGGTCTTACCCCGTTTACGAGTGCCGGCGAGCGGACGAATTGTCGTGATACGATCTTCGACCCGCACCATGATTTCAGGAGAACTGCCTACCAGGTCGACTTCTGGTGTTTTCAACAGAAACATAAACGGACTCGGATTTACGACGCGTAGGCTGCGATAGATATCGAGAGGCGTCGCTGTAGTTTCCAGCTTGAGCCGCTGACTTAAGACCACCTGAAAAATATCGCCGGCAACAATATATTCCTTACAGGCATCGACGGCAGTTTCGAATTTCTGTTCTGTGAAATTTGAGGTCCAGTTCAGATCCGGTTCCGCATGTGGATCTACGTTGATATCCGCCATCCTTAACGCAGAAGGATCACCATTCTGAAATCGCTGGCAAGTCTGATCAATTTTATCGCAGGCACTCTGATAGGTGGCTTTAAGTCCTGCTTCATCCAGATCGGCATCAAGATGCGCATGTGCGACAACCAGCACCGTTTTATTGATCTGATCGAAAACCACCATGTGATCGTAGAGAGCAAATGACATATCGGGGAGTTGACGGTCGTTTTCGGGAGCATTTGGCAAATGTTCCGAGTAGCGGACGACATCGTAACCGGCGTATCCAACCGCGCCTCCACAAAAACGGGGAAGTCCGGGAAGTTCTGCGGCCTGATATTGACCGAGAATACATTCCAGTTCCTGCAACGGGTCTTCGACGGTTCGTTCCTCTGTCTGCCCCTGCTTCTGGATCACTACCCGCTGCTCGTACGCATCGACGGTTAAAAACGGATTCGCTCCCAGAAAACTGTAGCGGCTGATCTGTTCGCCGCCGACCACACTTTCAAACAGAAACGAATAAGGTCCTTTTTCCAGCAGCTGATAGGCACTGACCGGAGTCAGAGTATCTCCGGTCAACTGGCGGTAGACGGGGACCAGGTTGGCCTGTCCGGAAAGTGATTTAAATGTTTCAAAATCGGGAACGTATTTCATGGACTATCTTAACTGCACTGTCTGTGGATGAACAAGCATCCCGGTTTCTCTAATACTCAGAGTCGACTCTCTTATGAACATTTCCTTTCGGAGAGACAAGCTGCCCACGGCTCCAGTTCTCAAAAAACTCCAAAAAGTCTGGCAGGTGGATCTGGAAAACAGCGGTCCTTACAGAGAGTTTCGGGTTTTTCAGTTTCGGAATTACTTGAGAGGAATGGTATTCAAGACGCTCATTGCATAAAATGTGAGAACAACACGAATCTTAAAGAGCTTTCAACTAGATCCCCGTGGATTAGACTTTGTTTTCACCTAATGAATGAGTATGGTACTTGTTCCCCGAGTCTACACCGTTTGGGAATGAAAGTCACGTGAGTTATACTAACGCCAGAAACCAGATCACAACCCCATGGATCTGATCTGGTTTGAATACTATAAAGGAGAATAGGGTGAATTTGGACGCGTTCACTCGCACGAGTGGTGAATGGTTGAGAGGAATCGGCCCGGACTCCGATATCGTGATGTCCAGCAGAATTCGTCTGGCCCGGAATCTCGCACAGTTCCCCTTTATCAATCGCTGTACGGAGTCGACACTGGGTGAGATCGAACAGCTGATGCGCCCGATCATTACCTCACTCCCCATGGATGTAAAACTATCCTATCTGGATGTAAACAGCCTGGGTAATCTGGACCGTCAGTTTATTGTGGAACGTCAACTGATCAGCCGTGAGCATTCAGAACGATCGGGCCCCCGGGGGGTTGGACTGGACAGTGAAGAAAACATCGGCATCATGGTCAATGAGGAAGATCATCTCCGTCTGCAGGTCCTGCGTAGTGGTTTTTCTCTGAATGAATGCTGGGATACGATCAACCAGATTGATGATCTGCTGGAACAGGAAGTGACCTATGCCTTCAGTGAAGAGTTTGGCTATCTGACCGCCTGCCCGACGAACGTCGGTACCGGGATTCGGGTCAGCGTCATGCTGCATCTGCCTGCGCTGGTGATCACCAAAGAAATCCAGAAGGTATTCCAGGCGCTGCAGAAGATCAATCTGGCCGTGCGTGGCTTATATGGAGAAGGCAGCCAGGCCATGGGAGACTTCTATCAGATCTCAAATCAGGTGACGCTGGGGCAGACCGAGCACCAACTGATCGACAGCATCAAGGAAGTGGTACCCAATATCATTTCCTATGAACGGCGGGTCAGAAATTCGCTGATCAAAGAGAACCGCCAGGGGCTGCATGACCAGGTCTCCCGGGCTTACGGAATATTAAGCACCGCGCAGACCATCAGCTCGGAGGAAACCATGCATCTTCTGTCCAGCGTGCGAATGGGTGTGAATCTGGGATTGATTGAGGGATTGCCGATCTCAGCAGTCAATGAAATGTTTATTTTTACTCAACCCGCGCATCTACAAAAACTGCAGGGTGGAGAACTGGCATCTAGCGAGCGTAATGCTGCCCGGGCTAACTACCTGCGACAACGCATCAGTGACGCCAATTCTTCAAACTGAATTCTGACTATAATCGACCGCTGCGAAAGACGCCATAAATCAGCCAGATCCCCAGCAGGCTCGACATCATGAAGATCGGGATGCTGACAAATATCAGATTTGAATCCAGTGAAATGGTAATCGCCGAAGCCAGGATCAGAGAAGACATCACCATCCCAATCGCCAGCCTGTTCCCCGAGCGATCCATTTCCTGTGTCAGGTGATCGAAGCCTTTATGATCCAGATGAATCTGGAGTTCATCGTCACTCAGCTTACCCAGTGTTCGGCCAATCTGCTCGGGCAGGTCATGCATGACTTTAGACAGAGTACAGGTTTCTGACCAGATTCGGCTGACAATCGCTTTAGGATGATAGCGTTCGGAAGACAGCCGATAGATGTAAGGCTCCATCTCCTGCGCAATATTCAAATCAGGAGCGATGTGTGTGGCGATCCCCTCCAAAGTAATGAGCGCTCGAATCAAAAGCATGATATCAACGGGACAACGGATTCGGTGAATCGCCAGAATATTGATAAAATCGGTCAGCATTTTGCCGACACTGATCTCGTCCATTGGAACGCCATAATAGTTCCCGATAAAATCCCGCAGATCCGCCCGTAGCAGTTGATGGTCTACTTTGCGTTTTGCTTTACCAATTTTCAAAACGACTTCCACCAGTTTTGCAGTATCTTTTCTGGCCACATTCAGAAAGAGATCGACGAGCATATCACGACGCTCTTCTTCCAGGATTCCGATCATCCCGTAATCAAGCAGGCACAGAGATCCATCCGGCATCACACGAAAGTTACCTGGATGAGGATCAGCATGGAAGATGCCGAATTCGAACGTCATTTTCATAAAAATGCGGGCACCGTTGGCCGCCACTTCATGGGCACTGATCGGCAGATTCTTGAGTTCGTTGTCATCATCGATTTTATAACCGTCAATGAATTCCATCGTGATCACATCACCCTGCGTCAGCTCCCGGTAAATTTTGGGAACATACAACGTGGCATCATCTTGAAACAGTCGAAAAAATTCATCCGTAGAACGCGCTTCGCGGGAAAACTGCAATTCGCGGTGAATGGTACGTGAAAACTGATTGACCAGTCCTGTAGGATCAAAAACCTCTGCATCGGGAAAATGCCGCTCAATCATCATCGCCAGTTCATACATCAGACTGAGATCCTGCTCAATCACGCGATCGATGTCGGGACGTTTGATTTTCACGACAAGCGGAGTCCCATCAAGGTGACGCGCACGATGCACCTGTCCCAGTGAACCAGCGGCTAAGGGTTGAGGATCGAATTCTGCAAACAGCTCGCTGATCGGTGCTTCCAGTTCACGTTCTACTATTGCCATGGCAATTTCACTGGGAAAGGAAGGAACACGCTCTTGAAGTTTTGAGAGCTCGCGAACGACATCGCGAGGCACGAGATCAGGACGGGTACTGACAACCTGTCCAAACTTGATAAAAGTGACTCCCAGGCTTTCCAGAGCCAGACGAATCCGCTTGGCACGGGTGAGCTTGACTTCTGGCTCTGTACGCTTCCAGAACAGCAGCCTGCGCCCCCAGCGGAGGTAGCGTCTCAACCGCAGTTGATCGACCAGGTCATCAAAACCGTAGTTCATGAGAACGGTTACAATTTCGCGGCTTCGACGTAGATTTCTGATTAACCGTAATGGATTTGAGTCCAAAGTTTTCTCCTGCAAAGCAAACGATCTCACGAAAATCCCCATCAGGAAGCGCGGTGTCGCTATGGTTCGGTTTCACTTTTTATCTTAGCAGACTATAACAGACGTTCCTATGCAGCCAAGCCCCGATCCTGTTAAAATGGGATTCGATCAAATCATAATCTGTTTCATCTGTAAGGCGGAGCCCGACATATGCGATTCATTCAATTGAGCCTGCTGATCATCGTTTACCTGACTGTTCCCTGCCGAGGTGGTGACTGGCCGCAGATCATGGGTCCTTATCGAAATGGACATGCCGCCGCCAATGAAACGCTGGCTGCAGAGTGGCCCGCCGGTGGCCCCATTTTGAAATGGCAGCGTCCTGCAGGAAGTGGTTATGCCGGGCTGGCTGTTTCCCAGAATGTGGCGATTTTATTTCATCGCATTGAAGACGAGGAAATTGTCGAGGCATTACAGGCTGATACAGGTGAAGTCCTCTGGAAGCATCAATCTCCCGTCAGCTACAAAGGGACTTATAACCCGAACGATGGCCCTATCGCGGTCCCCTTAATTTATAAAGACCGCGTGTATGTCTTTGGGGTCACCGGACACCTGCAATGCCTGGACTTCAAAACAGGAAAACAGATCTGGACACGTCAGACACACAAAGACTTTCAGGTTGGAGAAGGATTTTTCGGAGTCGGCAGCACTCCCATTATCATCGAAGAAAAACTACTGGTCAATGTGGGTGGTAAACGCCAGAATGCAGGTATTGTCGCTTTTTCACTGGATCAAGGCAGGACACTCTGGCAGTCAATGACTGACGATGCAAGCTACTCCTCGCCGATCTCTGCTTTTTTAAATGGCCGTTTCTATGCTTTATTTATCACAAGACTGCACCTGGTCGGGGTCGATCCGAAAAGCGGAGATATTCTGTTTCAGTTCCCCTTTGGCAAACGGGGAGCTACTGTAAATGGTGCCAACCCGGTCCAGGTCGGCAAGAATATTTTTGCTACTGCCAGCTATGGAGTCGGTGGCTTCTGGGGGATTGTTGAAGACAACAGCACTTCTGAGATTTGGCGGAGCGAAAAGCCGCTGGCCAGCCAATATACAACCCCAATTGAATACGATGGCGCACTGATAGGCATTGATGGCCGACAGGATATTGGACCTGCGCGACTAGTCTGTTTTGATCCGAAAACGCAGAAAGTTCTCTGGTCGAAAGAAAACTTCGGTTATGCAACCCTGCTGGAAGTAGATAATAAGCTTCTTATTTTGAAAACAGATGGTACTCTCGTAATGGCGACCGCCTCGAAAGAAGAATATAAGGAACTGGGGCGCGCACAGGTTTTGAACTCAACGACTCGAGCGCTGCCTGCATTTTCTAATGGCCTGTTGTTCGTCAGAGATACCAAAACCCTCAAGTGCCTGGAACTCAACAAGCCGGCCCAGCCTCCTGTAACGCCAGAAAAGTCCAGCTCAAATTAAGGATTTCCTCTAAAGATGTCAGTCAGCCAACGTGTCAAGAGTGAAGAACAGTTTACCCGAGCCATGAGAGTCATCCCGGGGGGCGTCAACAGCCCTGCGCGGGCTTTTGGAGCTGTCGGAGGACACCCGGTAGTAATTGATCGGGGTGAAGGTCAGTACCTGTATGACATTGATGGCAACCGCTATATCGATCTGGTGGGTTCCTGGGGACCGCATATTCTGGGACACCTGCATCCCCGGGTGATGCCTCGTATCGAAGAAGCACTCAAGAAGGGAACCAGCTTTGGTGCTCCAACATTAGTGGAAACAGAACTGGCTGAACTCGTCGCAGACCTGGTTCCCTGTGTGGAAAAAGTACGGATGGTGAATTCCGGTACCGAAGCCGGCATGAGTGTAATTCGCCTGGCCCGCGGTTATACGGGTCGAGATAAAATCATCAAATTTGCGGGCTGTTATCATGGTCATGTTGACAGCCTGCTGGTTCAGGCCGGTAGTGGCGCATTGACTTTGGGAACGCCTTCCAGTCCGGGCGTACCGCAAGGCTGCACAGCCGACACACTGGTACTGGAATACAATGATATCGAACAGTTGAAAGAGACCTTTGTGCAACTGGGAGACCAGATTGCTGCGGTGATATTGGAACCTGTTGTGGGGAACATGGGAGTGGTACTGCCCGAACCCGGTTTTCTGGAAACGGTGCGGGAAGTCTGCACTCAACATGGGTCGGTATTTATCATGGATGAAGTCATGACCGGTTTCCGTGTTGCCTTAGGTGGTGCGCAGCAACGTTTTGATATTGCGCCCGACATCTGCATGCTGGGTAAAGTGATTGGCGGGGGAATGCCTGTCGGTGCGTACGGTGGTAAAGCGGAAATCATGGATGTAATTTCGCCCGTGGGCAGCGTGTATCAGGCGGGAACCCTATCCGGAAACCCGATCGCAATGGCTTCCGGAATCGCGACACTGGAATGCCTGCGAGAAACCGATCCCTATGCCGAACTGGAATCAAAAACCAGGCGATTGACTCAGGGATTGGGCGCAGCGGCCGCTAAAGCAGGTCTGCCTCACACGCTGGCAGAATGCGGATCGATGTTTACTCTGTTTTTCAACCCGGAAAAAGTCACCAGCTATGCGATCTCAGCAAAGAATGATACCGCCCGCTTTGGACGGTACTTTCAGGGCATGCTGGATCGGGGCATCTATTTACCCTGCAGTCAATTTGAAGCCAATTTTACATCTGTCATGCTGACCGATGATGATATTGACCATGTGATCCAGGCTGCAAGCGAAGTATTACAGGAAATTGGCTGACCAATCTGAGCGAAGCCTAAGGCGTAAAGTCTGTCTGATCATTGATGGCCAGACAGAACTCTGCCAGCAGACGAGCCGCCTGTTCCAGATCGTCTAATGAGATGACTTCGACCGGGCTGTGCATATACCGGTTGGGTATCGCAACAATTCCCGTCGCCATGCCCCCCTGGTTCAACTGCATGGCATTGGCATCATTACCGGCAGGCCGTGAGATCCCATTGATCTGACAGTCGATTTCGTGTTCACTGGCCAGAGAAGTTAATGACGAGAACACGACGGGGTTTACGTTGGGACCACGACAGACCACCGGACCGCCTCCCACCTTGACATCGCCATTTTCCTGCTTGCTCACTGCAGGACAGTCAGTCGCATGTGTGACATCGACGGCAATCCCTACTTCAGGCTGAATGGAATAGGCACTGGTCTTCGCCCCCCGCAGGCCGATTTCTTCTTGAACAGTTGAAACAGAGAACACACCAACGTGGGGTGACTTCTGACTGACCTGACGTAAGGCTTCCATGACGACCCAGACGCCGACCCGGTTATCCATTCCAGGAGCCGATGCCAGGTTATTCAACATTGGCCGAAAGCCCAGCTCGAAGGTGACCGGATCACCAATGGCAACCAGCTTACGGGCTTCTTCGCCATTTTTTGCCCCGATGTCGATCCAGAGATCTTTGATTTCGGGAACAGTTTTGCGTTCATCCGGAGTCAGCAGGTGGATTGCTTTGCGGGCAATCACGCCATGGATGGGACCAGCATCCGTATGGACCTGCATATTCTGTCCCAGCAGCATCTGAATATCCCAGCCCCCGATCAGATTCGCCCAGAGGTAACCATCATCATCAATATATTGTACGAGCAGGCCAATCTGATCGCAGTGGCCGGCAAACATCACTCGTCGCTCCGCATCAGGATTGACGGCCGCGATCACATTACCATGAAGATCTGTGGTTACTTCATCAGCGAATTCTCCCACGAATTCCCGGACGACTTCCTGAATTGGTCGCTCATACCCTGAAGGAGCGGGTGAATGAAGCAGTTTTTTTAAGAAATCCAATGAAGTTGCATCCATGATTCAGATCCTGACTGGTGGAGGGTTTTGACTTCTATACGAATTGGCACTTCGATACGCTGTGCAAGCGTGTGACCTTAAACATTCGATTGTAAGTATCTGTATTTTAGTAACTTATGAATTTAATTCAATGTAGGATTCCAGGTGTTTCAGAGAGAAAACAATCTTCAGAAGTACAAAACTACTGCATCAGAAAAGCAGAAATAGTCCCCGTCATATGGCAATCTTTAAGCTAGACTTTCAGTACCATTCGAGTCGAGCTGCCAACACTGTAATTCAAACTTAGATTCGTTGCAGATTACTCGTTATGCAAGCTGAAGAACAAACATCAAATCGTTATTGAAGTAGCGTTATTCGTAGAAATTGACTGAGGCACAAATGACGGACTGGACAAAGTTACGTAAAGAGCTGATCGGTGAAGGAAAAAAAAGCCCGCTTCCACCAGAAATCAAACTCCCGATGCTGCCCAAGGCGGTCATGGAGTTTTCCCGAAAGGCAGAAGATCCTAATTCTACGCCGAAAGAACTCAGTAAAATTATAGAAACCGATGCCGGAATTTCGTGCGAACTGTTACGTATGGTCAATTCCAGTGCCCTGGGGCTGAGACGAAAAGTTTCTACAATCCAGCAGACCATTACACTCCTGGGCATCCGCTCCACAAAACTGTTTCTGGTAACAACCGGGTTGAAACAGGCGATGTCAACATCTGACTCGAAATTGATCAATCTGCCGAACTTCTGGAGTACCAATCTTGAACGGGCTTTGATGGCTCGTGAAATTGCCTTGCTGATGAAAGTTGACCCTGATGTTTCGTTTTCCGCCGCCATGCTTCAGGATTTTCTCTTACCCATTCTTTCGCGGGAACGGTTTGATCAATACCTGCAGTTTACAATCAGCCAGGACAGCTCTCCCTGCTTACTTAGTGACTATGAAATCGAGCAATTCAGATGGAATCATTGTGAAGCGGCTGCACATGTTATGTTGGACTGGTCATTTCCTGATGATTTGATCTGTTCGGTCTTTCTGCATCATGAGGGATTGAAAATGCTGACCAATGAAGACTTGGGGCAGACCCCGGCTACGGCAGTCGCTGTGGCATCACTGATACCAGATCCGCTCAGGCAAAACCCAGAAGGCTTGCAGCAGCTGTTGACACTGAATGAGGCATGGCCTGATTTCAAGCTCTTTGAACTGGCAGAGAAGATTGACCAGGAGCTGAGAGAAGAATCGACGGCGGCAGCGAATTATATTTCGTTGAAAAACCGTCTGGAGAAATACGCGTTACTGCTTGAAAATGGATCGGCTACATGAGTCGATACTTAATACCTGGGATCACGCTCAGAACAAGCATGTCCCCTTCAGGAAACGGTCGTTGAATAGTCGCTGGATTGTTTCAGGCTTTTTTCCCACTTTTCTTTTTCTGATCTCACCTGCTCTTCGCTAGGACTCTGTTGAGCCGCGGTCGTATCGCTTTTCAAAAGATACCGCCCATCTTCGGTGTGCGTACAGAACTGTTTGAACCAGAGCATACTGGCAACATTCGGCTGTGGGCTGTAAAGCGTCACTGCGATCCCTTTTTCATAGAGATCATACAGCATGCCGAAAAAACCACTGGGGATGTACTTGACCGAAGACAGTTCGACACCAATCGATTTACAACCTTCCTGATCAACCAGGCGCGTCAACGTCTCGCGTAGCAGGGCCAGATCGGCTCCGTCCCAGATTTCCATTGTCCCGAAATCCAGTACGGTCACTCCTTCACGCTCATAGACGCTCATTCTGTCGCGTTTTGATGCCATGCCGTTGTACTCACTTTCTGCTTGTTCTTCTTGTGGAATATCAAAGCTGCTGAACAGTGAACTGTTAAGAAGATTGAATAGACGCAAAGCGTGGACCATTAACGCTCGGATTCGTTTACTTGTGTTTCTTAAAGCGGGTAAACCGCTGTATCATTGAGACTTAAGAAATGTCAGCTGTTTTCAGGTTCACACATTCTTCATACGCGATGTTGTATTTTTTCTACACCAGATCAACGTCGGGTGTAAAAAGACATCACAAAAGGTTTGGATACAGAAACACATCACAGCATCAGTCCTGTCAACACTGTTGCTCAATCTGACCTTCACTACGAAATGTAAAGCATGAATGTTGGATTTTGGCAACAAGATATCGGTTTCTCTTGCACGACGTTTGAGTCGCTAAAACCTGACAGGGAAAAGTGACGTTACCGAACAATGTCGTTTGTCAACTTTTCAAGCAACATAACGTAAATGCACGCGCACATCGTCAAAAGATGGAGACAGATTCTGTAATCGCCTGAGAATAAATGCCTCTTCGACCACAGGTTCAAACCGGTAGACCGTTTATTTAAAAGTCCGGATCGAGGCCGGAACTTCAGCCTGCATTTCGTGATACAGTTTCATCAGCCGTGCAACGACTTCGGGATGCTGGCTGGCGACATTGTGTTGCTCAGCAGGATCCTTCTGTAAATTGAACAGCATCATTGCCTCGGGTTTGTCTCCGGTTAAGACACCCGGTTGCTGATCTGGCATGGCCTGTTCAGAAGGCGCGATGATAGTCACACCATCCGGCCCACGCGGGTCAATCCAGTCTTTGCCCTTCCCGGCGAGTACCTGACGGGGAGATGGTTTCACATGTAACTTCCAGGGGCCACTTCGAACGGTAAACAGCGAATTCCCTTTCATTGAATACAGAGCCTGATGTGGTGCAGACGCCTGCTCTGTCAAAACGGGGAACAGGTCTTTTCCATCAATGACCCGATCAGCCGGAACCGGAATCCCTGCCTGTTTTAGTATCGTGGGAAAAACATCGATTGAACCACAGACCGTATCAATCACCTGCCGGGGTGGAATTTTCCCGGGCCAGCGGGCAATCATGGGAACGCGCAGGCCTCCTTCCCAACTGGTCGACTTCATCCCGGAAAGCCCGGCGGTATTGCCTCCAAACCAGGGACCATTGTCAGACGCAAAGATGACCAGAGTGTTTTCATCCAGCTTCAGCTCACGCAGGGTTTTAATGATCTCACCGACACTCCAGTCCAACTCGGCAATCACATCACCATACAGACCGGCTCCACTTTTTTTGTAGAACGCCTCCGAAGCAGCCAGTGGTTTGTGAGGCATCGCATGAGGCAGGTACAGGAAAAAAGGGCGTTCCTGATTCTCACGAATAAATTTGACAGCGCGTTCTGTATAACGTTTCGTCAGGTTTGCCTGAATCACAGGGTACTCCAGCAACTTTTCCCCCTGCATCAAATTGACCGGTCGCATGTCATTGGAATAGAGAATTCCCAGATAATCATCAAAGCCATGCCGGGTAGGATAATATTCCGGATCATGGCCCAGATGCCACTTTCCGATGCAGATCGTCGCGTACCCGTTGTCCTTGAGCAGTTCACTTAAGAGAAGTTCGCTCTCAGCAATCCCCACTCCACTGCGAAATCTCTTCCCATCCGGCGCGGGGTTATACCAGACGCCATGCCGCCAGGGGTAGCGGCCTGTCAGCAGGGTCGCACGGGAAGGAGCGCAATAGGGAACAGGAACATTGAACTGAGTTAATCTTGCGCCTTGCGCTGCCATCTGATTGATATGCGGGGTTTTGAACTGGGGATGTCCATAACACTCAAGATCACCATACCCCAGATCATCGGCGAAGATGATGATGAAATTCGGTTTGGCTTTTGTTTCTACAGCGAGCAATGTCTGTTGAACACAAAAGAACACAAATACAAAACTGAATACAATTCGTTGAGCGCTTTTCACAATGAATTCCTGTCCAAACGAGTTCACAATGCCAATGAATGGTAGAACATTTGATCTGCGATTCTCTGTCAGCAAGGATACCAAACCGCATAACCCATAGCAAACAATGATGTTAAGTTAACTGCAACTCCCGTTCTGACAGTCCCTTGAAGCGGTAATCGCTTCCAAGCTGTTTCGCAACTTCACCTTGAGTCATCCAGCCCGATGGAGTATTTTTCGCAACTAAATTGATTCATATTCAGCAGGAACTGCTTCAAACTGCAAGGATGCACGATGAACGCCACTAAATTCTTTTTCACCCTGGCTTTAGCCGGGCTCACACTGATCGGTTGTAGCGGCAAGCAGGATTCCAGCCCCGCCCCCAAAGAAGCACAATCGCCACAGATGTCAGAACAGCCGATGCCTGCATCAGCCGAACCTGATGCGCAAGAGAAGGCGGCGAAAAAGGAAAAGCATGAAACCGTCCGTGTGTTTTATGGCACCGATCGTAATTTGACCGGTTCGTCGCATCCCCAACAGTTTTTTGGAACCAGTCGCGCCAGTTTGTCGTTAGGTTTCTGTGATGTCAGTATCCCGGAAAATCATGAAACAGGTAAACTGGAATCCCCCCGAATCTGGAAGCTGGAGTTCCGGGAAAATCCTGATAAACATGTCGTGTTGCAATCAGTGGAACCGGCCTCCGGTTCGGAGTTTTTATCACAGTTGCGTCAAACCATTAAAGACTCGGTCGAAGTAGAAGAATCCCCCACCGGTAAAGTGCGTGTTGGCGGCGAAGCATTTATCTTTGTACATGGCTTCAATAACTCGTTCGAAGATGCAGCGCGCAGGACCGCTCAGATCGCATACGACCTGAAATTCAAGGGCGCTCCATTAATGTATAGCTGGCCTTCGCAGGAGAAAGGTTCTATCTGGGCTTATAAAGAAGATGGCCGCACTGCGCAGTGGTGTGAAGAAAACGTAACCCTGTTCATTGAAGCCATTGCACGGGAATCAGGCGCCAGAAAAATACATCTGATTGCCCATAGTATGGGAAACCGGGTATTATCAAGAGCCCTGAAGAACATTTCGCAGAAACTGGCTCTCAGTCAGGAAACGACGCCGCTGTTCAATGAAGTGATTCTGACAGCCCCGGATATCGATGCCCAGGTATTTAAAGATTCGATCGCTCCGCACATTGTTCAGACTGCAGAACGTTTCACAATCTATTCCTCTTCAGAAGACCTGGCTTTGAAAGCCTCGCGGGTTGTCAATTCGTTCTGGCATCAGCGGCTGGGCGAAGGAGGTACCCATCTGACGGTGTTCCCTGAATATCAAAAGATCAATGTGGTCGATGCTTCTGAAATTGATACGAATCTGTTTGCTCTGGGGCATTCCTATCATGCTGACAGTAATACCGTACTGTCTGATGTCAAACTTGTGTTTCAGGGAATCCCCGCGAATCAACGGGATTTAAGAGCACTGCTGGAGAATCTCGCCTGGAAATTTCAGAGCAATCGCAGGCTGTTAGGGCGTGCGATTCGAGGAACGTTCCGTTAAACAGCTGACGTTGAAAACTCAGATTCGGAAACAAAAAAGAGCACACCAATGTGTGCTCTTTAAATGATATCTGGAATCTTACAGAGTAAGATTATCCCAATGGGAATGGTTCCGGTTCCAGCAGGAACGGAAAGACGCGAATGGGCTCACCCATGGTCAGATCGTCCGGGTAACGCAGTTGCGCAGCTCTGTCAGCGGCAAACTGCAGTTTCGTCAGTTCCAGTCCACAATAATGATCCGCGTTTGACTCTGCTGCGACATCCGCAAACACTTCTCCTGCAGAAGCAGCATGTCGACGCACCCCATGAATACTGCCTTCACGGACTTTGATACCCGCTGCGGAAAGTTTCACCAGACCTTTGAGGAAGCGTCCCGGAATGGAATCAGGGCCACAGACCCGTAGCAGACGTTCCCACTCATCATGGGCTTCCCAGTAGAAACCCAGATTGAAATAGTCGATCGCATTCAGATAATTCCGATGCTCAACCCAGTTATCTTCGGTCAACGCCTTGGGTGGTTTTGGCTTATTACCATAACTGTGCCCCTTGGGATCACGATAAGGATGCGGCAAGCTTTTTCCAGGAACAAAAGTATATTCGGGTAGTCTGGATGAAGGTAGTAAACGCACAACATCTGCAACAGGATAAACCATCCTTTAGAATCTCCAATTTCTCTTTAGTTTAGCTTAGGTCTACTGAATCTGAGACCAGGTATATTCTAGAACGCATCGCATTTAACTAAAGCATCTCACAATCTATTATATTCGGTCCTAATGGACCTGCAGGCGCTATAATAAAACTGGATACAATCTAGATTGAACATGTGTGGCGGGTACTGACTGAATTCGTGTCGCAGGCTTTGCTGACATGAAGTCGGCACCTAACCTATTTATATTTAAAGGCTTCCGCAACGATAGCGCTAAAACCTCTCAAATTTGGGCTCCGCCCCTTTTCCAATCGGGCTCGGTCGCAATCGGCTCAAATCACTGCATGCTCAATACAGCCTGGAGCGAAAGGGGTAGGAAACTGAAAATCGAGCTCAAAAAGCTTATTTTCAAGCTTTGTTACCTCATCATATACAAGCTTTTTCGAACATAAAGAGCAGATTTTATAATTTGAAGCAATTTCCGGGATTTCAGGCCAAACTCGTTCTGGTCAGGCGGAATAGCAACCTGGAAAGATACACAGACAAAGATTGCAAATGTGTTAAACCGGAACGCCTGTCTAGATTGTATCCAGTTTTACTGTAGCCTCTCCAGAGCCGTTTGGGCCCAGTATAATAGATTGAGAGACGCTATGGTTAAATGTGATGCGCTCGAGATGCTCTGCATCTGAAAGAAACAGGGAACCCCCGTAGTCAGACTGGCAGTCCTGTAAAGCCTATTGTCCTTTTTCAGATGCCTCTGATTTTTTCATCAGTTCCTCCTGGGCTTTGATCCTGCGAGCAGAAATGCTGCGAAACTCCCAAGGCAGTTTCGCATTTTCCGGAAGTGAGTCGAGAACACTCTTCAGCTGAGCATACGATTTGAGACTTGTGTTTTCCGTCTTTAGTCGTTCAGTGCGGGACAGGTCATGCTGTTCCAGCGGATCCTCTGATAGATCGAAAAATTCTCCCGTCGAATAGAGCTTAAAACGCTGATCTCTGATGACACGCTGCTTATAATATTGAGTCAGACACCACGAACGCCATGGCTCAGTGCGGGGCTGATTCAATATCTGAGGTGCAAATGATTTCCCATCGATCGTCACCCCCTCGGGAAGTGGTGCGTTCGCCAGATCGGCCAGCGTGGGCAGAACGTCTGCAATATCAATCAGGTCATCACTGATCCGCTCTGTTCCGACCAGCCTGGGGCAATTAATAATTAATGGCATATTGATTCCCTGTTCCTTAAGAGAGTAAATTCCCTCTGCGGAAATACGACCATTAATCCGGCCGCCCAGGCTCTGCTCGGAATTCTGATCGGTGCCATTATCCGTACCATTATCGGGAACAATGAACAGAATCGTATTCTCACGAATCCCCAGTTCGTCCATCGCTTTGACCAGTCTCCCGATCAGAAAATCGGAGTAGTTCAACATCCCCGCAAACTGTTCACGTGGCGTTAATTCTTTCCCGATATTATGGGGAGTATGCACCACGGGAATGTGAGTCAGAATCGCAGAATAGTATGCGCAGAATGGTTTGTCCCGATGTGTCTTCATATAGTCAATCAGATAGTCCGTGAAGATATCCGGCCCGAACTTCCCTTTTGTCTCCAGTTGCTTGCCGTTCTGGATCACATAGGGATCCCAGTAGCGCTGCTTATGAGCCGGGTGACCTTTCATCCCTTCTGGAAAGAGACAGTATTCTTCAAACCCATGTTCCTGTATCGCATCTTTCTGCGCGGGATCAAACAGATCATTGATCTGCCATTTCCCTGAGATACAGGTACTATACCCAGCATCTCTCAGGATTCGCGCAAAACAGATCTCGCGGTTCCAGTCAAAATACCCGCCGCCATAAATCGCCGGATCATGGTGCGTATGCCAGCCGGAACGAAACGGGTAACGCCCGGTGAGCAGCATATGTCGGGTCGTACTGCAGACGGGCGTCACATAACAGTTACGAAACCGCAAGCCCGTGTAAGCCAGATGATCGATATTGGGTGTCTGATTCTCTTCACTGCCGTAACAGCGAAACCAGTCCTTGCCGACGTTGTCGAGCAGGATAAAAATGATATTGGGACGTGTATCCTTTTTCTCTTCCGCCTGCACAGGCAGACAAATCAAAAAACAAGAGCAGAGACAGACAGTTTGGATCAGACGTTTCATAAGAGTTCTAACTTTGTTTCTGGGACACCAGATTCATTTCAGGCTGAGGTACCAATTCGACTGCTGCAGAACCGGAACGCATTTTCTGTATCTCGGGAACCACTTTCTGCGTGGCGATATACCAGGCCATCCCCAGCAATAATACAAAACCGATGCCCGCAAACAGGTTCATTACAGGTCCGTTTCGATGTTCCCCCATGATTTTTTTACTGCTGGTTAACAACAACAAGGCACCTGCTGCCAGTGGAGCAGCGACAACGGTCACCGCCTGAGCAGCGACAATCGCAAGAACTGGTTTGGTTTCTGATTTAATCACGTACAGTGCTACAAACATACCCGTCAGCAATACGGCCGCCGTCAGGAGGCGTGTTGCTTTATCCTGTGGCGTCCCCCCTAATCCGAGACTGTCTGAAAGGATAAATCCCCCAATCATCGAATTCACAATGAATGAGGAATAAGCGGCTGAGAACAAGCCGATGCAAAATAGAATTTGTCCTTTATCTCCAAATAGAGGCTGTAATGCGTTACCGACATCGGCGACGCTCGATAGGGTCGTGCCTCGCAGAACTGCGGCTGCTGTCGACATGATCATAATCGTAATCAAAGCCATGATTGTCGCGCTAATACAGGCATCAATCCGACCGTCCTTGAGGTCATTCACTTTCCAGCCTTTGAAACGCGCAAGATAAGACTGGTAGAACGCTGCGGTAATGACAAACGTGGTACCAATCAGCCCCAACAGGGAAATATCTTTAATTGATTCCAGTCCACCTTTACCGGAACCGGGAATCACGCCTTGCGCCATCTCCGCCAGGTCCGGTTTCGCAAAAAAGAGATTAATGGCAAACGATAACAGCATCACAGCCACAAAGACTGACATCAGTCGTTCGACCAGTTTATACAGATTCTTAAACCCGAATAGAAACGCTAGCGAAATCGCATTGAAGATCACGATCCCATATTCGAAATCGGTATAATTTTCCAGAGCCGAGTGCACACCCAGATTATTTCCAAACTGATAGGCGGCTGAGATAAAAAACACGCCGCAGCCAATCAGTACCGTTAAGGGGCGCCCCACCGTTTTTGCAAGCAGTGTGCACGTGGATTCATCAGTCACTGTCCCCAACTTGGCTCCCAGTGAGGTATAGACCAGCATGAAAATTACGGAGACCAGCACCACCCAGATCATGCTGTATCCCTCTTTGGCTCCCAGGTTAGAACTGGTCAAAATACTGCCCGGACCAATCACAACGCAGGCAGTCACCAGCCCGGGACCAATCCGCTGCCACCAGTGTGGCTTGACACTTATTGCTTGTTCTTCTGTCACGTTACCGGGTATCCTCGTGGTGTAAGTTTCATCTGTGGGACGCAAAGCATCAGTTATTTATTATGCGAAACCTGCCGTGATACACAATCCATTTCATACTTTGTCCGGTTTTATTTTGGAAACAGTCAGTGTAACATTTACTATTAAAGAATAAACGACCGAACTGACGGCATTGATTTCTCCTGCGTTCACCACCTGCATGCCCCGGTTATTCACCAGAAGCCAATAAAGACATTTATTAAGGATGCTGCAGTGAAACCATTAATCAAGTTACTCTGTCTGGCTGGACTGCTATTCACTCTTACCCCGCAAGCTTCGTCTGCCGCTCCCCCCAAAAAGAAACCCAACTTAATCGTCATCTTCTGCGACAATCTTGGCTATGGTGATATTGAACCCTTTGGTTCCACTGTAAACCGTACTCCCTGCCTGAATCGTATGGCAAGGGAAGGACGCAAGTTTACTCATTTCTGTGTGACGGCTGGTGTCTGTACTCCCTCGCGTGCCTCCATCATGACCGGCTGTTATTCCCAGCGGGTCGGCATGCACTGGAATCCACGTGACGGCCAGGTGCTGCGTCCCATTTCACCTTATGGATTAAATCCAGGTGAAATCACCGTTGCCGAAGTACTGAAAAAACAGGGTTACAAAACCGGCATGATCGGGAAATGGCATCTGGGAGACCAGCCGCCCTTTCTGCCCACGAAACAGGGATTCGATTACTTTTATGGAATCCCCTACAGCGATGATATGACACAGGCAGTTGGTCAACGCCTCGGCGATCGACTGGATGGCAAAAACTGGCCCCCCCTGCCCGTCATGTTGAACGATACTGTGATCGAAGCAGGCGTCGACAGAAATTTATTAACCAAAGACTATACCGAGAAAGCAGTCGAATTCATCGAGGAGAACAAAGACCAACCCTTCTTCCTCTACTTCCCACAGGCCATGCCCGGCAGTACCAGCAAGCCCTTCGCCAGTGATGCCTTCCGGGGGAAAAGTAAAAACGGTCCCTGGGGTGACAGCATCGAAGAACTCGACTGGTCTACCGGACAGATTCTGGACAAGCTTGTCGAACTGGGTATCGACAAGAACACGCTTGTGATCTGGACTTCAGATAACGGCTCTCCCATGGCCAGAGATATGAACAGTACAGAACGAGGTACGAACAAACCATTAAATGGTCGAGGTTACACAACCGCAGAAGGGGCATTCCGCGTGCCCACCATCGTGTGGTGGCCTGAAATGGTCCCTGCGGGAACCGTGTGTGAAGAACTGGCAACCACAATGGATCTACTCCCCACATTTGCCAGACTCTCCGGTGGAAAAGTCCCTACGGATCGGATCATAGATGGCCATGACATACGCCCCCTGATGCTGGGGGAAGCAGACGCGAAAACTCCCTACGATGGCTTTTACTATTATGCGATGGAGCAATTGCAGGCAGTCCGCAAAGGGCCCTGGAAATTATTCGTCCCTCTGAAAGAATTCAGCCGCCATCCACATTTCAAAAAAGGGGCAGGCTCTCAACCGCTGCTGTTCAACGTGGTCACCGATACCAGTTCGGAACACAATGTTGCAGACCAGCACCCTGAAATCGTCAAAGAGTTGATGTCATTGGCTGAAAAAGCCCGCGCTGATCTGGGAGATACCAATCGCCCGGGAGCCAACCAGCGTTCCGCTGCGAAAGTTGATCATCCCGTCCCCCCGACCCTGAAAACAACATCGACAAAATAAACAACGACTACATACAAAATCCGTAACGAACCTGATAGAGGAACTGAGAACCTGATGCACTCCCTGGAAACTGACTGCCAGACAGTCAAATCGAAACTTGACTCCGGCAACCCCTTCCTGCTGCTTGACTGTCGCGAGCAGGACGAACACACTCTGGTCAATATTCCTGAAGCGCAATTGCTGCCGATGAGTGTAATCCAGGATCGCATTTCTGAACTGGAAGATCAACGTGAGGCAGAAATCATTGTCTACTGTCATCATGGGATGCGCAGTCTGCAGGTAGCCACCTGGCTGCAGCAGCAGGGATTTACGAATGTCAAAAGCATGCAGGGTGGGATTGATGCCTGGTCCTGTGAAATTGATAATACAAAACAGCGCTATTAAACCAACGTCTGGTAGCAGATATATCTGCCTGATCAGATTTTTAACATCACCGATTTATCCACCACTGTCCACCTGCCTGGGAGTTTCGCATGTCTTACGAGCAAGTTTTTTTTCTGTTCCCCATCGTGGCTGGCATCGCCTTCGGTAATGTGACCGTGGCTGCCTCTGAAGAGCCTCTGGTTTTCATATCCGCATTTGCCCCTGGGGAAAAGGGGGCCATCCATGCCTATAAGATGAATCCAAAGACTGGTGAACTTAAGCTGGTAGAACGCACCTCAGATGTGGAACATCCTTTTTTTCTGGCGGTTTCTCCCGATAACAAATTTCTATATTCCATTCATGCTCCAGGGAAATTCAGTGGGAAAGACAATGAATTTGTTTCCGCTTTCGCGTTGGAAGGTCGCACCGGGAAACTCAAGCTGCTCAACCGACAATCTTCCCTGGGAACAGCATCCTGTTACCTCGATATCGATAAGTCAGGCAAAGCTGTTGTCGTTGCCAATTACACAACTGGCAGCGTCACCTCTCTGCCCGTTAAAGCAGATGGTTCTCTTGGTGAACCCAAAACGTTTATTCAACACACTGGTTCCAGTGTCAATCCTCAACGTCAGAAAGAGCCACATGCACACTGCAGTGTGATCAGCCCTGATGAGAAGTTTGTGTTCGCTGCCGATCTGGGACTCGATAAAATCCTCGCCTATCAACTCGATCCCCAGACAGCAAAAATGACTCCGGCAGAACAGCCTTTCGTGCGAACCATCCCCGGCGCTGGTCCCCGTCATCTGACATTCCATCCTGATGGGAAGCAGATGTATGTGATCAACGAACTGAAAAATTCGATCACGGAATTCGATTACCATCCCGAATCGGGCCTGCTCATCGAAGGACAGACCATTTCGACGCTGCCGGAAGACTTTACTGGCACCAGCCACTGTGCAGACCTGAAATTTACTCCCGATGGTAAATTCCTGTATGGCACGAATCGCGGACATGACAGTATCGCCGCTTACCAAGTGGATGAGCAGGGAAAGCTGACACTGATAGAAATCGCCCCCAGTCTGGGTAAAGGTCCACAGAATCTGGCTGTCACGGCAGACGGAAAATTTCTGATCTGTGCCAATATGCCTGGTAACAATGTCGTTGTCTTCCAGATCGACGACGAAACAGGAAAACTCTCTCCCACAGGAGATCCGGTAGAAATCCCCAGTCCATCCTGCATTATGATTCGTTAATCAGTCAGTCTGATTATCTTTCGTTTTCGATTCTACAGTCTCTGATTCTTCAGGATGTCTGGAATCGTATTCGTCCATCAACGTGGACGGACAGGTTTCTTCCTGATCACATTGTTTACAGATCACATGAATCAGGTCAGAGCCTCCCAGCTTCAACTGATTCTGTTCACAAAACTGATAGAGTTCTTTCAAGTGTGTACAAACCATGTTCTTTATCATCCTCCATAAAAAATTCATCACTGTCAGGGATCGAGTAACTCCATCGCACTTTTACCTGTGATCTGTGCCTGTCACTCATTGTCGTTTCCAGCCACCTGTCAGTGCAAGTTCAAACAGAACCGTTTCCTGATCAGCTAAAAACAAAAGGCCAACCTGTCGTCCAGAAAACGTCCCCACTGGTTGTCTCTGACGTCCTGCAGAGTTTAGGATGATATTATAAAATAACGTTCCGTTATTCCGGTGCTTGATAGCCCCTATTTCTTCACTGCCGTTTGCGCCCGGACTCGTACGAACTTTAGAGGGAAACAGATTAACCATGAATCGATCAGCTCCTCCCTGGATCTTTCTGCATGTCAATGACAGTCACATGGGGACAGCCCGTTCTTATCGATTTCGCCCCGCCATTAATAAACGCTGGGCCGCCATCAAACAGCAGATGGCGGCCATTGATGCCGACCTGTTGTTGCATGGCGGCGATCTGACACGGGATGGGGATACCCATGAATTTGAATATCAACAGGCGCGTGAGGATCTGGACACACTCCCCTTCCCCACATTTGTGATTCCCGGCAATATGGATGTCGGCAACAAACACGCCACGCAGACCGGAGTCAAACATCGCTGGGACCCCAAAGGGCTTGGCTGGAACGATCCCGATCTGAATATGACGGCGAAACGTCTGGACCTCTTCAGCAATTACTTCGGTCCGCTGCAGTGGTCTTTTCTACATCGCGAGATACGCTTCACAGGTTTTTATGCAGCCGTTGCCGGCACGGGACTGCCGCACGAACAACGCTTCTGGCGTTTTCTGGAGCGTCTGCCTGATCTTCCCCCGGCGAAACAGCATGTCGTCGTCATGCATTATTGGCCATTCATGGAGCAACCGGATGAACCGGCGTGGGATCTGACCGACGGCGATCAGTATGATAACTGGTACTTTTCCATTGATCCCCCGCATCGTCAGCGATTATGGCAAATTCTCAAAGCAGCGAAAGTCGAAATCCTGTTTTGCGGTCACGTGCATACAGGACGCCCCGTACAACACGTAGACGGAATTCGCGTCTACCGTACCCAGGCAGCCGGCAACACCGGGCAATTGAGTGAACGCTGGCCCGAAGCAGATACCCGGTTCGGTTTTCATCGCTGCGATGTGACTGATTCCGGGATTGAAGTCACTTTCATTCCAGGAGAGGATCAATGTGAAGAATTTGGCACCTTTGGCCCCTTGGGACATCCCCCGATTGAAGAGCGTGACTACTCCGTAGCGGAAGAACAGCCTCCCATCCAACCTGACGAAAACCTCTGAGCTGATTGATTGCATAGGAGTCCATTGTGAAAGTCTCTGTTTACATCGCCACCAGCCTGGATGGTTTTATCGCCCGCAACAACGGAGCGTTGGACTGGTTACCCGGCATCGAGAGCGCTGATGCCCCGGAAGGAGAAGACTACGGCTACCATGAGTTCATGGACTCCATTGATATTCTCGTCATGGGACGCAAGACTTTTGAAACGGTGCTCTCTTTTGAAGGCGACTGGCCTTATGGTGACAAAAGAATGATTATTCTCAGTAGCCAAACCGTTTCCATCCCGAGTAAAGTATCAGATACAGTCGAATCATCATCCTGTACTCCCGCCGAACTGATTGAGAAACTTTCAGAAGAGGGCTTTCAGCATGTTTACGTTGATGGGGGGAAAACGATTCAGGGTTTTCTGAAAGCGGGACTGATAGACGAACTCATCATCACCCGCATTCCAGTTCTGATCGGATCCGGTATTCCTCTATTTGGTGAAGCAGATACAGACATCAAACTCAGGCATCTCCAGACGCATACTTTTCCCAACGGATTAGTGCAAAGCAGATATCAGGTAATCTGAAACCTGACAATTCAGCGTTCTTGAAATTGTCATGAATTCCTGTCAACTCGACTGTCCGGGTATTACATCCAGAGGCTATATTATCAGCAGTCATATTTCACACTTCGCCTGTTCTCTTGAAAGGAATTCTAATGCTCCTCCGATCCTTCCTGTTCGCCATTCTCAGTTGCTGCATTCTCTCCAGTTCCGCTGTTGCAGAAGAAGCAGACGCGGAATTGTTGAAAGCGGTAAAAACCCTCGATGAAGCATTTTCCAAACGGGACAAAGAAACCATCCGCAGCATGACCGACCCTCTGCACATGTCGATTTCGCCATCATACCAGTTTTTCACCCAGGAAGATCAACTGAAAGCACTGCCGGAACTCAAACTGACTCTTTTCAAAGCGAATCCTAAAACCATAGTTCATCCCACTCCCCGCACCGCCCTGATTCGATACGAAGCTCAGATTGAGGGAACTTTTAAAGGAAAAACACTGGCAAAGCATGTCCAGATTCTGGAGTCGTGGGTTAAGAAAAAAGGGAAATGGATTGAAACCTCTTACCAGGAAACCCCCTTACCCTGACACCTGTTTAAAAAAGATAAAGTCAATCAGAATTTGGCAGCGAACGCATTTCTTCTCTCATGATCCGGAGGACTGCTTCGCTGCTTCTTTCATCCAGGTCTGCAGCGTTTCGCGGAGTAACAGGAGTTCCTTGAACAACGCTTTCCGATCCGGATTGGCATGCTCGAAACACCACGGGCCCTGGAAACCGGCCTTCCAGCCAATCTCAAAACAACGCTTGAGGTCATACCGCGGATGTTCGCCTTTGGGGCCGATTTGTCTCGCCTTAAAATCACATGTGACGGCGAAGGGAAACGTTTGCTCCAGCCCGGCGTAGCGGAGTTCGTTACTGTCCCAGTTTCCCGTGTCTGGACAGGCGGCGACATTTTTTCCAATTGCTTTTACCAATTTCACAACAGAACATGGGTCGCTCTGCATCCAGCCATAATTTTCGACCAGCAGTTGGACATTGCCTTCCGCGCCGTATTCACATAGCTCTCGATAACTGTCCACGTGAATTTTCATATCGGGCTTCGATACTAGTGGCAGTGGGCGCGCCCACTTTAAACCCAGATGAGAAGCCACATTGATGGATGCTTTATAGCTGTCCAGAGCCTTGTTTCGAACCGCAGCATCAGGACTGTTCAAATCCAGCTTTGGCTGATTCATTTTCAGGTTGGTCAAGACACAACCTGCCTTGTCTGCGGCAGAGCGTACCTGATCGAGATACTTCGGATCGGTTGAAGCCAGCGTGGAAGTATTCAGATCAATGACTGTCATCCCCAGCTCGTCTCGCATAATCCGAGGCAGTTCCAGCAGGGTGATTTGATCTTCTTTCGCCCGCGGAGAAAGTTGATAAGCCAGGGAGGAAGTTGTGATCCCCAGCTGACGGTCCAGCGATTTTTCCACCTGCCGTTCCGCGTCCCTCGCGACAGTCAGAGACAAACTTCCCAGGCAGGAACCTATGACTGCACCACCGCTTACGTTCAGAAACTGCCTTCTTGAGAACTTCATTATCGTTTCCCTGTTCCAGAACAGTACAATGCACCTGAGTACGAAGTCAGCTGTCGATAGACATCATTCTGAGGCATAATGGCTTCAACCACAAGAATAATCGCAACGACAGCAATTCTGTGAAACGAATATTCAACTTGGCGGGTATGCTTTTAAGTATTCAACACTGATATGTCTTTGTCTGTAAACGATTGACAAATGGATTCCGTTAATGCATCTAACTCCTCTGCGCAAACAGTTCATTCTTCTGCTCCTCGGCTTCTTCATTGCAGGTAGCATTGAAAAAATCCCCGCAGATGAACCGCAGTCCGTGAAACCACAGCCGGGGGCTCAGGCTGGACCACTTAAGTTTAAAGATATTCGTTATCTGACTCGATCTCTGCATGATTTCAAAAACCAGAAAGCATTCGTAGTGATCGCCTGCAACACGACCTGTCCGCTGGTGAAACGCTATCTACCCCGACTGAAGAAGTTGGAACAGCAATACAGACCTCAGGGAGTTCAGTTCATTGCATTACATACTGGTCCCTCTGATTCGATCCGGGAAATTGCTGAATATGCAATCGTCCACGATATTCCATTTCCCAATGTGCAGGATCTCCGCAGCCACTCTGAGAATGCTCTGGGGTTGGAACGAACACCTGAAGTGGCTGTACTGGATTCTGATTTCAAACTGCAATATCGCGGTCGCATTGATGATCAGTACCGGATTGGTGGCTCTCTTCCGCAGCCAACAGAAAATAATCTTATAAATGCGATTGAGGCAGTCCTTAAGAACGGGCCGGTTAAAATTCCTGAAACCAATGTGGATGGCTGCATTATTACTTCGCACGCAGTCGGCCATACTGTGAAATCAACCACTTACTATGAAGACATTCAACCACTCATTAAAAAACATTGTCTCGATTGCCATCGTCCCCAGACAGAAGCGCCGTTTGCCTTAACGACACTGGAAGAAGTCCTCAATAACGGGGCGATGATTGCTGAGGTTGTTCAGGAACAGCGGATGCCTCCCTGGTATGGAGGCAGTTCACATGCAGAATTTGCCAATCACCGCAGTATGTCCCGGAAAGAACGCACTCTTATTGCCGACTGGTATCAGGCAGGGATGCCAGCCGGAGAGGAACCTGAAAACCCCACGCCCGCCCCTGCTCCTGCTCAAGAGAAATGGTTGATTGGCAAACCAGATCTGGAAATCAGCATGCTGGAAACCCATACGCTTCCCGCTGATGGTTATATTCCGTATCGCTATACAGTGCTGCCTTATATTTTCCCCGAAGATACCTGGATCTCCGCCATCCAGATTCGTCCCGATAATCCCAGTGTCCTGCATCACTGCAATATGGCCGCAGTCAGCCTGACAAAGAAATGGGATGAGTCCAATTTCATCACAGGCAAAGTCCCGGGATCGGGTCCGACTGTACTTCCGAAAGAACTGGGGATACTGATCCCTAAAGGAAGTGCCCTGGCTTTGCAGATCCATTACACCTCTACCGGAAAACCGGAACGATGCAAGATTTCCGTAGGCTTTAAATATGTGACAGACAAAGTTCAGAAACGCTATCGATTTCTGATTATCAGGAACACGAAATTCACGATTCCCCCTGGCGCGCCTCATTATGAAGTGAGTAATTCGAAAACACTTGATCGTGATGCACATGGCATCGGCCTGTTTGCTCATATGCATCTGCGGGGCAAAGACCTGTCATTTCTGGCACATTATCCCGACGGGAAAGACGAATCGCTGCTGGTCATCCCCAATTACAGCTTTGACTGGCAGATTGGATACCTCTGGAAAGACCAGAGGCACTTTTTTCCAGCAGGAACCCGCATCGAAGCGATTGCGCATTATGATAATTCTGCATTTAACCCCTTCAATCCGGATCCCACTACCAGTGTCAGAAACGGACCGCAAACCTATCACGAAATGATGTATGCTTTCTTCTTCTACACCTACGCCGATGAACGACTGAATTTGTCGATCGATCCAGAAACTGGTCAGACCGTTAACTAAACTGACAGCCCTGCTCTCAATCAATGGTACCAGCAATCAAACGACTGGTTTCTTTGTCAGGAAAGTGTATCATCAGTAGAACGACAACCATCTACGTCAGTACACACCAGAGTTCGATTGACTGAAGAGAGACTTCATGCGCGTCCTGTTCCTGATCTCCGGGAAAAATGTCCCTTCCTCCCGGTTTCGCGTTTTGAATTATCTGCCTTTTCTGCGGCAGGCGGGGATCGAATGCACGGTGCTGGCCAGTTATCCCGAAAAATATGAGCATATCCGCTGGCTGGGCTATCGACTCAGCTACCTGCTGAAACGGAACACCCGCTATCTGCATTATTTTTATGCCCGACTGAAACGATTTGATATCGTATTCATCGAACGGGAACTCTTTGATCACAAGAGCTTTAACCTGGAGCTCCTGTTCATGGGGCTCCCCGGTAAAACGGTACTGGATATCGATGATGGAATTTTTCTTAAATATCCGGAAAAGTTTCGCGTACTCGCTGCGAAAGCAGATTTGCTGATTGTCGGGAATCAGAATCTGTTCGAAGAAGCCCAAAAACACAATGACTGGGTTCGACTCCTGCCCACGTCCGTGATCGCCAGCAAATATCCGGTCAAAGACTACAGCCAGCTCCCGCCAGCTAAGCCGGTCATTGGCTGGACTGGCCTGGATACGAACATCCCGAATCTCAAACTGGTTGTCCCTGCACTGCAGCGACTGGCGGAACAATTTGAATTCGTCCTCTGTATCATCTCCGCCACTCCCGATCCCATTGCGGCGCTCGTGCTGGACGGAATTGAAGTGCGGCACGTGGTCTGGCGTCCAGAAACGGAATACCAGGACCTGTCTGCCTTCGACATCGGCATCATGCCCCTGGAAGACGATGCATGGTCCCGCTTCAAATGCGGCTTAAAACTGCTGCAATACATGGCCCTGGGAATCCCGGCCGTCGCGTCACCAGTGGGGGTCAACGCAGATATTATCGATCAGTGCCAGAACGGTTTCTCCGCCAGTACGGAGGAAGAATGGTATGAATCACTGCGACAGTTGCTGGACTCACCCGAACTGCGAAAGTCGGTAGGCCTGCGAGGTAGAAATACGGTTGAAGAACAATTTGACATTGAGCCGAACAGCAGGGTATTGAAACAATACCTGGAAGAGACACTGGGGAAGGTATCAGGAAGTTAGTTCATTCTCAGAGTTCTACTCCTGCAGGAGTGGTGCAACGAATCTGTCGAATTCACAAACGACTGAGTCTCCATAATTTTGCGTGAATTCTCTCAGTGTCCGTTCTCTCTGATCTTTTAATTTTGGATCAGCTCCCAATTCCAGCATTATCCGAGTGGTTTCAAATGTGATTGGTTGCCCCGTTTGAATTGCGCCATCAATATCGATGTCCAATGCCTGAAATATCGGTGGATAACCACGTCCAGCTCTCGTATTCAGCAGCCCCTGGAGATTGGCGTGCAAAGCGGACCCACTTTGGGGGAGTTATTGGCGCGTAAAATGGACCCATCGTAGCAAGTTCCTGATACTGGAGGCTTTTGACCTTCAGTTTCGGGGTGAAGGATGCTTACGGTGGACGATTACGGACGTATACGGCGTGCTCATCGCGACGGGATGAGCATCCGGGAAATCGCTCGGACATTTCATCATTCACGGCGAAAGATCCGCGAAGTATTACACGGTGCAGGGCAACCGCAACAATATTCGCAGCGCCAGACTCAGGCGGCTCCCCGACTGGGCCCCTTCCATGAGACCATCCGACAGATTCTCGCCGATGATGAATCGCAACCACCCAAACAGCGGCACACAGCACAACGAATCTTTGAGCGACTGCGGGACGAGCACGGCTATCTCGGCGGTTACGATGCAGTTTGTCGATTCGTGCGGAAGCACCGAACCAATAAACGTGAAACATTCATCCCGCTTGATCACCAACCGGGCCAACGGCTGGAAGCCGACTTCGGCAAGATTTATGTCGATTTTCCCGACGGACGACGACGGGTTTCAGTGTTGATTCTGGTCTGGTCGTATTCCAACGCCCCCTTTGTGATCGCTCTACCGACGGAACGGACCGAAGCGATTCTGGAAGGCATGGTGCAGGCGTTCGAGTATTTTGATCGCGTTCCCAAAGAAGTCTGGTGGGACAACCCGAAAACGGTAGCCGACGCGGTGCTCAGCGGGCGGAGTCGCAAAATCAACCAACGTTATGCAGCCCTGGCAAGTCATTATGTCTTTGAACCACTGTTCTGCCTGCCGGCCAGCGGGAACGAAAAACCGGTCGTTGAGAATCGCGTGAAGACGTTGCAGCGGAAATGGTCGACTCCGGTTCCCAAGATGGAAGATTTCGAGGAACTCAACAACTATCTTCGGCAATGCTGCCTCCAGGAACAGCAGCGTCTCAGTAGTGGTAAGACAGAAACCATCGGCACACGATTGGAACAGGACAAACAAAACGCCGCCGGGTTGCCCAGGCACCGCTTTGATCCGTGCATCCGCCGGGAAGTAAAGGTCAACAAGTATCAGTTCGCCCGGTTTGAGAACGTGGATTACAGCGTGCCGCGACAGTGTGCGTTTCAGACGGTGAGCGTCAAAGGTTACGTTGACCGTGTGGAAATGGTCTTTAAGGGAACTGTGGTG